>NZ_QTUL01000020.1:0-34223 GCF_003435675.1 Blautia sp. AM23-13AC | reverse complement strand
TTTTAACTTTCTTCAATTTTAGTATTGACTTTTTATTTGCAGGCTGAAGTAACAAGAATGCGACGCGCAGTTTTCAATCTAGCATAAGTTGAAAAATGCCAGAATGTTTTTAACTGAGGCAAAACATTCTGGCTGTTTTTTCTGTGATTGCTATGAGTCAATTAATTAATGAATAAAGAACGCGTCCTCTTCCTCGTCTTCCACAACCGGTGTCATCGGGTTATACTCGGTTTCCACCAATTTTTTCACCAGCTCGTGATCGAAGTTGCGGCGGATTTCACAGGTTCTGTCGAAAATCATGGTTGCTTCATCCCCTGGGGTGCATGCCGGCCAGTTCGGGAGGGATGGGGTTTCCGGACTTCCGTAGCGGGCAAAGTTGATCCAGGCGGTGGCCATACGCTCCTGCAGACGGTCTGTTTCGCCCGGGACATTGCATACGGCGATGCGGTCGATGTTATGGAATACGAACGGAATCTCGGCACAATGCCATGCGGCTTTTCCGCCATCGATCGGGAATTCATAGGTAAACTGATAGGAATAGGTCGGCGCTTCTGTAAACTCCGATTTCTGACGAATGAATTCGATCGTTGCCGGACGGAAGAACGTATCCACAGACCACAGGTCGGCAATTGTTTTGTCCGGATATGCTTTTTCAAAAAGAGAAATCAGTTCCGGCGTTGCATCACCATATTTTCTCGTCAGGAACGCAATCTGTTCCTCACGGTTCATCTCATGTTTTCCCGGCACAACCGGTCCAAAATCAAACTCACCGATGTTGGTTCCTGCCAGCACAGGAATCGTTTTGGCGTGATCCGTAAATCCGCACTTGATCGGATTTCCGCGGAACCAGCCGTTCTCCATCGGTCCCTGTCCGATATAGCAGCCTTTCGCAGCAACCTCTGCCTCAACTTTATTGTACGCATTTGACAGCTCATAATACGGGATCGTCTCAAGCTTCTCCACCTCGGATTCGTCCAGATTCAGTTCTTTTAACAGAGCCTTCACAATCGCGGTGCCGTCTCCGTCCTCTTTCTGATAAACCTTTGCCTCATAAACACCGCTCTCGATGATACCCTTCTGGAACAGGCCGTCTGCTGCCGGCGTATTCATCAGCGTTGCCACCTTCATACCGCCGCCGGACTGACCGAAAATCGTAACATTCTCCGGGTCTCCGCCGAATGCCGCGATATTGTCATGTACCCACTGCAATGCAGCTACCATATCTGCGTTTCCTGCATTCGCAGAATTTTTGTATTTTTCGCCAAACGGCGAGAGATCGAGATAACCGAGGATATTCAGCCGATGGTTCACGGAAACAACAACGACATCACCGAACTCGCTTAAGTGATCCCCCTCATATGCCACATGCTCAATCGCAGAGCCGGCGCTGAAGCCGCCGCCGTGGAGCCATACCATGACCGGCTTTTTCGCACCCGGATCAAGACTCTGTGTCCAGACATTCAGGTTCTGGCAATGCTCGTCCTGCGGCCAGTAACGATGCGGTACCAGCACCTCCATGTTCGGCTCATCCTGCTTTAAAAGCGGACATACATAGCCGTACGCCAGCGCATTTTTGATTCCTTTCCACGGTTTCACCGGCTGTGGCATCTGGAAACGATCCGCCTCGGCGTAATGGATTCCATGAAACGCGTATGTCGTATTCAGGCGGAAGCCGCGTACCTTTCCCGCCTTTGTCTCTACTACCGGATCTGTTTTACTGCATACAAAATAATCTCCCATATTTCAGTTACCTTCTTTCTATCCTGTTCTGTGACGCGCAGTTTCCAAAAAACCACCGCAAAATCCCCCTGATCTTTCCGTTTTTGCACCGGTCTTTGAAGCATCTGTTGTTTTTGCATTTACGCATCTGCTCCTTATTATACCAGACAATTTTTTCAGAAACAATTCTTTTCACTTTTATTTTCGGCTGTTTATATCAATAAAGTCCGAAAATCGCGTCAAAAACTGATATTTCCATCACAACTTCAAAGTGCTACAATAAAAAAGAAGGTAAAATCAACGTAAAAAAGGGGACTACTATGACGAAAACAGTACAAAAGAGCAAAGCCCGCGATATGACCCAGGGCTCTATCTGGAAACAGCTTCTTCTCTTCTCGCTTCCGCTGATGGCCGGAAATCTCTTCCAGCAGCTTTACAACACCGTTGACAGCATCGTTGTCGGCAACTTTGTCGGCAAGGAAGCACTCGCCGCCGTCGGCTCCGTCGGTCCAATCATCAATTCTCTGATCGGCTTTTTCATGGGACTTTCCACCGGTGCCGGTGTCATTATCTCTCAGTATTATGGCGCAAAGGCGGATGAAAAGGTCAGCCGCACCGTCAGCACGACACTGGTGATGACATTTTTTCTCTCTATTGTCTTTACTATTCTCGGCATCTTCATTACACCGTACATGCTCCGCATGATGAGTACGCCGAACGACGTCATCCGCGAGTCAGCAACGTATCTTAAAATTTACTTTGGCGGTGTTGCCGGTCTGATGTTCTACAACATGGGCTCCGGCGTTCTCCGCGCTGTCGGCGATTCCCGCCATCCGCTGTATTTCCTGATTTTTTCCGCTGTTATCAATACCGTGCTCGATCTTTTGTTTGTCGTTTCCTTCGGCATGGGAATCGAGGGTGTGGCGCTTGCAACCGTTATTGCACAGTGCCTTTCGGCGGTTCTGACGCTGTATGTGCTGACCACAACAGACGGCCCATACCGCATCTGTTGGAAAAAGCTCTGCATGGACTGGTCTTTGCTGTACCGCATCGTCTGCGTCGGACTGCCAGCAGCGATCCAGCAGATGGTGACTTCCGTTTCCAACGTTTTCGTGCAGTCCTATATCAATGTATTCGGCTCGGATGTTATGGCAGGCTGGAGTGCCTGCATGAAAATCGACCAGTTTATGATGCTGCCGATGATGAGTGTTGGTCTTGCTTCGACCACCTTCACCGGACAGAACGTCGGTGCCAGCTACATTGACCGTGCAAAGAAGGGTGCTACAACCGCATTCCTGCTTGCTGAGCTTGTAACCATTGTGATGATGATTCCTCTGCTGATTTTCGCTCCGCAAATGGTCTATCTGTTTAACCAGGAGGCAGCTGTGATTCGTTACGGAACCCTGTTCCTGTATCTCCTCTCCCCGTTCTACATTCTCTGCTGCGTCAACCAGGTTTATTCTAACGTCCTGCGTGGCGCAGGAGACACCAGAACACCAATGATCGTAATGCTCGGAAGCTTCGTCGTGTTCCGCCAGATTTACCTGTTTGTGATGTCTCATATATTTGATTCCATCATTCCGATTGCACTTGGTTATCCGGCGGGATGGCTGGTATGCAGTGTTCTGATTTATGCCTGCTATCGGAAATTCCGATGGGATAAAGGAATGCGGAAAAGCTGAAGGATTCCTTTCCTGACATAAGCAAAAGGGGCTGTTGCACTAAGAAAATGAACGTAGTGCGACAGCCCCTTTTTTCGCATTATTTTTTCAGGAGTGCTGCTGAATGCTCTTTAATCAGAACAACTCTGCAATCGCCGCGATCTTCTCACAGTTTTCCGGCAGCGGACCATTGATTTTCGGTGACTGGCGCGTTGCCACGTAACAGCTTGCGATTCCGGCAGAGGCTGCACCGTGGCAGTCAGCGATGTCGTCATTTCCTGTCATCAGGCATTCTGCCGGATCGAGGTGATACTGCTTCAGCAGCATCTCATAAAACGCCGGATCCGGTTTTTTCACACCGGCATCCGATGAGAGCAGAATTCCGTCAAAGTATTTCGTAAGGCCGAGCAGGGAAATTTCCGGCGCGGTGAAAAGCGCCTGTGCGTTGGACAGCAGAAAAACCTTCTTTCCTGCGTCTTTTAAACGCTGCAGCATTTCCAGCACGCCGGGAAACAGTTTCAGTTCTTCTATCGAAATCGCACGGAACATTTTCGCCAGATCTGCAATTTCTTTTTCCGTTACCGAAACAGCTTGATCCTCAAACAGCTGCCGGAACACATCCGCAATGTCGATTTCCGGTACATGGCTGCCGCGGCATTCCATTTTAAGCGCAGCTTCCTGCTCTTTGATTTTTGTCTCATACGCCATCCGGAGTTCTTTCGGCTCATAGGCGGCCCCTTTCATGCCGAAGAACAGGCTCATTTTTTTCCAGAGATACGCTTTCTTTTCATTCGTATGTATATCTACCAGAGTTCCATATAAATCAAAAATATAATTCTGATACATCCTTCATCATCCTTTCTGTACGGAAGGTTTTCCACACGACACGTATTCTACCAGACTTTTCTCCACAATTCCATGTCTTTTTTCCAGACTTCCTATCTTTTTTCTCTACCCGGGCTGTCCATCAGACCAGATCGTTGAAACCTGTTTTGTCTTGCTCTCTGTAAGAAAGAATCCTGCCCGGAGGGCTTTTTACTTTATCGGAAAATTCAACGAAGTTTCTGGTAACGCAAAAAAAATTCCCCCGTACAGATTTTGTCCGCAACAGGGGAATTCATTACATCTCACAGTTTCCTGCGAATTGTAATCTTTGATTTACTTTCTCGCATCCAGCATTTCTTTCACCAGACGAATATACTCCGGTGTTGTTCCGCAGCAGCCGCCGACAATGCCTGCACCCGCGTCTACCAGAATGTTCATATATCTTGCAAACGTCGGCGCATCCATGCTGTAGATTGCCTCACCGGTCGGCGTGATTTTCGGCAGGCCGGCATTCGGTTTTACAATAACCGGTACTCTTGCCACTTTTTTCATGGAATTTACGACTGCCTCAAGCTGATCCGGTCCGACCGAGCAGTTCAGTCCTACGGCGGATGCTCCCATTTCCTGCAGTGTCTCAACTGCTTCCACAGCGTTTCCGCCGAACAGGGCAGAACCGTCTGCTTCCAGCGTCAGAGAACACATAATCGGCAGATCGCAGACAGAAAGTGCAGCATCCATAAAGACACACGTTTCATCTACGCTCAGCATCGTCTCCGCTACCAGAAGATCAACGCCCGCATTTGCTACCGCTGTTACCTGCTCTGTGTAGGATTCCAGCAGCTCTTCATAAGAGAGATCGCCTTTTGGCTGCAGCATTTTTCCCGGCGTAGAAAAATCTCCCGCAATCAGCGCACCTGTTCCGGCAAGCGCTTTTTTCGAGATGTCCACCAGGCGTGCATTCAGCTCCTCCACCTCGTTTTCTCTTCCATAATCCGCTAATTTCAATCTGTTTGCACCAAAGGTCGGCGCATAGACAATCTGGCTTCCCGCCTCCACGTAAGCCTTCTGTAAATTTGCCAGAATATCAGGGTGCTCCAGAACCCAAAGCTCTGTACTGACTCCTTTTGGCATTCCCGCTTTTGTCAGATTTGATCCGGTTGCGCCATCCAATAAAATGACACCTGCTCCGGCAAGCTGTTCAAATTCTTCTCTTGTCATTTTCTTTTCTCCATTCTGCCCGAGTTACCTGCAGCACATGTCCGCGTATACTGACAAATCCCGGCTGTTTTTTTCTGAACCTGCCGCGCTTTTCGCGTCAAATTCATGTTCAGTATAGCATTGTATTGTTTTCCCGACAAGTAAAAAAAGAGGTATCCGTTTTGGATACCCCTTCGTCTGTTTCTGTTCCCGAATGTTCAGCAAACCACGACATTCTCAATCATGATGCGCGTCTGAATGATGTGTCTCCGAATGATGCGTCTCCGAATGATGTGTCCTGCCCGAGCTGTTCCCCCCACCGGACGGGATATTCTTCGGTGACCCCGGAGACAAATTTGTTCCCTGGTTCACACGGGTTGCTTTCTGTCCATTTTCCACCTGCGAGGATGCCGATACCGTTGAAACACCCGAATCGGAACTGTTTTCCGTTGCAGCATTTTTTCCACACGCAACGAAAGCCAGTACTGCTGTACCGACAAGTACGGAAATTACTGCCTTCTTCATTTCTCCACCTTCTTTCCTGGTACATCGTTTTCGCCTGAACATTAGAGCGTGTCTGAAAAATTATTTCCGCAATTTGCGAGATACACTCTGGTTGTAATTTCATTTTAAATGAACTTCTTACTATTGTCAATTTACTCTACAAATTCCCTATTATTTTCTTTTTTTTGTTCAAAAATATTTTCAGACACAAACAGCAGCCGGACCCCTCTCCCGGATCCGGCTGCCGTTTGTCCTGTATCGTATGCTTTTATTCTGCAGTGCTTGAAGACGTCGAATCAGTGCCTGTGCTGCTTGTCGATGTCGTTTCGGTACTGCCTGATGTCGTGCTGTCAGACGTTGTACTGTCCGTTGCGGTACTGTCCGTTGTTGTGCTGTCGGTTGTGGTTCCATCTGTGGAATCTGTAGAAGCGCTGTCAACTGTCATCGTATACAGATCTGCGTCCGTTACTTCAAGTTTTTTCCAGTTGGATGCGACCTTGATATCGCTCTCCTTTACCCATCCATCCAATGTATCGTTGTACTTATCCGATTTGCGGTTGGAAATGATAGTCTGTCTTCTGGACTCGGTTTTGTCCTCGTCGAATGCTTTATCTACACGGATCACATAATATGCATCGTCGCCTTCGATGACACCGTCATAATACTCGCCATCCTTCAGCTTTGCTGCTTCTTCCGCTACTTTATCTCCAAGAGAACAGGTATCGTCATCGTCTTTCTCCGATCCGGTTCCAAAGGATGTCTCGGAAGAGGTCAGATAAGAAACCTCAGAGGAGGAATCGCTGGCGGAACTGCTCGATGTGCTCGCGCTTGAAGCGTCGGATGCGCTTGTGTCGGAAGCATCGGAAGAAGAGCTGCTCTCATCGGAGCTGTCGGCAGAATCGGTGGAATCTGCGGTATTCTCCGCATTTAACTGATCGTTCAGCTCCTTGCGCAGATCGGTAAACGATGCGGCTGCAGGATCCTCAGACTCTTTTAAGAGATCCAGGAATCTCTGTGCGATTTCTTTCTTTGCCGCTTTTTCCTCGTCCGTCAAATCAATCGTTTTTCCATCGTCATCCTTCTCGGTTCCTGCTGTGGATACCGTGATGTAGCTGATGGAGGTCTGCTTTGCCTCTTCATCGGATACCTCGGTATCTACATCTGCGATGATCGGATCATAAATTTTGGTTTGAATAACATACAGCTCCAGTGCATCCTGGATGTCCTCAACGGTTGCGTGCAGCTTTTTCATCACATCGTCACCGTTCTTATCTGCGAATGCCTGTGCAGCCTCTTTCGCCTGCTGTTTTTCCTCGTCTGTCAGGGAAATTCCGTATTCCTCTGCGTGCTGCCGCATCAGAAGCTCTTTTTCGATCGTATCAAGAGACTGCTCCTTGAACGTTTCCCCGGTAGTCTTTCCATCGTCGCCTTCCTTGTCGTACATCTCAGACGGCATCTGCATTCCGTACATCGAGTACATCTTGGAATAATAATTGTACATGGTTGCCTGCTGATATCTCAGCATGAAATTTGCCTGTCCGAGTGTAATCGACTCGTCATTTACAGTAATTGCCGTTTTTGTTCCGTCCACATTGTCGGAACCGCAGCCAGTCAGTCCCATCGCTGCCATCGAAGCACTCAGCATAACGCAGACTGCTTTTGCTTTTAAATTTTTCATTACTTCCTCCTCATGCAGGGCGAAATGTATGCTCAAAAAGAGTTTTTCTTTTTACACGTTCGAATTTCCGGTCCTGCATCGATTTTTATAAACGCTTTTCCTATTATACCCTTTTTGTTGATACAGGGCAACTTTTTTCTTCCCTGTTCACGCCTTTTTCACACGATTTTGTGGTTATGCGAGTATTTCACTCCTGTGTGATCTGCAGCAGATCTTCCACCAGTGCATGGCTCTTCTCCAGCAGATCGATCTTTTCCTTTGAATTTCTCCGCCGCGGCGTGTAGACAAACGCCAGCGACTCCATCTGGAATTTCAGTTCGTCTCGGTATTTCTGCAGCAGCTCCGGAATCCGCGCCACATCGATTTTTGCATGCTGCTGTAAGGTGACTCGTACCGAATCGCCCATCTGTTTCAGCTCCGTCACATACGCACAGTGCGCCAGCGCTTTCAGTTCTGCAACAGCCAGAAGATTCTGTACATTTTTCGGCGGTTCCCCGAAGCGGTCGGTCAGCTCCTCCGTCATGTCCTCATACTCTTCCTTATTTTCAATCGCCGCAATTCGCTTGTATGTGTCAAGCTTCAGAGCCTCGTTGCTGATGTAACTATCCGGAATATAGGCACTGACATTCAGATCAATCGTTGTCTCGAACGCCTCTGCCGGTGCGATGCCCTTCGCCTCCTGGACAGCCTCTGCGAGCATTTTACAGTAGAGATCGTATCCTACCGACTCCATATGGCCTGACTGCTCCGCGCCCAGCAGATTTCCAGCGCCGCGGATCTCAAGATCACGCATCGCAATTTTAAAGCCGCTTCCCATCTCCGTAAATTCACGGATCGCATGGAGACGCTTCTCCGCCACTTCCTTCAACATCTTGTTTCTGCGGTACATCAGAAATGCGTAGGAAGTCCGGTTCGACCGTCCGACGCGGCCGCGGAGCTGATAGAGCTGTGACAGTCCCATCTGGTCGGAATCATGGATAATCATGGTATTGACATTCGAAATATCGAGTCCTGTCTCAATGATCGTTGTTGACACGAGCACATCGATCTCTCCGTTGATAAAGCCGTACATGATCTTTTCCAGCTCACGCTCTTTCATCTGTCCGTGCGCAAAGCCTACATTTGCATCCGGCACGAGCTTCTGAATCGTGTTCGCCATATCCGCAATCGACTGGACACGGTTATAGACATAGTAAACCTGCCCACCCCGCGCCAGCTCACGGTTAATCGCCTCGCGGACCATTTCTTCATTGTATTCACAGACAAAGGTCTGGATCGGCTGACGATCCTGCGGTGCTTCCTCGAGCACACTCATATCGCGGATGCCGATCAGGCTCATGTGCATGGTACGTGGAATCGGCGTCGCCGTCAGTGTCAGAACATCCACATTTTTTTGCAGCTGTTTGATTTTTTCTTTATGCGTCACGCCAAACCGCTGCTCCTCATCGACAATCAGAAGGCCAAGATCTTTGAACTTTACGTCCTTCGACAGAACGCGGTGTGTTCCGATGACAATATCCACGAGTCCTTTTTTCAGATCCTCCAGCGTTTTTTTCTGCTCTGCCGGCGTGCGGAACCGGCACAGAAGATCAACGCGCACCGGAAAGTCCTTCATGCGCTCAACGAACGTATTGTAATGCTGCTGTGCCAGAATGGTGGTCGGAACGAGGTAGACGACCTGTTTGCTCTCCTGTACTGCCTTGAACGCTGCACGGATTGCAACCTCGGTTTTGCCGTATCCGACATCGCCGCAGATCAGGCGGTCCATGATCTTTTTGCTCTCCATGTCCGCCTTTGTCGCCTCGATCGCCGCAAGCTGATCGTCCGTCTCCTCAAACGGAAACAGTTCCTCAAATTCCTTCTGCCAGATCGTATCCTTTCCGAACTGATAGCCGGATGACGCCTGCCGCTCGGCATACAGCTTCACGAGATCCTGTGCGATGTTTTTTACCGCATGGCGAACCCGTGTTTTCGTCTTATTCCATTCCTGACCGCCGATTTTATTCAGCTTCGGCACCTTTGCAGCTTCGCCGGACGCATACTTCTGCAGCGTATCGAGCTGGGTGGCCAGCACATAGAGGTTCGATCCGCCCGCATACTCGATTTTCATATAATCACGCGTTACGCGGTCCATCTCAATTTTCTCGATGCCGCGGTAAATACCAAGACCGTGGCTCTCGTGCACGACATAGTCACCGATCGAAAGATCCGCAAAATTCTGGATTTTCTGACCGGAATACTCCGATTTCTTCCGGTTTTTCTTCTTCTCTTTTCCAAAAATATCCGTCTCTGTGATCAGCACAAATTTCTGCATCGGATATTCAAAGCCTCTGCGGGCCGCGCCGTGGATCAGCATGACCTCGCCCGGTTTCAGAACACGCTCCTCATTCTCGCTGTAGAAGGCCGGAATCTCCTCATTCTGCAGGTCCTCCGCCAGATGCTGCGCCCTCGTCCGCGACGGACTCGCCAGTACAATACGGTAACCCGCTTTTTTCCAGGATTTCAGATCTTTTACCAGAAGCGGGAACTGATTGTTATACGAATTAACCGATTTCACCGTCACACTGAACTCGTCACGGATATTCCACTCGCCCTTCTGCGGCTCCATCAGCGACACGGCAACACAGCCGCAGCGGTTCAGTTTTGCCACAAGCTCCGCCGTACTGCACATCAGCTTCGCCTGTCCCGGCAGGAGGTATCCCTTTTTGAGACGGTGGCTCACGCTCTCCTGAAATTCTGCTTCCAGCGCATCGGCACACTCGATGATGCGGTTCGGCTCATCGAGGAAAATGCGGCTGTTCTCCGGCAGATACTCAAGAAACGAGACGGTCTCCGGATAAAAATAATGAAGATACTGCTCCGCTCCCTGCAGAATTTCGCCCTCGCCGATCTGATCGCAGATTTCCTCTGCCGCATGGCGGATCCTTGCCGCTTCCTCTGTCATCATCTTGTCGCGGAATTTTGTGCTCTGCGCTTTCGCCTCTTTTTTTATAGCTTTTACGCCGCGCGCAATCGTGTCCTCTGTTAAAATCAGCTCCGATGCCGGATAGATTGTGATTTCCTCGAGGTTTTCAATCGACCGCTGGCTCTCCGCATCGAAGCTTCGGATGGAATCTATCTCATCGCCCCAGAGCTCAATCCGGATCGGATTTTGTTCCGTCAGCGGATAAATATCGAGAATGCCGCCGCGCACGGAAAACTGGCCGGTCGACTCCACCTGAAAGGTACTCTCATAGCCGAGCCGCACCAGCTCTTTTCTTATTTTATCCAGATCGAGTTCGCTGTCATTGCGCAGATGGATGCAATGTTTTTCGAACACGTCAAGTGGCAGAAGAAAGTCCATACATCCCCCTACACTGGTGATGATGGTAACTTCCTTCCGCTCAAGAAGTGCCTGGATCACCTGAAGCCGCTGCCGGATCAGCAGATTTCCGTGAATGTCTGCCTGATAGAAAATCAGGTCCTTCGCCGGATAATACAGCGTCTCCGCATCGTACAGCCGGTAATCCTCATATAATTCTTTTGCTTTTAATTCATTTTCCGCGATCAGAAGCCGCACCGGGGCATCCTCGGAGAGACCTGCGATCATATGGGCTTTCTGGCTTTCCAGACAGCCCGAGATCACCGTCACACCTGCGGTTCCTTTTTTCAGATCACGGAACAGCTCGTCAAAACGGGCAATTTCTTTGATCGGTTCTAATAACGCTTTCATTTTCCTTACTCTGCCGGGTTTGCAGATTTGCGGTTATACTCGTTCATGGCTGCGTCCACATCCCCGTTCAGCATCTGCTCGATTGCTTTTGCCGCATGCTCGATCGCCAGATTTACAAGGGGACGTTCGTCTTTCGTAAACGGACTTAACACGTAGTCCGCCAGATCCCAGTTTTTCGGTTTCTCACCGACGCCGACCTTCACACGCATAAAATGGTCGGTGCCAAGATTAGCGATGATGTTTTTGATGCCATTGTGGCCGCCCGCGCTTCCTTTTTTGCGGATACGGATCTGTCCCGGCGCCAGGCTGATATCATCGTAAACCACGATCAGCTCGCTCTCCGGATCCACTTTGTAATAGTTCACCAGCTCCCGCACGGACTCACCGCTCAGGTTCATATATGTCATCGGCTTTGCAACGATAACCTTCTGACCTGCGATCATGCCTTTTCCGAACAGAGCCTTGTGGCCTGTACCGGAGGAAGGGATCTGATATTCATCGATCAGATAATCGATGGTATCAAATCCGACATTGTGCTTCGTCCCTTCGTACTGGCGCGTTGGATTTCCCAGACCTACTATAATATACATAAATTCTCCTGTCATCAGACCATTTTCCGGCGCAGTTTTTGTTCACGTCACGGTCAAAACGGATATTCTCCATCCACTTCGCTACTTGCGCATAACCGAATAGCTGCTTCGCCGCACCGAAAAATGATATATTGTTTTTCCATCTGTCATAAAGAAAGAACACGAACAAAAGAGCAGCCTTTTTCCTGCTCTTTTATTCGCTGAAATGCTTCGGCAATGTTTAGTTAAAGTATACCAGCTCGCTCTCCGGCTTTTTGGCCGGTTTGATTTCTTTTGCATACAGAACCGGGCCTTCGCCGTCGTAAACCTTCATATAGCCCCATTTTACCGTTGCAGTCACGTCAACCCAGGAACCCATTACGAGAGATTTGGCGCTTGCGCATTTGCAGACATAGCCGATAAAAGAAGTATCATCTGCACAGCAGGTCATTGCCATACGACCCGGAACAAAGAAATCGGCTCCGACATCCTTGCTCTTTAATACCATACCGCGGAAATGAACAGTCTTGCCCTCGTAACGCTCCGGGTTGTCGCCCATATCGACATACCAGATTCCGTAATCGGCGTCATCAATCTCGATCACATCGGCATCGGTATCAAACGGCATCTGATCCTCAAAAATGTTGTCAATTTCGCCTTCTTCATTCTCAAACAGAACGTCGCATGCCTGATTGACTACTTTGATGCTGCGGCGGAATGCCGGAAGCGGATCTTCCGGACGACAGCGGTTGAACATAACCATATCCGCATTTTTTGCCATCTCCATGAAAACAGATTTCATATTCTGCATATAAATCTGGAAGCAGCTTGCATCGACCGTCACAATCTCCTGTACAATGCCCCAGCCGCGCGGCAGCTCCATTTCTTCCAGTTTTTTTACACTCCAGAGCGGATTGTATTCCAGAATAATACGCTCCGGGCGATATTTACGGTTCAGTTTTTTCAGGTAATCTAAAGTAAACTGCTCCGGTCCTTCTACGATTTCCAGTACTGTATTGTGTTTGAGCAGTTCTTTTTCGTCGTACTCTACTTCACCTTCTTCGGTTGTGATCAGAAGGGTCGGTCCGTCGATCTGGAAATAGTCCTGTGCTACGGTAAAATTGATAAAAGAGGTTTTTCCACTCTCCAGAAATCCTGTTATGAGATAAATCGGAATTTCTACTTCGTCTTCTTCGTACATTTTGTACCTCCGTTGTCTTTGACGTACTCCCGGAATCTTTCTGCACTTGCTTTTGCGGCTAAGATTCCGGGCGTACCTTTTGCTTTGTCTCTAAATCAAGAAAAAAGCTGCCACATCGGATTTTGTTTCTGATGCGGCAGCTTCACTACAGTTCACAGGTACCCTGCGGACCGTAATTTTCGCAGCTACTTTGTATTTTTACAGTCCGAACAGCTCTGCCAGCTTATCTTCTGCTAATTTGGAACCGATGACACAGATTCTTCCGGTGAATTCCGGTGCTCCGTCACGTACTTCGTACTCTTCCGGAACCATATCGAAATAGATCCACTGTCCATCGGCGCCTGCTACCATACCTTTGGCACGAAGAACCATACCATAAGCGGTATCCTCGGAAAGTTTCTTTAAGATGCCTTCGATCTGCTCTTTGGTGAAGGTCTTCACAGTCTCCTGACCCCAGCTTGTGAAAACTTCGTCTGCGTGATGATGGTGATGATGATCATGACCGCATCCGCACTCGTCATCGTGGTGATGATGATGCTCATGGTCGTGATCATGGCCGCAACAGCACTCGTCATCATGGTCGTGGTGATGATGCTCATGCTCCTCGTCGTGATCGTGGCCGCAGCAGCACTCGCCGTCATGGTCGTGGTGATGATGTTCATGTTCGTCCTCATCATGATCGTGATGATGGTGCTCATGCTCCTCATCGTGGTCATGGCCGCAGCAGCACTCGTCGTGGTCATGATGATGGTGATGATGCTCTTCCTCTTCTACCTGCGCAAGGTTGATGATGGCACCTTCCATCGTATCGAGTACTTTCTTACCACCCAGTACTTCAACCGGTGTGGTAATAATGTGTGCTTCCGGATTCAGTTCGCGGAGCATTTTTACAGCTGCCTCTACTTTTTCGGTATCGGCTTTATCGGTACGGCTCAGGATGATGGTTCCTGCGCTCTTTACCTGATTCTCGAAGAATTCGCCGAAGTTTCTGAGATACATTTTGCATTTCATAACGTCGACTACGGTTGTTGCGGAATTCAGGGCTACGCCTGCTTCTTTTTCTACGCCGTCTACCGCTTTGATGACGTCGGAGAGTTTACCTACGCCGGACGGCTCGATGATGATGCGGTCCGGGTGATATTTGGTGATAACGTCTTTTAATGCTGCGCCGAAGTCTCCCACAAGAGAGCAGCAGATGCAGCCGGAGTTCATTTCACGGATTTCGATACCGGCATCTTTTAAGAAGCCTCCGTCGATTCCGATTTCACCGAATTCGTTCTCGATCAGGACAACCTGCTGGCCTTTCAGCGCGTCTCCGAGGAGTTTTTTGATCAGGGTTGTTTTTCCTGCGCCCAGGAAACCTGAAATAATGTCTATTCTTGTCATTGATTTAACCTCTTTATCTTGTTGATTCCGTTTATAGTTAGCTATAAAAGGGCCGAAGTTTATCCTCCGCCCCACACTCACGCCTATTATAGCAACCATAGAACAAAAAATCAAGGGGATTTCCCTTGCTTTTTCTGCATTTCACCATTATAATATATTACATGTCTTTTCTACTTTAACGCGTTGAATGGGCAAATCATTTTACCTATGAATGGGGGACTTTTTTTATGAGTGGAACGAAAGAAAAAAAACTCAATCTGCCACAGTCACTGCTTTTGCTGCTGCTGATCATCGTATCCGTCGCAGTCTGTATCCGCCTGAAAACCGGCGGTCCTATGATCGGCCTGTTTGCAAGCTGGATTTTTATCTATCTGTTTTGTAAAATTTTCGGTATTTCTTACGCCAAAATTGTTGCCGGCGCATACGATGCCATCCGTATGGTCGTCCCGACGCTCTGCCTTCTGATGGCCATCGGTGTCATGATCGGCACCTGGCTGCAGAGTGGTACCATTGCCACCATCATTTCCTGGGGCTTAAAAATGATTAACCCGTCCTGGCTGCTGCCTCTGACGCTGCTGTTCTGCTCCATTTTGAGTATTGTAACCGGTACTTCCTATGGTTCCGTCGGAAGCGCAGGTGTTGCCATGATGGCGATCGGAAACGCCATGGGTATCCATCCTGGCATGGTAGCCGGTGCTGTCATCTGCGGTGCCATGTTCGGTGACAAATTAAGTCCTCTTTCCGATACCACAAACCTTGCTCCGGCCGTTGCAGATGCCAAACTTGGCGATCATATCCGCTCGATGCTCTGGACCACCCTTCCAACGTATGTGATTACCTTAATTCTTTTTACTATTCTCGGTTTCCAGCAGACCAGCGGAAGCTATACCGAGGGAAGCATTACCGTTTACATCGATGCTTTAAACGATGAATTCCAGCTCGGATGGATTACCATGATCCCTGCCATCCTGATTATTGTATTGCTCCTCTGCAAAGTAAATGCGATCTCTGCACTTGGTCTTTCCAGCTTCGCTGCCGGATTTGTTTCCTATTTTGTGCAGCACGATACTCTGCAGGGCATCATCCGCACAGCTTACAACGGTTACACAACCACAATCGAAGAACCGGTATTACAATCCATCTTAAACCGCGGCGGCATGGGAAGCATGCTCCAGTACGTAGCCATTATCTGCTTTGCTGTCGGCATGGGCGGCATGCTGGAAAAACTCGGTGTACTGGATCACATTCTTCAAGCGATTGTAAAGAGAATCAACAGCGATGGAAGTATGATCCTGGCAACGATGATTGTCGGTTACGTGACCAGCCTCATCAGCTGCTCCCAGCCGATGGCACACGTTCTGACCGGCCGTCTGATGGCACCTGTCTTTCAAGAGCGCAAGGTTGCACCGGAAATTCTTTCCCGCTGCCTCGAAGACTCCGGAACTATGGCTGGTCCTATGATTCCATGGCATGGCTACGGCGTATACATGGCCGGCACACTTGGTGTTGCATGGTCGGCATTTTTCCCGTACTTATTCCTGCTTTACCTGACCCCGGTTTTCAGTATTTTCTATGGATTTACCGGAATTTCCATTAAGCATCTTCCGGAAACCCAAAACAATGAATCAAAAGAAGAGAAATAAGGCAAAAGCAGAAATCGTAACAGAAAATCATAAACAGAAACAAAAAAAGAAAAGGAAAAGAGAAAGAATGCAGACAAAACTTGTTCTTCTCGGAACCGGCACACCAAATGCGTGTCCGAATGCCAACGGACCTTCCTCCGCTGTCGTGGTCGGTGACCGTGCTTATCTGGTAGATTTTGGCCCTGGCGTTGTCCGCCAGGCCTCAGCCGCCTATTTTAACGGCGTGGATGCCCTGCGGCCGGATCTTCTGACCGTTGCCTTCTGTACGCACCTTCACACAGACCATACCGCCGGATACCCGGATCTGATTTTTACTCCGTGGGTGCTGGAGCGCCCGGTTCCATTGAAAGTTTTCGGGCCAAAGGGCTTACAGCACATGACCGATCATATCTTACAGGCCTATGAAACCGACATTGATTTCCGAATTCACGGTTTCGAAAAAGCAAACGAATCCGGCTACCGCGTTGAGGTAACAGAAATTGAATCCGGCATTGTCTACCGGGATGACCTGGTTACGGTGGAGGCTTTTCCGGTCAGCCACGGAACACTGGAATGCTACGGCTATAAATTCACCACACCGGACCGCACAATCGTCATCACCGGCGATACCGCTCCGCTGGATCTCGTGGCAGAAAAATCGAAAGGCTGTGATATCCTGCTGCACGAAGTGGAATACGCCGCCGGAATCTCCTGCCGCGAACCAAAATGGCAGAAATACCACCGGGAAGTGCATACGTTAAGCACGGATCTTGCCGGTGTTGCAAAAAAGGCAAATCCGAAACTGCTCGTTACGTATCACCGGATTTACCATATGAATGTACAGGATAACCACAAAAACCTTGCCGCCGAGATGGCATGGCGCGATGCCGCGATTCTGGATGAAATCCGGGATGCAGGGTATGACGGATATGTCGTGAACGGAAAAGACCTGGATGTATTTTAAAATACGGGGCAGCGTACCAATTCTGGTTTACGAATTGGTACGCTGCCCCGTTCGTTTTGGGATGAGCCCGGAGACGCTTTCTATTTTCATTTACCCGACTGGCAGATTCTTCCATACTCTGCGTTATTTCAAACTGTTTTTTCTTTGACATTAACCTCCTCAGAACGTATAATCATAGTATTACAACTCTGGCAAAACAGCAGGATTTTCTGCTGTTTGTCGTTACAGGAACCTGATCCGCAGACGGCTTGCACAGTCTGCCTTTCGTTTGCGTTCCAGAAAGGATGTTTTATATGGCAGCTACTACTGCGAAACCCGTAAAAAGCGCCGGTAAAATTCCCGGCAGTACCTTGAAAATCATTGCGATGGTCTGTATGCTGATCGACCACACTGCAGCTGTACTTTTCGACCGAATCCTGATTTCCCGTGGTCTTCTGGATGCGGTGAACGCTTCGGACGGAGGCGCATCATTTCTCTCCACAGGAAACACAGCTGTGATTTATTACGCGGACATGATTATGCGTGCCATCGGACGAATCAGTTTTCCAATTTTCTGTTTTCTGTTAATTGAGGGATTTCTACATACACATGATGTGAAAAAGTATGCTCTGAATCTTGGTATTTTCGCACTGGTTTCAGAAGTTCCGTTTGACCTTGCATTTGCGGGAAAACCGTTTTATCTGAATTATCAGAATGTATTTTTCACTCTGTTTATCGGCCTTGTGATGATGATTTTCCTGCAGAAGATTGATGAAAAAACGCATCAGGACGGTACAAACTGGCGGGGAGCCAACTGGAAAGTTTCCATTGGAAAACTGCTGGTGATCGTAGCGGCATGCACTGTTGCTACACTGCTGAAAACCGATTACAGTGCGATGGGAATTCTGACGATTGTTCTGATGTATAACCTGCGTAACAATAAGATGTATTGTATTGGAATTGGCTGCGCCGTACTTACGCTGCTGAGCCTGAATGAAATCACCTGTTTTCTGGCGATGATCCCGGTGCATTTTTATAACGGAAAACGAGGATTGAATCTGAAGTATCCGTTTTATGCGTTTTATCCGGTGCATCTGCTGGTGCTGTTTGCGATTGCGGCGGTACTGGGGATGGCGGGGGTTGCGGTTGTTTAAAAAACGGACACCCGGAAGTGCACCTGCGCCGCCTGGGACTGTGCCCTGGGGCACAGTCCCAGACGACACAGACGCACTTCCGGGCTGACATTGAGGCGGGCGGTGGGGAGGTCTGGATTTGCTGCGCAAATCGGCGTGAGATTCTACTTAATATACTTCTTAACTTCCAACGGATACCCCAAAAGCTCTTCGCTGCGAATCACTTCAAAATTCTCCGGTTGAAAATCTTTGCGTAACGTCACAGTGTTCAGGCAATGATATCCCAATCTATGATAGAGTTTCATCGCTCCAAAATTTCGCGCAGCTACCTCAAGATAGACAGATTCAGAATACTTTTTTATCTCGGCTTCGACCAGCGCAATCGCATGACTTCCGTATCCGTTTTCCTGGTATTCCGGAAGTACGAAAAGATCTTCGATCCAGTCAACTTCCGCCCCGCGGCTTCCGAGATGCACAAATCCAATGGGGATCTCTTCTTTTAAGATAAAATAAAACACATGCCCTTTGTCTGTCCAGGCAGCAAGATTCTCCGCGGCCTCTTCGTCGGTTATAACATAATCACCATGAGCCAGCCAAAAGCCTCGAATCAGCTCTTTTGCAAGTTGTGCTTCGTTTTCATATTTCTGTAAAGCTATAATTTCATTCATTTTTTCATCTCCCTTGTTTTTTTAACCGAATCAAGTAAGTCCCAACCCCCTGCTTATTGCTTCGCGCAATGGAAGCAGGTGACTTGTTTGATTCGGGTCAAAGCGGATATTCGCAATCCGCTTCGCTACTTGCTCATAACCGAATAGCTGCTTCGCAGCTTATCAGAAGTGGCTTGTACCACTCCTGATACAAGCAAGTCCCCACCCACTGCTTATTACTTTTCGCAATGGAAGCAGGTGACTTGCTTGATTCGGTTAAACTATGATATACTCAAATCATCATGATACCAGCCTCAAAAAGCTAATGCAAGCTCGCTTGCAAGAGGATTTTTGAACTCTTGACCTGTCAAAAACATGACGAGGAGTGCAATGATATGAAAAAAGCGACAAATTTGATATCCTTTCTGATTTTAATGATGGTACTGGTCGGCTGTAGCAAAGAAACGGTCCATATCGACTTTCCTTTTGAAGTTGGAGATGTTGAAAATATCGAAATGTACCACTATGCGGGAGCACCGGTATCAGCAGAAAAGAAAATAGTCGTTGCAAAAACTGATATAACAGACTTGTATCATATGTTTGAAAACTTATCATTGACAGACAAACAAGTCGAAGAAACCACAGGAGCAGATGTGACCAGTTTTCGATTTAACCTTTCGGATGGGACAAACTACGAACTGGTTTATGTCTGCAATGGAGTCAAGAATGGAAAGCTGAAATCTTCCACGGGCAATTTTGAATACTTCACAAGTTCAGATATCGGCTCATATTGGTCGAATATGGATCTTGAATCAGTTTCGGTGAAAGAAAGTGAATTGCCGAAGTGGCATAACTGATTCAGCCTCGAAGGACTCCCTGTCATACGCGCTGGGGTGTTTTTATATATGATTCATCTCGTTTCCGTTTCTCATAAATCGCTTCCATCCATTCCAGCACATCCTCTTTGTTCTGCTGAAACGGTTCGCTGTGGCTCAGGAGAAAATACGGCGCACGCACGTTTTTCAGAACTCGGATTTCTGCCAGCAGGCGCTCGGCATTATAAACGGTCTGTCCGTTTTTCTGCGTCGCATATGCCGCATCCCCGAGAAAGCACCACATCTCATCCACTTCCAATGCAAGCGATCCTTTGGCATGACTCGATGGAATCGGAAATAAATGTAACCGCACGTCACCGTCCTGAAACCATGTATCTTCTTCTATCACAGTTCCTGTTTTTGTATAACGAAACGTATTTTTCCCCTGGTAAACCGCTTCGCACGAAATCTCCGACAGATTCCCAATATGGTCGGGATGAAAATGGGATAAAATCACCCGAATTTTTTTTCCTGTCTGTTTTGACTTTTCCTGCAGAATTTCTGAAACCGCAGGATGATTTCCCACGTCATATACCCAGAAAAATGCATCACCCTCGATGATCACAACATTTGCCGAAAGTGGATGTTCTGTCGGTGTAAGATAGGAAATGTGATCGTTGATTGTCTGGATGTGCGGAATCTGTATCGGCTCTTTTCTTTCTTCTTTCATCAAATCAACACCTCTTTTCCTTCGAACACAAAACACAATGACCGACAGATTTAAGAAATCTCTTTCGTTCTCTGCCGGTCATGATATTAATGAAAATTAGTAGCTATCTTATTTTAGAAGCTGAACACCGCCACACCATACGCCGGAAGTGCATATGCAATCCGATATGGCTGGCCATCGCATTCTCCCTCTTTGGCACGGTAGGCTACCTGGCGTTTTTCGGTCGGGCCGCCGTATTTCATATCGGAGCTGTCGAGTATCAGGCGGTACTGTTTTTTGCGCGGTACGCCACACATATAATCCGGACGCTCGACCGGTGTGAAATTGCAGACGAACAACAGGTTGTTTTTTCCTGTCGGTGACCAGCGGACGAAGCTGTAAATGCTGCGGTCGCCGTCGTTGGCATTGATCCACTGGAAGCCTTCGTAGCCGCAGTCGTTCGCGTAGAGTGCCGGGTACTTGCGGTACATTTTCAGCAGGTCACTGAAGAAGGTCTGCAGATGCTGATGCCCCTCATCTGCCAGCAGGAACCAGTCGATCTCGCGTTCCTCGCTCCACTCGCGGAGCTGTCCGAAATCCTGTCCCATGAACAGAAGTTTTTTGCCCGGGTGCCCGAACATGAAAGCATAGCCTACCATCAGGTTCTGGAATTTTTCCTCCAGATCGCCCGGCATTTTGTTGATCATCGAGCATTTCAAGTGGACAACCTCATCGTGCGAGAGCACCAGAATGTAGTTCTCGGAAAATGCATAGGTCATGCCGAAGGTCATCTTGTTATGGTTGTATTTGCGGAAGTATGGATCGAGCTTCATGTAATCGAGGAAGTCATGCATCCATCCCATGTTCCATTTGTAGGAGAAATGCAGGCCGCCGTCCTCTACGCTTCCCGTTACCTTCGGCCACGTTGTGGACTCCTCGGCAATCATGATGACACCTTTGTTTCGTCCGCGCACCAGGGTATTCAGGTGTTTGAAGAACTCGACGGCTTCAAGATTTTCATTTCCGCCGTTCTTGTTCGGCACCCACTGGCCCGGCTCTTTTCCGTAGTCGAGATACAGCATCGAAGCAACAGCATCGACACGGAGACCGTCTACGTGGTACTCTTCTACCCAGTAAAGCGCATTTGCCAGCATAAAGTTTTTCACTTCATTTTTGCCGTAATCAAAGATCTTCGTTCCCCACTCCGGGTGCTCGCCCTTTCTCGGGTCGGCGTACTCATACAGCGGCTGGCCATCAAAATCAGCAAGGCCGTGCGCATCTTTCGGGAAGTGTGCCGGTACCCAGTCCAGAATAACACCGATTTTATTTTTATGCAGATAATCAACAAGATATTTAAACTCTTTCGGTGTTCCGTAGCGGGAGGTCGGTGCGTAATAGCCCGTTACCTGATAGCCCCAGGAACCGTCAAACGGATGCTCTGCAATTCCCATCAGCTCTACGTGGGTATAGCCCATTTTTTTTACGTAATCGGCAAGCGAATGTGCGAACTGAACGTAATTGTAAAATCCGTCCGGGTTGGATTCGGACCACGGATGTTTCATCCAGGAGCCCGGGTGCACTTCGTAGATGGAGAGCGCGGATTTCTGAACGTCAAATTTTTTGCGGTTCGTCAGCCATTCGCTGTCACCCCAGCGGTAGCCTTCGATTTCCGCTACTTTTGACGCGGTACCCGGCCGTTTTTCGGATGCAAATGCGTATGGATCTGCTTTGTACAGTTCTCTTCCGTCCGGTGTGCGGATGTAATATTTATACATCATTCCCTCGGTCACGCCCGGAATGAACACTTCATAAACGCCGTCCTCGCCGACTTTCCGCATCACATTGGCATGGGCATCCCAGCCGTTGAATTCGCCGATGACAGATACTTCCGCCGCATGCGGAGCCCATACGGTGAACCAGGCTCCTACTTTGCCGTCTTTTTTGTCCAGGTGCGCACCCATTTTCCGGAAAATATCGTAATGGGTTGCCTGGCCAAATAAGTACTGATCCAGTTCAGAAAATCTTGGCTGATAGCCCGCCGGTTTTTTTGGCGCTTTTCTGGTTTTCGCTGTTGTTTTTGCAGTTTCCTTCATAGAAAAAATCCCCTTTATGATTCTTTTTCAATCAGAACACAGCCGCACGGAGGTACTTCAACAAAAAGTTTTCCATTTTCCGGAGAAATGGCTTCTCCGGTTACCGCGTTTTTCCATGTTCCGTCGCAAGATGCAGGAATCCAGACTCCCGCACTCTGGTTTTCATCATTATTTACTGCTGTGATCAGAGCGTCTGTCTCATCCAGGCGTGCAAAGGCATACTGGCGGTTGGTCAGCATGAGTTCGCGGTATCTTCCCGTTCGTGCTGCAGGATGTTTTTTTCTGACGTCTGATAATGTTTTGATCCATGCCGGAAGTTTTTCTGCCGGCGGATTTTTCTCCAGTTCTTCCAGATTCAGCGCCGGACGCAGCGGATCGTCGTTTCCGCCTTCTTTTCTTCCCTCGATGCCGAATTCCGATCCGTAATAGATGGACGGGATGCCCGGCAGGAAGTACAGCAGCGCATAAATTGGAATCATGTTTTCTTTTACGTTCAGCTTGCTGGCCAGACGGTCTACGTCGTGGTTGTCAACGAAGCTGTACAGTTTCTTTCCTTTGTAAATGCCGCCGTTTTCGTCAAATTCGCGGCGGATCGTATGTGCAATTTCGAAGTAGTTATGATCGTTATGTCCCGAATAAAGTCCTTTGTGAAGCTCGTAGTTTGTGACACTGTGCAGCAGATGCTGGCCGTCTCCGATGTAGCGCGCATAGTCGCCGTGGATGACTTCGCCCATCAGCCAGAAGTCCTGTTTTTTAGCGGATGTGCGTGCGCGCATCTGCTCCATGAAGCCGAAATCCAGGCAGTCGGCGCAGTCGAGACGGATGCCGTCGATGTCGAATTCGTCGATCCAGAAGTCGATGACATCAAGGAGATAGTCGCGGACCTGCTGGTTCTGGAGATTCAGGTTGACGAGTTCGAAGCAGTTTCTCCATGCTTCGTAGGAGAATCCGTCGTTATAGCAGGTGTTTCCGCCGAACCAGATTCCTTTGTACCATCCGCAGTACGGGGACTGTTCTCTTTTTTCCTGAATGTCGCGGAAGGCAAAGAATTCGCGGCCGGTGTGGTTGAAGACACCGTCTACGACGACTTTGATGCCGAGTTCGTGGGCTTTTTTTACGTATGCGGCAAAGTCCGCGTTGTCGCCTAAGCGGCGGTCTACCTGTTTGTAATCTTTTGTGTCGTATCCATGTGTGGTTGATTCAAACAAGGGGCCGATATAGATTGCGGTACAACCGAGATCTGCGATGTGCGGAAGCCACTGTTCCAGTGTGGAAAAGCGGTGTACGGTTTCTTCCGATTCATTTTTTCTCGGCGCGCCGGTCAGTCCGATCGGATAGATGTGATAAAATTCTGCCTCTTCATACCATGGTGCCATTTTGTTTGTCCTCCTTGTTTTTGGGTTATGAGTAAATTCCATACATGAACTGGTGTACCAGACGGTAGACTTCTTCGTCCCGGACGACGAGGTTGGAAAGATCGGATTGATCTCCTGCTGTCATCATCAGGTAGTGCATCAGGATTCCGGAGAAGCCTACGGCGAATTGTTCCTGACGGCCGTTCATGTTGCCGAGTTCGGCGCTGGCGTTGTCGAAGACGTCGACGCACAGGTGATAGAACCGGTCAATCATGGGGTATACGGTGCGGAAGCCTTCGCTTTTTCTTCCGGAATAGAACAGTGCCATCATCAGCATATGGAATTTCGGGTCTTCGGAGGCTCCGTTGAAGAAGGCACGCGCGATGCGGTACAGTTTTTCGGGGATGTTTTTCCCGGTTTCGGAGGCTTCGATGAGTTTTTGTTCCATGGGCTGAAAGTGCTCGTTTAGCAGGGCTTCGAGGAGGCCTTGTTTGCTGCCGAAGTAATAGTACAGGGTTGGTTTGGATACTCCGGCGGAGTCTACGATCTGCTGAACACCGACGGCGTCGTACCCGCTTTCGTAGAAGAGGGTCAGAGCTGAGTTCATGATTAGCTGACGATTGTCCATTTTGAATCCTCTTTGTTGCGGAAGGGACGCTCTCTGGAGTTCGCCTGGCCGCGGTGTGTTTGGGTGGTTGTTTGTTACGTGTGAGTTGGCATTTGTTTTGGTTTAAAATGCTTTTGTTGATTTTGTATTTAAGAAGTCTGCTTTTGTGTGTGATGGTCGAATTGCGTGAGTTTTTGGCAATTTTGACGAATTTTGTTGGATTTTGCAGGTTTCTTATGTGTGTTTCTGTTATCATTATACCAATCGGTATATAAAAAGTCAATGCGAAATATATAATGGATGAAAATAGATGCATAGAAAAAGAACCGGCGGGGAAATCTTTAGTTTAGTTCTCAGATTTCTCTGTCGGTTCTTTTCTTATTTTCTGATACTGTTTTTATACGAACTGAACCTCACATGACTAAAGTCACGTGCTTCAGACCGCTTTAGGCGGCAGACAAAATATCGGCGGATACGCCTGTTTCTTAGATCTTGCGCGGATACGCGCTTCTTCCATGCCGGATACGGCAGATCTCCACATAACAGGTAGTCCACGGTATATCTGCCTGTGTTTATGCTGCTTTTCGCAGTTCCACTTCTGAAATTAAGTCTCTCAAATCCGCATAAACACATGAGGTTCTCCTCTTTACTGCAGGAACTTTTGCCTCCAGCAAAGACCTTTCCGTTGCCGGTAAGGGTTTTAAAATTTCACGGATAAAATATCTTGCTCCAATATTGTACGATGCAGATAATCCTCCTTCTGCATTTTTTTGCATTTTCTCTTTTTGTTCTCCAATTGCTGTTTTCCTTCGGATGCCGTATAATGGAAACAGCATTTTTCAAATTCAAATTAAGGAGAACGTAAACTGATGATACGATTTAATAATGACTACAATCACGGTGCGCACCCGGAGATTCTGGAGGCGCTGGGGGCTATTAATGGGAACAGTTATGGTGGATATGGGGAGGATGAATGGTGTGAGAAGGCTGCGGAGCTGATTCGGGAGAAGATTCGTTGTGCGGATGCGGCGGTTCATTTTTTTCCGGGGGCGACGCAGGCGAATTTTATTGTGACGGCGGCAGCGCTTTCGCCGGTGCAGAGTGTGATTGCGGCGGATACCGGACATATTAACTGCCATGAGGCGGCTTCGATTGAAAATACCGGGCATAAGATTCTGGAGCTGCCGAATACGGATGGTAAAATTTCGGCGGAACAGATTGCAGCGTGTGCGGCGGCTTATTATGAAGGCGGTGAGCCGGAGTATCTGACGGAGCCGAAGATGGTATATCTTTCATTTCCGACTGAGCAGGGAACGCTGTATTCGCTGCAGGAGCTGACGAAGATTCACGAGGTCTGCCGGAAGTATGATATGTATCTGTTTGTGGACGGGGCACGGCTTGGATACGGGCTTGGATCAGAGAAGAATGATGTTTCTCTCGAGGATCTCGCTGCTCTCACAGATGTTTTCTATTTCGGCGGAACGAAATGCGGTGCGCTGTTTGGTGAGGCCGTTGTGCTTACAGCTGACTCGCTGAAAAAGCGGTTCAAAGCCTACATGAAACAGAACGGCGCTGTCCTCGCAAAGGGATGGCTGCTCGGACTGCAGTTCCACTGCCTGCTGGGGCATGATCTTTATTTCACTGCGACACGCCGCGCCGATGAACTTGCCATGAAACTCCGCAAAGCATTTGCGGCGCAGGGGATTCCATTCTGGGTGGAGAGTTTTACGAATCAGCAGTTTGTGATTCTCACCGATGCGCAGAAGGAAACTCTGGAAAAACGCTATATTTTCGAGCCAATGGGGAAATCCGCGGACGGCGGAAATATTGCGCGGTTCTGCACCAGCTGGGCAACGACGGAAGAGGAAGTGCAGACACTGATTGATGACCTCAAAGCTTTATAATTTTTGTCCAAAACGGCATTCTGCAAACACCGGCGATCTCTAAATCTGCTTTGCAAATTCAAAGAAAAAGCTGTACCGGTGTGCCACGAAAATGCAGATTTTGCCTTGTTTTACTCCGAGAAAGGAATCTTTATGTCTCATAAAATTGGTATTACCGCCTGCTCCAACCCCATGCATCCTTCCTTTTCCGCCGATCTGGCGCGTCTCTGTCAGATTCTGCGGGAGCTGGGCTTCGATCCTGTTTTAAGCCCCTGCCTCTACGACAACGGTTCCAGCTTTTCCGGCACGGGCGCGGAGCGGGCGGATGCGTTGATGAACCTTTACTGTGACCCAGAAATCACGGATATTTTTGATGTTTCCGGCGGCGATATGGCGAATGAAATTCTGCCGTATCTGGATTTTTCTGTCATCGCCGCCTCCGGCAAGCGCTTCTGGGGATACAGTGATCTCACGACGATTGTCAATGCTGTCACGACTGCGACTGGAAATGAGTCGATGCTGTATCAGGTTCGAAATCTGCTGTACGACCACAGCGCCGAACAGATCACTCTGTTCCAAAACGCTTTTTCCGGGCAGTCTCCCAGCCTCTTCGACCTCCCTTGCACATTTCTGCAGGGCGATCACATGGAAGGTGTGATGATCGGCGGAAATATCCGCTGTTTTCTGAAGCTCGCCGGAACGGATTTTCAGCCGGATTTCCGCGGAAAAATCCTGCTCCTCGAAGCCATGGGCGGCGGCGTTCCGCAGATGGTTACGTTTCTGTCCCAGCTGAAAATGATGCATGCCTTTGAACAGATCAATGGTATTCTCCTCGGAACATTTTCCCAGATGGAACGCGACCAGCTGACGCCGGATATGCCGCAGCTTGTCCGCCAGGCGGCCGGACCGGATCTCCCGATTGCAAGGACTCCGTATATCGGCCACGGCACGGATGCACATGCCGCCGTGATCGGCAAATTTTATCAGATTTCTTCTGACTGATATACATCCGCGTAGCGCACGCCGAACTCCTCTGCGTCTGCATGGCGTTCCATATAGATATCAATGTGGCCGTACGGCGTGCCGCGGTCCTCGACCGTGTAAATTTTTCCGCCGATATTCAGCTTCGTTCCAAACGGCAGAACGCCGGTTGCAATGGTCCGGCCCTGCACCGGCATTTTTCCGGATGCGGTCGGGCCGCCCGCCCAGCGGCCACAGCAGACGGCGCAGTTGCAGTAAGCGGTCAGTTTAAAATTGCCGAGATATTTTCCCGAAGCGCTTTCCAACCGATCACCTGCGGTACTGTTTTCTGCACTTGTATTCTGCACATTTTCTGCTCCCGCCTTCTGTTTTCCACCATTCCCGTTTTCTGTTGTCTGGTTATCCACAGAGTTTCCTTCTTTTCTCCCATTATCCACATCTCCCGTTTCTATTTTGCTCTCACGTATTTCCTCCGAAATCACCCGCACAGCAAATTCTGTCGATTTCTCATAGTTAAAATCTGAAATCAGAATCCCCGTCGCCTCGCTTCCAGCGTGGATTACTTTTCCATCACCGAGATAAATCATGACATGGTAAATAAACCCGCTCTCCCGCTGGTAAAACAGCAGATCACCAGGCTTTGCCTCCTGCACCGGAATGCGTGTTCCAGCTTTCGCCTGCTGGCGTGAGGTTCTCGGAAGGGTATACCCGAAATTAGCAAAAATCTGCTGGGCAAAGCCGGAACAGTCGCAGCCGTTTGTAAGACTCGTCCCGCCCCAGACGTACGGATTTCCCAGGAATTTTTTCGCGTACTGCAGGACCTCGCCGCGCGCTTCGTCAGAAGAAAGAAGTGTTCTCGTCGTTGCATATGTATAGGTGTACGCCTTATTATTCCATGGCTTCACCCACATTTCCGCCATGGGAAAACTTTCCTCCTGCCAACGGTTTACCTCTTTTTCAGCCTCTTCTCCGCGCAGGAGATACCGCGCGCAGACAAATCCACGGACATCGCCGGATTCCACATAAACCCAGTCAGAATCCGCATCCGCTAAAATATAACAGAGGCTTCCCTTCGGCAGGATTCCGACGATTTTCTGATTTGTGCCTTTTCCTTCGCGGACGTGAAGCCAGGAATTCACATCGGCGATAGCATATGTTTTTTCAACCGTATGAAACAGCCACGGCATACGGGAAATCGTGACTTTTTCAGCTTCTGCCGCCTGCCACTCACTGTAGCTTTCCCGCGTGCGCTCAGCTTCCTGCTCTGCCGAAAAGACGGGTTCAGCCTCGGCGGCTGGCGGTTCCGCAGACTGTGATAAGTCAGAATCCGAAGAGACTTCTGCCGTCTTGTCCCCACCAGTTGCATCATCACTTCCTGCAGATCCGTTTTCTTCCTCCGGCGGTTCCATCTGCTCCCCATCTCCGCCGCCGATTTCTTCCTGCCCCGGCCATGGATCGTTGGAAATATCTTCCCCTTCGCCCGGCCACGGTCCATCCATTTCACTGTTTCCCGGTGTTTCCGGCATGTCTCCCTGATCTCCCGGTTCTGGATTTTCCGGCTCCTCTGGTTCTGTCTCGCCCGTTTTTCCCGGTTCCGTCATTCCTGCATTCTCTCCGCCGTCAGGCTCCTGCGGTTCCGGTTCCTCCGGGACTGTCTCATCTTCTTTTCCCTCGGATCCACTTTCCTCTTCCATCTCATCATTCTGCGTACCTTCCGGTTCTGTCACCTCTTCCGCTTCCGCAGGTGCCTCCTCCGCCGCATCTTCCTCCACGCAAAAAGAAGCAGCCCCAACGGCTGCTTCCCCTGCAATCTCAATTCCAATCTGTCCCGGATCGGCCGTTTCCTCTTCTGCTGCATAAACGGCTGTCGGGTTTCCCAGTGTCACTGCGAGCGCACCGATCATCGCGGCGCGCACCAGCTCGGCGCATTTGTCGCCCATCATTGTTTTATCAACCATTTTCGCTTTCTCCTATTCAATTTGTCCGGCCAGACGGAATTGATCCGAACAAATAAAACAGAAGAAACACCTCTGGTATCGCTTCCTATTCCTCTGCTCGAAACAGTCTGACCGCATTTTTTTCTGTCGTCTCAATGACTTCTTCTTCCGAAATTCCCTTGAGTTCTGCGATCTCCTGCACAACGTACGGCAGATACAGAGATGAATTTCGTTTTCCCCGGTACGGAACCGGTGCCAGATACGGACTGTCTGTTTCCAGCAGAATGCGCTCCATCGGAGCCATCTGAACCACTTCTTTGATCTTCTTTGCATTTTTGAACGTCACCACGCCGCCAATGCCAAGATAAAATCCCATTTTCAGGTATTCCTCTGCCATCTCCACAGAGTAGGAAAAACAATGAATGACGCCGCCGATCTCCTCAGATTTTTCTTCTTTCATGACGCGGAGCGTATCGGCCGCCGCCTCCCTGCTGTGAATAATCATCGGAAGTTTTTCTTCCCGAGCAAGCGCAATCTGACGGCGGAACCAGTATTCCTGCTTCTCATGATTCTCCTTGTCCCAGTAATAGTCAAAGCCAATCTCACCGACCGCGACCGCCTTTTCCATGCGGCAGAGTTCCCGCATCCGCGCCATCACGTCCTCGTTCAGATCGCCCACCTCATCCGGGTGAAGGCCGAACGCGCCGTAGATGAACGGATACGCTTCCATCAGTTTTCTTGTATTTTCCAGTGATTCCAGATTTGCCGAGACATTGATGATACGCCCGATCCCGTTTTCCTGCATCGAGGAAAGCAGCTCTGCGCGGTCTTCATCAAATTTCTCATCATCATAATGTGCATGTGTTTCAAATATCATATCCGAATTTCTCCTTAAAAAAACGAAACAGAAACGGAAGAAAGCTCTGCATAGCCTTCCCCTGTTTCCGTTTCCACGTTTATCCATCCTATCGTTCGTTGTTTTCGTAAAAGTAAAGTGCGCCGCTGCGCCTGTGCTTATTATAACGCATTCATTTTTCCCGCGTCAACCAGGAAACGAAAAAAAGTCACACTTCAACATGATCACCGCCGCGCCGCAATCTCATCCAACAGGCAGCCCGCCACTTCGTCTTTTCCCATGAGCGGAAGCTCCTTGATGCCGTCCTTCGTGATCAGCGTCACCACATTCGTCGCCACACCGAAGCCGGCACCCTCTGTCTTCAAATTGTTTGCCGCGATCATGTCCAGATGCTTCTTCTCCAGCTTTGCACGCGAGTTTTCCACCATGTTCTCGGTTTCCATCGAGAAGCCGCACACAAACAACCCCGGATGACGGTTCTTTTCCACCCATCCCAGAATATCGTCGGTGCGCTCCAGCGGAATGCTCATGTCACCGTCCTTCTTTTTGATTTTCTGATCCGCCACCGTCACAGGCCGGTAATCAGCAACCGCGGCCGCCTTAATCAGAATATCCGTCTCCGGCAATGTCTCCCGCACCGCCTCCAGCATGTCCTTCGCCGTCGTCACCGGTCGCATCGCAACGCCTGGAACCGGGGCTAATGAAACCGGGCCGGAAATCAGCGTTACCTGCGCGCCGCGGAGCATCGCCTCCCGCGCAATCGCGTATCCCATGCGGCCGCTGCTATGGTTCGTCAGATACCGCACCGGATCGAGGGATTCCTGCGTCGGGCCTGCAGTCACGGTGACACGCACACCAGCGAGCGTCTTTTCGCGGGCAAGCTCCATCGCGATATAATCGAGCAGCACCTCCGGGTCCGGCAGTTTTCCTTTTCCGACGTCCTTGCACGCCAGCATTCCCACGGTCGGCTCGATGATGCCGAAACCGTATTTTTTCAGCGTCGCCAGATTATCCTGCGTAATCGGATTTTCCAGCATCGCCGTATTCATCGCCGGAGCGACCAGCTTTTTGCACTTCGCTGCGAGCACCACCGTTGTCAGCATATCATCTGCAATGCCGTGTGCCATTTTTGCAATCACATTGGCGGTAGCCGGGGCAATCATAATCAGATCCGCCGCTTTTGCCAGCGAAATATGCGTCACCTCATATTTAAAATCACGCGCAAACGTATCGACCACGCAGCGGTTGTTGGTCAGCGTCTCGAACGTCAGCGGGGTGATGAACTGCGTCGCGTTTTCGGTCATGATGACATGCACGTCTGCTCCGGCTTTCCGAAGACCGCTCGCCACATTTGCCATTTTATAGGCGGCAATCCCGCCTGTCACACCAAGTACAACACATTTTCCGTCAAGATTTTCCATTGTAACTCCGTTCTGCTGCCTCGAAGCAACTTTTTTCCTATGATAGTTTTAAGTATAGCAGACAGAAAAACAGATTACAACCAATCCTGTTTGCCATTGATGCAAAAAGGCTTTATAATAAAAGTACAAAAGAGCTCTACTTTTAAAATAATCGCGAGGTATTTTTATGATTTTAGCCATTGATATCGGGAACACAACCGTTACGCTCGGCGGCGTCCGGATCGCACCGCAGCAAGCGTATTCCCTCGAATTCACAGCCCGGATTGACATCAACCACACCTGGTCTGCCAGCCAGTATGAATCTGCGATCGAGCAGCTTTTTGAAGACAAGAATCTTTCCCCGTCCGACTTTCGGGGCGTCATCATTTCCAGCGTTGTTCCGTCGGTTCTGACGCTTCTGCAGGAATGTGTCCGTAATCTGTTCGGCACAGAACCGCTGCTCGTCACATCCGAAAGTGATCTCGGCATGACATTTTCCATCCCGGAACCGGAAAAAGTAGGCCGCGACCGCCTCGTTGATGCAGCCTGGGCCGCCGCACATTATCCGCTGCCGGTCATCACCGTGGATCTTGGAACAGCGACGACCTTCAATGTCATCCGGGAAAACAGCGTCTTCTGCGGCGGCGCCATCGCACCGGGACTCGATATGGGACTTGGCGCCCTCTCCGAGCGGACCGCCCAGCTCCCGCGGCTCGACCTCCAGATCCCGAAACGCATCATTGGCAGAAACACCGAAGAATGCATTCTCTCCGGCACCATCGTCGGCATGGCCGCGATGCTCGACGGAATGGTCCAGCGCATCGAAGCCGAACTCGGCTCCCCCGCCACCCTCATCCTCACCGGCGGCGCGGCACGCTTCGTCGAACCGCTCGTTTTACATCCTCATATCTATGACCCGAACCTTCTGCTGAAAGGGCTGGCGTTCCTGTGTGAGCGGAATTGTGCAAATTAAAATCGTACTTCCAAATATTCATCAGACTTTTTCATTCTGCATGACGTTAAAAAGCGTGTCTGTTCTCCAGGCACGCTTTTCTCTATTTTTCTATGGAATCGCAACCCTTCTTTGTGTTGCCTCTCCGCTTTTCAGTTTTTCCTGATTCTCCTCTTTCAGTTTTAAAATACACGGGCGAATGCTTTCATCATACGTTTCTGTTGTCTGAAGTACATGACCATTGTATACAATCACATCATCGGAATACAGAAATACAAGCGCCATCTGATTCATCTCATGATCGTAGATCAGAACATACCAGTTATAATCATACAAAATCCTCTCTGTCATGTTGAATACCTGTTTTGGCTTCTGGCAGGAAATTTTTTCTCCGTAAATGGTCGAGAGAATTTCGTCCATCTCCTCCGGATGATCCTCGCGCGTGATCGCAAAGGACATTCCGGCTCCGGTGTCTTCCGGGATATAAAGATAAATCATCTCGGCTTTGTCCGTATCAAAGGTTTCGATTTCCTGCAGCAGTTCCTGATCCGATTTTTCTGAGATGAAATCTGCTGCCGTCAGGAAAACATCTGTCGTACCCCGCTCAGGACCAATGGGATTTTCTTTCTGTGTATACACCGCCGTCATTCTTTTTACCAGACATCCTGCAATCACGCAAAGGATCACTCCAGCTAACACAGTGATTTTTCTCTTTTTCATACGTTTCAAGGAAATCACCTCTCTTCCAAAACAGACATTCCGGGAACCTTCCAAAAGTTGAATTTTCTCTTTTCAGTATATCATGAATTTTTCCGGGACACACTCTTTTCCTTCTCCCTATGCACGGAAAAACTCCCGGCACTGCCGGGAGTTTATGGCTTTCTTATTTCATATTACTTTTCACCTGCTCATATACCAGTCCCGGATAAGCTTCGAGGCTGACACCGTTTTTTTCAAACATTGGAAATGCTTCTGCGCCGGATGCGCATACGGCGGTTGCCATGCTTGCTTGTTCGGTGTAGTTCTCCCAGTTGTCGGCAGTAAGGCCAGGCTGGTATGCTTCCCAGGCGGTTTCGTATTCGGTGCTCTTATCGGAAGGAATCGCATCTTTCAGGCTCTCGCCGGACCAGACGGCAAGCTGATCTGCTTTTTTGTAAGTATATTCCGGGAGCTGATCGTCGCCCAGCGACTGGTACAGCTCATAGCGGGTAATGGAGTCTTTGGAACTTCCGTAGGATTTTTCCATCTCTTTTTTCACGGTATCCATATCGGCATCATCAGGGTAGGTGATGTCTACTTCGCACAATACTGGTTTTCCCGTCGCTCCGGTCTGATCGAGGTTGATAAACTGAAACATGACTCTGGAAGTTTGCTCGCCGAAAACAGTGGCTTCTGTATCTACTGCGATCGCGGCTGCACTGTTAGTTTCGGAGAAAATTTCCACCTGGTCCCGATCCAGATTCCAGTCGGCAAGCACTTCATCCACCGTTTTCCCCCATCCGGTATCCGGCGGCGTAATTTCCTTGCTGCTCTCTTTCGCTCCCTGACATCCAGTCAGCAACAGAGCACACATTGCAAAAATACCTGTTAATTTTTTATTCATACACCTGCATCTCCTTTCCACTTTGTTATTTTTTTCACATACTTTTTTTGTTAGCCCTATACTACCATATATTCTTCTGAAAATCTATGACGTTTGGTGAAAATTTTCTTACATTTTTCTTATGCATTCGATTTAAATCAAAGAAAAAGCAACAACATCCCTTATAGAAATTCTCTACCGCTAGTGAACCTCACATGACTAAAGTCACGTGCTTCCGGCCGCTTTAGGCGGCAGA
>NZ_QTUL01000002.1:506322-506559 GCF_003435675.1 Blautia sp. AM23-13AC | reverse complement strand
AAACAAAAGTTTTGCAGAAAATGGTTGTGTTCGGAAAGAAAGTATGGTATGATATATAGATGTTAAGTGTATGCGGTTTTGAAGGTATATCAGATATCTTCAATTGAATAATCCTCGATAGCTCAATGGTAGAGCATTCGGCTGTTAACCGAAGGGTTGTTGGTTCGAGCCCAACTCGGGGAGTGAATGCGACCTGTAAGAAACTCTTACAGGTCAGTTCTTTCAAAAAGTAAATAT
>NZ_QTUL01000002.1:0-506312 GCF_003435675.1 Blautia sp. AM23-13AC | reverse complement strand
TATCTTCAATTGAATAATCCTCGATAGCTCAATGGTAGAGCATTCGGCTGTTAACCGAAGGGTTGTTGGTTCGAGCCCAACTCGGGGAGTGAATGCGACCTGTAAGAAACTCTTACAGGTCAGTTCTTTCAAAAAGTAAATATGGCTCCGTGGTCAAGCGGTTAAGACATCGCCCTTTCACGGCGGTAACACGGGTTCGATTCCCGTCGGAGTCACTGAATATAAAATATTTGTTATGTATGCCGATGTGGCTCAATTGGCAGAGCAGCTGATTTGTAATCAGCAGGTTATCGGTTCGAGTCCGATCATCGGCTCTTTGGACCTTTAGCTCAGTTGGTTAGAGCAACCGGCTCATAACCGGTCGGTCCCGGGTTCGAGTCCCTGAAGGTCCACTTTAGTTCCATATTTTATATTCTGTATATGTCTGGCCCGGTGGCTCAGCTGGTTAGAGCGCCGCCCTGTCACGGCGGAGGTCGTCGGTTCGATCCCGATCCGGGTCGCTTTAAAAAGTCTGCGGAAGCAGGCTTTTTTCGTGTATAAAATTTCTTCCAGCTATAAAAGATGCCGTATTCCAGACATAGAAAAAAGTCTGAAAGACGGCATCTTGCTTAACAGATAAATTAACGGATAAAGTTTGTGCCGATGCGCGGTTCCTTTTCCGGAAGACCAAAGGATTCTTTTCCGAGCTGGATGCTCTTCATCAGAAAACTCATATTCCGTGCAAGGGTACGCATGATCTGCAGGCCTTCGAGATCTTGCTGCGCCTCGTCCGCATTATTTCCATGGATACTGTTCCAATACTGGCCGGAAGCAACCGGCATGCCGGAGATGGTGAAGTATTTGTTCAGCTCATCAAAGGTAGCGGAAAGACCGCCGCGGCGTGCAGAGACAACCGAAGCGCCGACTTTCATGGTTTTGTCAAAGTGTGTGCTGTAGAACAGACGGTCAAGAAAAGCAATAAGTGTTGCATTTGCAGATGCATAATAAACCGGACTTCCGACAACAAGGCCGTCAGCCTCTTCAAATTTCGGAGCAACCTCATTTACCATATCGGAAAAAGCACATTTTCCGAGCTTGGAACAGGCACCGCAGGCAACACAGCCGCGGATATCTTTATTTCCGATATGTACGATTTCCGCCTCAATACCGTTTTCTGTAAAGACTTTTTCCATTTCGTGCAGGGCAGTATAAGTGCTGCCTTTTGCGTGAGGACTTCCGTTGATTAATAATACTTTCATTTGATGGTACCTCTCTTTCGTAATTTTCTTTATTATAACACCGGAAAAGATGCAAATAAAGACGCTTTTTTGGGCAAAAACTGATCTTAACAGAAATAGCTGCTGGACGGTATAATACAATCAGCAAAGAAGGCAAAACTTGCAATGGGAGGTTACCAAATGAAGATAGAGAGAATTCTGATTGAAGATCAGATGGCACCGATCGGGCTGGATGAGAAAAAACCGGCATTTTCCTGGCTGCTGACGGCAGAAGAAGGAGAACAGAATCTGATGCAGAGCGCATGCCGGATCGTTGTGCGCACCGGAGAAGATACTGTGTGGGACAGCGGAAAAATGGAAACCGGCGTATCAACAGGGATTGGTTATGAAGGAGAAGCACTGCAGCCCTGTACCAAATATGAGGTAAAAGCAGAGGTGTGGGATAACCACGGCGGAAAAGCAGAAGCAGAAAGTTCCTTCGAGACAGGCCTTATGGATTCTTTGTATGCAGCATGGGAGGGAGCTGAGTGGATCGGCGCACCGCATGCGACGGTATGCGCGGAAAACCGCGGTGTCTTTACGATCGAGAGTGAATTTCGGATGGAAGGCGGGAAGGGAGAAGCGGGTATCGTCTTTGGAGCCAATGACTTCCGTCTGAACGATCATACGAAAAATGAGCTTGGCATGGAAGGGGAGAACTATATCCGTTATGCTGTGTGCCTTGAGGAGGGAGATGCACGCCTCGAAATTTACCGCGTGGGCTATGCGCCGGAGGATACAGCGGAAAAACCGTTTGCCGTTACGAAACTGGTCAACTGGAAAGAGAAAACACAGGAAATCCTGACACCAGAGAATGCCAATGCCTTTCATAAGCTGACCGTAGAGGTTGACGGCAATGTGGCATACGCCTATGTCGACGGCATCCTCGTGGATGCCATTGAAGAGCATGGATTTTTTGGAACGAAAGTATCAGGCCGCCAGCTGAATCCGAGAGGAAATAACGATGTGCTGCCGTATCCGAGACTGAATGAGATCGGATTTTATGCAGGAAAAGGGACGACAGGATATTTTAAGAATCTGACCGTAAGAAACGTAAGAAAACCATCCGCGGAAATTGTTCGTGAGACGCCGGAAGGACGGCTGGATGGGGAAAAAAGTATCTTTGCGGATCAGATTCCGGTGGAAAACGGATACTTTAAAGTAGAAGACAGCCAGATTACGGCAGATCCGTCCCATCATTCAATTCCAATGCTGCGGTCGTGTATTTCCTGCCAGAAAGAGAAAAAACTGGCATCGGCACGCCTTTATATTACTGCGCGCGGTATCTACGACTGCCGGATCAACGGACAGGAGATCACGGAAGATCTGCTGCGTCCGGGTCTGACACAGTATGACCACAGAATGAACTATCAGACATACGATATCACAGGGCTGATGAAACCGGGCCGAAACGGAATCGGCGTGACGCTGGCATCGGGCTGGTGGAGCGAGGCACAGACCTTTGTGGTGAAGAACTTCAATTACTTTGGAGACAAGGAGAGTCTGCTTGCCAAGGTTGTCATGAAGTACGAGGACGGCAGCCGCGAGGTCTTTGGAACAAATACCGAGGATTGGAAGTATTTCGGAGAAGGTCCTTACCTGTTTTCCAGCTACTTTGCCGGAGAGCAGTACGATGCGCGCCGGGCAGAGGTTTACGGAACTTATTCTCTGCCGGAGTTTGATGACAGCACCTGGGAAAAGCCAGTTGTTGTGGATACCGTCATGATCGAAGAGTTCTGCACGATGCCGGGCTTTGGACGGTCCTGGCCAGCGGTTCATGAGCAGAAGCCGGAATATATCGGTGAGTACGATGCGCCGGTGCGGATTGTAGACCGGAGAACGGCAAAGACGAGAAAAGAGCTGTTCCCGGGTGTGTATCTCTACGATCTGGAACAGGAGATGGCCGGTGTACCGCGGATTACACTGCATGAGAAGGCGGGCACAAAGATCATCATCCGCTATGCGGAGGTGCTTTATCCGGATCTGCCGGAGTATGCCGGAAAAGAAGGCACGATGATGCTGGAAAATTACCGGGATGCGACGAGTACGGATGTTTATATCTGCCGCGGCGGGGAAGAGGTGTTCCAGCCGAAGTTTACCTTCCACGGCTACCGCTATATTGAGATCAGCGGTGTGGAGCATGCGCCGGAGCTGGAAGAAGTAGAGAGTCTTCAGTATTCTTCTGTGACGGAATTCCATGGAAGCCTTACGAGTAGCCATAAACTGCTGAATCGGTTTGCCGAGAATGTTTCCTGGTCACAGAAATGCAACTTTATCAACATTCCGACCGACTGCCCGCAGAGAAATGAGCGCATGGGCTGGGCGGGCGATACGCATATTTTCTGCCATACGGCGCTCAACAACAGCAGCCTGAAGAAATTCTATGAGCGGAACCTGCAGGCGATGCGTGATCTGCAGACACCGGAAGGCCAGTACCCGGAGATTGCACCGGTGGGCGGCGGATTCGGCGGCATTACGTATGAGTGTGCGAGTATTTTTATGGCGTGGGAACTGTATGAGCAGTATGGGGATATCCGCACACTGGAGAAATTTTATCCTGGCATGCAGAAATATATGGACTATATGAAGGATAAGGGTCTGCCGGGAACGAAGGTAAATCCGGCGATCGGACCGCTTGGCGACTGGCTGGCACCGGAAGAGACGGATCTGCTGCTTTTATGGAATGCATTCTATTATAAAGAAGCCGATCTGATGAGCCGGATTGCCGGTGCGCTCGGAAGAACAGAGGAGCAGCATCAGTATAAGGCGCTTGCTGCGAAGGTGAAGAAATTCTGGAATGAGACATTTGTACTTCCGGATTCCGGAAAGACCTGCAATGCGGACGGAACGCTGTGTGATACGCAGTGCTCGTATGCAATTGCACTGTCTTATGGTGTGGCAGAAGACAGAAAGAGAATAGGAGAGCATCTGATCCGAAAGACGAGAGCGATCGGCCATACGGTCGGAACGGGATTCTTTGGAACGGGTATTCTGAACCAGATGCTGACCGAGCAGGGCGCTGTGGAGGATGCCTGGAAGATGATGCTGCAGACGGCATTCCCGTCGTGGCTGTATCCGGTGACCCAGGGAGCGACGACGATCTGGGAGCACTGGGATTCCTACACGAAGGAAAAAGGCTTCGGCGGACAGAATGCGATGAACTCGTTCAATCATTATTCTCTCGGAAGCGTTCTTTCCTGGCTGTATCACACGGGACTTGGTATCCAGAGAGACGAGACAAAACCGGGTTATCAGCATATTCTGCTGAAACCGCAGCCGGGCCCGCTCGAGTTTATGAAAGGTTCCGTAGACAGCCCGTACGGCGTGATTTCTGCCGGATGGAAGCGGAAAGGTGACAAAATAGAGTATCAGGTTACGATTCCGGTCAATACAACGGCAACCCTGTTTAAAAACACGGAGGATCCGGCGGATACCGTGGAACTGGGAAGCGGAACGTATACTTTTATGCTGTAAAAAGAAAACCCGAAAGGCTCCGGCAAAGAAATGGGAGACTTTCGGGCGGAAAGTGAAACGCTGTCGGAGAGAAGAGAACTCCGGCAGCGTTTTTTTTGTCATGCTTATTTTTCGGCAGTCATGTGCAGATGACGTTTGATCGCTTCAAAGCTTTCCTGACTGATGACATGCTCGATGCGGCAGGCATCTTCCGTGGCGGTCTGCTCATCAACACCAAGGCTCATCAGGCCGCGGGAGAGGAGCTGGTGGCGCTCATAGATCATCTCTGCGATCGCGCGTCCGCTGTCGGTCAGGTAGATGTAGCCTTCCGGCGTTACGCGGATCTGCTCTTTTTCTCTTAAGTTTTTCATGGCAACGCTGACACTTGATTTTTTAAAGCCAAGTTCTTCTGCAATATCAACACCGCGTACAACGGGTTTTTTCTGACTTAAGACTAAAATAGTTTCCAAATAATTTTCTGCGGATTCGTTCGTTTTCAGCAAGATGTTCACCTCGTTTTTCTAAATAGCTGAAGATTCATAAATATATATACATATAGAATAGCATATTTTTCGGAATAGGGCAATGATGGTTTTTGATGGTTTTTCTTAATTTCAGAAAAGTTGTAAGATTTCAGAAAAAAAGACAATGAGGATAGAAGAAGAAAAGCAAGATAAAAGATGACAGGGGGCAAAAAGAGAGGTAAAATAGGAAAAAACAATGAAATTTAGATGGAGGTTAGAGCATACCATGGAACAGGTGATAAAGAAAAGACTGCAGCAGGTGATGGATGCATCCGTTGCAAAAGGAGAGACACCGGGCTGTCTTCTGATGGTGATCAAAGACGGAGAAGAGCAGGTTTATCTGGAGAGCGGATATGCGGATATCGAAGCGAAAAAGCCGGTTTCCCGCGATAATATTTTCCGTCTCTACTCCATGAGCAAGCCGATTACCGCGACGGCCATGATGATTCTGGTAGAGCGCGGAATCGTCGATCTGGCGGATCCGGTCAGCAAGTATCTGCCGGGCTTCCGGAACCCGGTTGTATGTACAGCGGATGGGAAGATAGAAAAAGCGGAGAGGGAGATCCTTCTGGAGGATATTATGAATATGACATCCGGGCTGACGTACGGCGGAACGGATGAGACGGGACGGCAGACCGATGCACTTTTTCAGGAGGTGATCCACGGACTTAAGGAAGAAAACGGCGGAACGATCAGTACAGTAGAATTTGCAAACCGTCTTGGAAAAGTCCCGCTTCTGTATCAGCCGGGCCAGTCCTGGAGTTATGGAACGTCGGCGGATGTCGTAGGTGCGGTGATTGAGGTGGCAAGCGGCATGCGCTTTGGGGATTTTCTGAAAAAAGAAATTTTCGAGCCGCTCGGCATGAACGATACCGATTTCTGGGTTCCGGCAGAAAAGCAGGATCGTCTGGCGAAGGTGTATGACTGCAGGGAGGGACAGCCGTCCGTCCGTTATCTGGACAATAACCTTGGCATTCAGAACGATATGGCGTACCGCCCGGCATATGAGGCAGGCGGAGCAGGCCTTGCATCTACCATCGACGATTATGCGAAATTTACGCAGATGCTGCTGAACGGCGGCACCTACAACGGTGTACAGATTCTCCGTCCGGCGACGGTAAAATTTCTGGGAGGCCACACATTAAGCGCAGTACAGCAGGCAGGCTTTGATAACTGGATCGGCCTGGAAGGATTTTCCTACGGAAATCTGATGCGTGTTCTGGTAGATCCGACGCGTGCGGTAACGCTGGGAAGCAAGGGCGAGTTCGGCTGGGACGGCTGGCTTGGATGCTACATGGAAGTCGTGCCGGAGCAGAATATGACATTTCTGATGATGACCCAGAAAAAAGATGCCGGAACGTACACCCTGTCCCGGAAGATCCGAAATATTATTTTCAGCGAATAACTTTTCATGAGAGTGATTCTCAAGTAAGGCCTTCCGGCCCGTCAGATCAGACGAAAAAAGTGCCGGAAAAGAAACAACTTAACGAATCAGACGGAACATATGAGCAAATTGCTGTAAAACTACGTCGAATTTTGTCTAAAACGGATATTTGCAGTGAGACAGATGTATGCTATTTTAGTGTCAGTCGAAAATGAAGGCGATTTCATTACTACTTTCAGAAAAAACAGCAAAAAAGGAATATCGTGTAAGCTTTTGACCGATTTTGAAGGAAATAAAAGAAAGAATTCAAAATCATGAAAAAAAGACCAAAAAGCAGAAAGGATGCAGAAAATATGATTTCGTTACCGTTAAAGTTTGATGAAGTAGAGAGTGTAGAAGAATTTGTAAATATGGTGAAACGCCTGGATTACGACGTTGACGTAAAAATAGGACGATGCGTCTTTGATGCGAAATCCCTGATGAGTGTCCTGATGATCGCCGGAAACCCGGATGCGGTTGTGGAAGCCCATACGAACGATATCGAAGCATTTAAAAAGAAATTTAAGGATTACCTTCAGTAAGAAAAAAAGTCGGAAAGGCACTGTGTGTAAGATGCATGGTGTCTTTTTTGATGCACGAAAAAGCGGGTGAAGTATCTTGCCGGGGAGACGTGTGCATGGTAAAATAAAGTCTATTGGGATGGAAATAAGAGAATCAAAAGAACGGGCTGATGTAGAAGAAGTTTTTCGTAAAAAAGGAGGTACAAAGTGGAAGAAGAGAAACTGGAAAGAAGCATCAGAAAATCAGAGATTCCCGGACTTACGAGGGAAGAGGAGGAAGCACAGCTTGCGAAGGTGATCGGGATTGCCGAGCAGAATCTGGAACAGGCGAAGGCGGATATCCGGCTGGCGAATGAGGATCTGGCGGATCTGATGGAGACGTACGACGCAAAAGAGGCGGAAGGCCTGGCGCTCTGGAACAACGCGACGGCGAAGCTGAATGCGTACCAGCACGGCATGGCGCGGCTGGAAAAAGCGAGAAAGAAGCCGTATTTCGGGCGGATTGATTTTCAGGATCCGCGGCTTTCGTTTTTAGAGTCCTATTACATCGGGCGCGTCGGCATTTCCGATGAGAAGGCGGAACCGGTTGTGCTGGACTGGCGGGCGCCGATTTCCTCCGTCTATTATGAGAACAGCACCGGGCCGTGCAGCTATACGGTGAGTTCAGAGGGTACTTTTTCGATTGATCTGAAAAGAAAGCGGACGTATGAGATTGAAAATGACCATCTGAAAGACTTTTTTGATTCCGATGTGGTAGCGAACGATGAGCTGCTGACAAAGTATCTGGCGAAGAACAAAAAAGCGGTGCTCGGTGAGATCATTGCGACGATCCAGCAGGAGCAGAACCTCATTATCCGCAGATCCCCGAAGACGAATCTGATCGTACAGGGCGTGGCTGGCTCCGGAAAGACGACGGTGGCGATGCACAGGATTTCGTACATCCTCTATAATTACGAGGAGGACTTCCGGCCGGAGGATTTCTATATCATTGGAAGCAACCGCATTCTGCTGAACTACATTACCAGCGTTCTGCCGGAACTCGATGTGTACGGCATCCGTCAGATGACGATGGAGCAGCTTTTCATCCGGCTTCTGTATGAGGAGTGGGACGAAGAAAAGTACATGGTACACACCATCGACCGCGCGGATGAGAAAAACAGCATAAAGGGCGGAAGCGGCTGGTTTTTCGATCTGGAAAATTTCTGCCGTACGTACGAGGCAGAGCAGATTCCGCGGGAGCCGGTGCGGCTGGAAAAAACGGGAACATTGCTTCTGGACGCCGAGTATATTGATAACTATTGCAGGGAGCAGTCCACACTTTCCATGGAAGGAAAGATGTGCATGCTGAACGAGATCCTGCTGGCAAAATTTGAGAATGAGGTTTCGGGAAAAGAAGTGACGTTTCCGGCGCGCGAAAAAAAGGCGCTGAAGCGGAAATACGAGAAATATTTTGGAGATGGAAAATGGCGGGGATCCATTTTTGATCTCTATTTACAGTTTCTGGAGCAGCAGGCGGAGAAAGGAAAAGCGGTGGAAGTGCCGGAAAACTCCTTTGATGTCTATGATCTGGCGGCGCTGGCATACCTCTATAAGCGGATCAAGGAAAACGATCCCGTGCGCGAGGCGAGCCATGTGGTCATCGACGAGGCGCAGGATTTCGGGATGATGGCGTACCAGGTGCTTCATTACTGTCTGCGTGACTGTACGTATACCATTATGGGAGATACGTCGCAGAATATCCATTTTTCCTACGGCCTGAACGACTGGGAGGAGCTGAAAAAGCTGATTCTGACCGGCACGTACGATGCGTTCGGCGTTCTGCGGAAGAGTTACCGGAATACGGTGGAGATCTCCGATTTTGCAAACGAGATTCTGCGGCATGGGGACTTTGCGATCTATCCGGTGGAGCCGGTGCTGCGGCACGGAACGGCGGTGCGGAAAGAAGCATTTGACGATGAAGCGGCGCTGCTCGCCGCGGGTGTTCAGACAATCAAGACATGGCAGGCGCAGGGATATGAGACGATTGCCGTTGTATGCCGGGATGAGGCAGAAGCGGCGGATACGGCGCGGAAGCTGAAACAATACGTGCCGGTTGTGGAGGAGGATCTCGAGACGGCAGAGTTCGGCGAGGGCGTGATGGTGCTCCCGGTGGCATATACGAAAGGTCTTGAGTTCGATGCGGTGCTGCTTCTTGATCCGACGGAAGAAAAATATCCTGAAAATGACGGACAGGTAAAGCTGCTTTACGTGGCGGCGACGCGTGCATTGCATGAGCTGGCCGTACTGTATACCGGAGAACTGACGGGAATTCTTGCAAAGGAAGCGCCGAAGGGCCGACACAATCAGGAATTTGCCATGGAGACGCTGACGAAGGCGAAAGAGTATGAGAAGGTTTCGCTGACGCAGAAGGAGGCGCGTGAGGAGAACCGCGCGATCGGCATTCAGGAGATGGACGAGCGGAACAGCCATGGACCGAAACGGATTGTGATCAAGCCGGAGCAGAGGCCGGGAATGGCGCCTGGAAATACAAGCACGACCGGAACAGCGGTGATGGCAAAAGGCAGTACGGCAACGCGGAGGGGTGCGGCAGAAACGGGAGAAGAAATTGCCGCAAAGACAATGCAGCAGCGTGCACCGGAAGGGGTGTCATCTATTTTTGCTGGTGCGGCTTATCATGGAAAGGCAGGCGGCAAAGCGCCGGGAAGCAGACGGAGTGCAGGAACACAGACAGAAATGCAATATGGAACGGGCACGGCCGGAGTGCAGAGTGCAAAAAGACCGGGCGGAGCAGGTATGGTACCAGGAGAAGCCGAGAAGACGGAGCGCCTGAATACCTCACCTTACGCTTTCGGTGCAATCCCGGAAAACGAGCTGCTGCGCATCAAGGGCCATTCGAAGATCAAGTGTGCGGTGAAATGGGCGAAGAAAGGAAAATCGGCGGTTGAGATTGCCAGCATGTACGGCATCTTACGCATCACCCCGATCACGCCGGAGGTGATCCGCATCAGTTTCGTAAAGGGTGTGACCGCAAAAGTGCAGGACACGTACTGGAAGCCGAAGGCAGATACCGCGTTTCCGTGGAGTGCGAAAGAATCGAAGACGGCGGTGCTGGTCGAGACGGAAAAGCTGCGCGTCATGGTAGAAAAAAAGGACGGCGCGGTGCAGTTCCTGACGCCGGACAACAAACCAATCCTTTCCGAGAAGCGTGACGAGCCGCGCATGATCGACGGCGGCATGACATGGATGTTCTTCGACTGGAGCGGTTCCGAAAAGCTGAAAGCAAAAGGCATTCTTTCGACCGAGTGGCTGGATCTGACCGCGAAGGCGCGCTACGTCTCTTTTGGCGGAAAGCAGGCGCGGATGCCGCTGCTTGTTTCGAACCGCGGCTACGGCATTGCGGCCGCCGCGTCCCGGACGGCACTGCTGTGCAATGTACGGACGTTTGGAACGTATCTTCACACCGCAGGGGACGGACAGATTGATTATTACTTCATTCTCGGAAAAGACCGGGAGGAAATTGTAAAACAGTATAAAGAGCTATAAAAGGAGCAGACATTTTATGAAAACTCTGGTAATTGCAGAAAAACCATCCGTGGCACGCGACATTGCGCGCGTACTGGGGTGCAGCAAAAAAGAAAACGGAGCGCTGGCGGGAAACAAGTATATCGTTACCTGGGCGCTCGGCCATCTGGTGACGTTAAAAGATCCGGAAGACTATGACAAAAAGTATAAGGAATGGAATATGGCAGTTCTGCCGATGATGCCGGAAAAACTGCAGATCAAGGTCATTCCGCAGACGGGAAAACAGTACCATGCGGTGGCGACACAGCTTGCGCGGAAGGACGTGAATGAGATTGTCATTGCAACCGATGCCGGACGCGAGGGTGAGCTGGTGGCGCGGTGGATTCTCGACAAGGCACATAACCAGAAGCCGTGTAAGCGTCTCTGGATTTCCTCTGTGACGGACAAGGCGATCCGTGAGGGTTTTGCCAATCTGAAGGATGCGAAAGAGTACGACAATCTCTACCGCGCTGCCGTTTCCCGTGCCGAGGCGGACTGGCTCGTCGGCATCAATGCGACGCGGGCGCTGACCTGTAAATACAATGCACAGCTTTCCTGCGGCCGTGTGCAGACGCCGACACTTGCCATGATCGCACAGCGCGAGCAGGAAATCCGTGAATTTGTCCCGAAACCGTATTACACGGTGACGGCCGCGGCGGGCGGTGTGGTCTACACCTGGAAAGATGAAAAATCGGGCGGTACAAGAATCTCTGATCCGGAAAAGGCAAAGCAGATCGCAGAGAAGGCAAAACGGTATCCGCTTGTCTTACAGAACGTAGAAAAGAAGAAAAAGCAGAAAGAAGCGCCATTGCTCTACGATCTGACGGAGCTGCAGCGCGATGCGAGCGCACGGTTCGGCTATTCGGCAAAACAGACGCTGAATCTGATGCAGAGCCTCTATGAGACCCATAAAGTCCTTACGTATCCGCGGACAGATTCACGGTATCTGACGAAAGATATCGTGCCGACGTTAAAAGAGCGGCTGGATGCGGTCAGCATCGGCCCGTACAAAGCACTGGCCCAGCAGGCGAAGCGCAGTCCGCTGAACGGAAAGCTCTCCTTTGTCAATGATGCGAAGGTTTCCGATCACCATGCCATTATCCCGACGGAGCAGTACGTGCAGTTATCCGCACTCTCGAACGAGGAGCGCCGCATTTATGATCTTGTTGTGCGCCGTTTTCTTGCGGTACTGCTGCCGCCGTGTGTATATGAAGAGACGGTGATCCAGGCTTCCATCGAAAAGGAATGCTTTACTGCGCGCGGAAAGCGCATGGTCGAGAAAGGCTGGCAGGAGGCGTACGAGGATAACCGGTACGACGAAGAGGATGAGGCGAAAGAAGAGGTGCGGGAGCAGAATCTGCCGCTTCTGGAGGCAGGCATGAAGATCGGGCAGCCGAAGATCAGTCTCCGCGAAGGAAAGACAAAACCTCCGGCACGCTTCACGGAAGGCACGCTGCTCTCCGCGATGGAAAATCCGGTCCGCTACATGGAAAACCGCGACAGCAGCCTGGTAAAAACGATCGGTGAGGCGGGCGGCCTTGGAACGGTTGCGACCCGTGCGGATATCATCGAGAAGCTGTTCCGCAGCTTTCTGCTGGAGAAAAAAGGCAATGAGATCTATCTGACCTCGAAAGCACGCCAGCTTCTGAAGCTGGTTCCGGCGGATTTGAAAAAGCCGGAGCTGACGGCAAGCTGGGAGATGCAGTTAAACGACATTGCAAAGGGAAAGAAGCGGCGCGATGTGTTTATGAAGGAGATCCGTAGCTACACGGTGGAACTGATCGATGAGATCAAGACGGAAGAGGGAACGTTCCGCCACGACAACCTGACGAACAAGAAGTGCCCGAACTGCGGAAAACGGCTGCTTGCGGTGAATGGAAAGAACGCAAAACTGCTCGTCTGCCAGGACAGAGAGTGAGGCTACCGCGAGACGGTTTCCCGCACGACGAATGCGAGATGCCCGGTCTGCCATAAGCGCATGGAGATGATCGGAAAGGGCGAGGATGCGACGTTTGTCTGCGCCTGCGGCCACAAAGAGCGCATGACAAAATTCCAAGAGCGCCGCAAAAAAGAGGGCGGCGGCGTGACGAAGCGCGATGTGGCAGCTTATATGAAGAAACAGAAAAAAGAGGCAGAAGAGCCGGTGAACAATGCGTTTGCCGCGGCATTAAAAGGAATTAAATTATAAAAAAGGGAGCGAGTTCTGCCGAAAATCAAAAAACGGCGGAACCCGCTTTTTTTGTTAAAATCGTTGAGGAAAAGGTCAAAAAAAGTGATTGTTTTATGCAGAGTTATGCCGTAAAATAGAAACAAATGATATAAGAAACAGGAAAATTCTGAAAATAACAACAGGGAGGTTTTTCAATGAAACAGACAGATCTGGAAAAACTGCTGGCGGATATGTCGCTGAAAGAGAAAGTAGATCAGATGCTTCAGTTAAGCGGAGCATTTTACCTCGGGGATGAAAACAGCGTCCTGACCGGCCCGGCAAATGACATGGGAATCGGAAAAGAGGACCTGGAGATGGCCGGTTCCATTCTCGGTGCAGCCGGTGCCGATACGATGAAAAAACTGCAGGATGACTACATGGCAAAACAGCCGCATCACATCCCGATGCTGTTCATGATGGATGTCATTCACGGCATGAAGACCATTTTCCCGGCGCCGCTGGCGCAGGGAGCCACTTTTGATCCGGAGCTCTCCGGCGAGTGCGCGTCTGCAGCCGCAAAAGAAGCATCCGCGGCCGGACTTCACGTTACCTTTTCTCCGATGGTTGACCTTGTGCGCGATGCGAGATGGGGCCGCGTTGTGGAATCCACAGGCGAAGATCCGTACCTGAACAGCCGCTTTTCCGAGGCGATCGTAAAAGGCTTCCAGGGCGATGATTTAAAAACACCGGGAAAAGTTGCCTCCTGCATCAAACACTTTGCAGGCTACGGCGGAGCAGTCGCAGGAAGAGATTACAACACCGTAGAGCTCTCAGAGCATACCTTCCGTGAATTCTATCTTCCGGCATACAAAGCAGGCATTGATGCGGGCGCAGCGATGGTGATGACATCATTTAACACGATCAACGGCGTTCCGGCGAGCACCAACAAATGGCTGATGCGCGATATCCTGCGCGGCGAGATGGGATTTGACGGCGTGCTGATTTCTGACTTTGCAGCCATTCTGGAAACCGTTGCCCACAGAAGCTCGAAAGATGCCGCCGATGCAGCGAAAAAAGCGCTGGAGGCAGGCGTGGATATTGATATGATGACATCCGTTTACGCCGCAAACCTCTGCCGTCTCGTAGAAGAAGGTGAAGTGGACGAGCATCTGATTGATGAGTGCTGCCTGCGGATTCTGGAGCTGAAAAACAAACTGGGACTGTTTGAAAATCCATATAAAGATGCGGATGCCGAGAAAGAGAAAGCATACAACCTCTGCCCGGAGCATCGTGCACTGGCGAAAAAAGCAGCGGAGGAATCCTTCGTCCTGCTGAAAAACGACGGTGTACTGCCGCTCGACACTGCGAAAAAGATCGCATTTATCGGCCCGTATACCAACAATCATGAAATCAAGAGCAGCTGGTCCTTCACCGGCGACAGCAAGGACTGCGTGACGATTCAGGAAGCAGCCGAGAAAGTATTCGACGCATCACGCACCACGTATGCAGAAGGATGCCCGGTTATCGGAAACGATGTGGAGCTGATCGGATTTACCGAGACGACACCGAAAAAATACAGCGGGGAGGAGCTTGCTGTCATGGAGCAGAGCGCACTTAAGGCTGCAAAAGAGGCAGATCTCGTGGTCATGCCGCTTGGCGAGCATTATCTGCAGAGCGGTGAAGCGACAAGCCGTGCCATGATCGATGTGCCGGAGATCCAGATGGAGCTGTTCCGAAAAGTGCTGGCCGTTAACCCGAATGTTGTCGTTGTTCTGTTCAATGGCCGTCCGCTCGATCTGCGTGAGATCAGTGCAAAAGCAAAAGCCATTCTCGAGGTATGGTTCCCGGGAACCGAGGGCGGAAGCGCTGTTGTGGATGTCCTGACCGGAAAGAAAAATCCATCCGGCCATCTGCCGATGAGCTTCCCGTACTGCGTGGGCCAGGCGCCGGTCAGCTACAACGAGTATTCCACCGGACGACCGAATCTGCCGGGCATGAAAGAGCGGTTCCGCTCCAAATATCTCGATATTCCGAACGCACCGCTGTATCCGTTTGGTTACGGACTTTCCTATACCACGTTTGATATTTCCGCGGTAACACTGGATCAGAACGAGATGGATAAAAACGGCAGAATTGCAGCGCATGTGACCGTGAAAAATACAGGTGATACGGCTGGCTGTGATGTTGTACAGCTGTACATCCGTGATGATTATTCCGATGTGGTTCGTCCGGTGCGAGAGCTGAAAGGCTTCCGAAGAGTAGAGCTTGCTCCGGGCAAAGAGCAGGAAGTGACCTTCTATATTACCGAAGAAGATCTGCGCTGCTACCGTCTCGACGGAACCTTTGGAAGCGAGCCTGGAACGTTTACCGTATTTGTCGGTGACAGCAGCACGACGGAAAACAGTGCGGTATTTACACTGAAATAAATGCAGCAGGAAAAAGGAGAAAACTTATGGAGAAAACAACGAAAAACGGAATCCACCGCATCACACAGGCAGGCGGAAAAACGATTGCCTGGGCGGAGGAGTCCGGTGTAAAGGTATTGGAAAAAGATGGATATTACTTTAAAGATCTTGCAAAAACCGGCGAACTGCTGCCGTACGAGGACTGGCGTCTTTCCGATGAGGAGAGAGCGGCAGACCTTGCGGGTCGTCTTTCGATTGAAGAGATTGCAGGCCTTATGCTGTACTCGCCGCACCAGGCGGTACCGCCGATGCCGGGCGGACCATTCCAGGGAACGTTTGACGGAAAAACGTATCTCGAATCCGGCAAAGAACCGTATGCGATTTCCGATCAGCAGAAAGAATTTCTGGAGGACGAGCACATCCGCCATATCCTGCTGACGAACGTGGAAAGCCCGGAGATTTCCGCAAAATGGAGCAATGAGCTGCAGAAACGGGCAGAGACATTGCCGTATGGTATTCCGATCAACCTCTCCTCTGATCCGCGGAACGGAGCAAAGGATTCCGGCGCAGAGTTCAAGAGCGGCGGAAGCGAGATCAGCAAATGGCCGGAGGGTGTCGGCTTTGCAGCATGCTTTGACCCGGAAGTAGCCGGACAGTTTGCAAAGGATGCCTCCCGTGAATACCGGGCACTCGGCATCACAACGGCACTCGGACCGCAGATCGACCTCTGCACCGAGCCGAGATGGATGCGCTTTGTCGATACGTTAGGCGAAGAAGTGGAGATGTCCAAAAAGCTTACCAAAGCGTACTGTGACGGTATGCAGACAACGGAAGGGGAAGCAGACGGCTGGGGAAAAGACAGCGTCAACACGATGGTCAAACACTGGCCGGGCGGCGGCACCGGAGAGGCCGGACGCGATGCACACTATGCATTCGGACAGTTTGCCGTTTATCCGACCGGAAATTTTGAGGAGCATTTAAAACCGTTTACCGAGGCAGCCTTCCACCTGGACGGACCGACCGACTGCGCATCCGCGGTTATGCCGTACTACACCGTATCCTACGGCGTGGACAAGAAAAACGGCAAGAACGTCGGAAACTCCTACAGCGAGTACCTGATCAAGGATCTGCTGCGCGGAAAATATGAATTTAAAGGCATTGTCTGCACCGACTGGGGCATCACCCAGGATCCGGAGAAGACGATTGAGGGATTTGGAAGCCGCTGCTACGGCGTGCAGGATATGACCGAGGCAGAACGGTGTCTGCTGGCGATCACAAACGGCGTTGACCAGTTCGGCGGAAACAGCGAGTCCGGTCCGATTGTCGAGGCATATAAGATCGGCTGTGAGAAATACGGCGAGAAAGCGATGCGTGAGCGCATGGAGCTGTCCGCCAAACGTCTTCTGATCAACATTTTCCACTGCGGCTTGTTTGAGGACCCGTATCTTGATCCGGAAGAATCCGCAAAGATTGTAGGATGCGAAGAGTTCTGCCGCCATGGCTATGAGGCACAGCAGAAATCCATCGTCCTGCTGAAAAACAGTGCGAAACGTGCACCGGAAGGACAGAAGGGTGTGCTGCCGCTGAAGAAAGGTTTGAAGGTTTATATTCCGGAGAGAAAGATCGGACCGTCCAAAGCGTTCTTCCGCATCGATCTGCCGGCAAAAACCGAAGATCCGCTGCCGGATGGACTGCCGTCCAAGTACGGTACACGCGTGGCATCACCGGAGGAGGCCGATGTGGCGCTGGTATTTATCGAAAGCCCGGCATGCAACCCGTATTCCACCGAAGATCTTGCGAACGGCGGCAACGGATATCTGCCGATTACACTGCAGTACCGCCCGTATACGGCGAAAAAAGCGCGTGAGGTGAGCATTGCCGGCGGTGATTTCCGCGAGAATTTCACGAACCGCAGCTATCTTGGAAAGACAAACACTGCCTACAACGAGGCTGATCTCGACAATATTCTCGAATGCCGCCGCGCGATGGGTGACAAGCCGGTGATCGTCTGCGCAACCGTCAACAACCCGATGGTGATGCATGAATTTGAAGCCGAAGCCGATGCGATCGTCGCAGAGTTCGGTGTTTCGAGAGCCGCTGTGCTCGACGTTGTCTTCGGCGGTTACAACCCGACCGGCCGTCTGCCGATCCAGATGCCGAAGGATATGGATGCGGTTGAGGAGCAGAGTGAGGACCGTGCGTTGGATATGGAAACCTATATTGACAGCGAAGGACATAACTATGACTACGGTTATGGCATGAATTACGAAGGCGTTCTTCCTGCATGGAAAAAGTAAAAGAATAACAGAAAACCTGATCGGCACCGGGACCGCGTGTGTTTCGGTGCCGATATTGGAAACAAAAGACAGAATAAGGAGGACTTAAAAAGAGATGATTGTTCCAAAATATTTCGAAGATTTCGATCACCTGCATGTGAATACCATGCCGAACCGTGCCTACTACATTCCGGCATCCCGCCGCATGGAGGATCTGGTGGAGAACCGGGAGGCGTCGGACCGCTTTTTCCTGCTTTCCGGCGACTGGAAATTCCGCTATTTTACCAGTGTTTACGATGTAAAAGAGGAGTTTTTCGCAGAAGGATACGACACTTCTGCATTCGAGACGATTCCGGTGCCGTCCGTCTGGCAGAATTATGGCCATGACCACCATCAGTATACGAATGTCCGCTACCCGTTCCCGGTGGATCCGCCGTATGTGCCGTATGAGAACCCGTGCGGTGCGTACGTGAGAACGTTCGAGTGGAAAAAACAGGAGGAAGCACCGAGGGAATTCCTGAATTTTGAGGGCGTGGATTCCTGTTTCTACGTGTGGATGAACGGCAGCTTCGTCGGCTACAGCCAGGTGTCTCATTCTACGAGTGAATTTGATGTAACAGACTTCTTAAAAGATGGCACCAACATCATCGCCGTACTGGTGCTGAAATGGTGCGATGGAAGCTATCTCGAGGATCAGGACAAATTCCGCATGAGCGGCATTTTCCGCGATGTTTATCTGCTTGCAAGACCAGAAAAAGGCATCCGCGATTACTTTGTAAAGGCAGCGCCGGACGCATCGTACCAGAATGGAGAAGTTTCGATTGCGATTACCTGGAATGACGGGGAACCGCAGGAAGGAACGGCAAAGCTGTTTGATGCAGAAAATCATCTTGTGGCAGAGGCAGCGTTTGGCGGCGATACGGTTCAGATGCATGTAAAAGATGCACATCTGTGGAATGCCGAGGAGCCGTATCTGTATACGCTGGTGCTGGAGACGGCGGGTGAGGTGATCACTGATCATGTCGGCATCCGTGAGATCCACGCGAAGGACGGTGTGCTGTACCTGAACGGCGTGAAGATCAAATTCCACGGAACAAACCGCCACGACAGCGATCCGGTGACGGGATTTGCAATCAGCCTTGCACAGATCAAAAAAGATCTGAAGGTAATGAAAGAGCACAACATCAATGCGATCCGGACCAGCCATTACCCGAATGCGCCGTACTGTTATCAGCTTTATGACCGTCTCGGTTTTTATGTCATCGATGAGGCGGACAATGAGAGCCACGGCACAGAGGCAATTTATGCGGATTACACGAGCTGGGAAGAGTATGCGAAGAACTGGAATAAACTAATTGCGAACAATCCGGTATTTACCGAGGCAACCGTAGACCGCACACAGCGTTGCGTGGAGCGCGATAAAAACCGCCCGAGCGTTGTCATCTGGTCGATGGGAAATGAGTGCGCATACGGCTGTACCTTCGAGGCGGCCTTAAAGTGGACGAAGGAATTTGATCCGACGCGTCTGACGCACTATGAGTCGGCACGGTATGTGGATGATCCGAAGAAATACGATTACAGCAACCTCGACCTCTACAGCCGCATGTATCCATCACTCGAGGAGATCAAAAAAGAGCTGGTGGAGTACGGGGATAAGCCGTATATCATGTGCGAATACTGCCATGCGATGGGCAACGGCCCGGGAGATCTTGAAGACTACTTTGAACTGATCCACAGCGAGGAGAAGATGTGCGGCGGCTTTATCTGGGAGTGGTGCGACCACGCGATTGATATGGGAAAAACGATCGAGGGAAAGAAGATGTACGCGTACGGCGGCGACCACAACGAGTATCCGCACGACGGCAACTTCTGCATGGACGGACTTGTTTATCCGGACCGCACACCGCATACGGGACTGATGGAATTTAAAAACGTGTATCGTCCGGTGCGCGTGACGGGATATGATGCCGAAAAGGGTACACTGACCATCAAAAACTATATGAATTTTGTGAATCTGAAAGATTACGCTGTGCTCGGCTATGAGGTGCTTGTGGACGGCGAAGTGACGGAGAGCGGCAAGATTACAGATGAAGCACTGCTGGAGCTTGCGGCAGGCTGTGAGAAGACGATTCCGCTTGCCATTTCCGTGCCGGAGCAGGGAAAATGTGCGCTGAAGGTTACCTGGTATCAGAAACAGGCCACTGAGGTGCTGCCGGAGCAGTTCGAACTGGGATTTGAAGAAGTTCCGGTGAAAACGAAAGACAATCAGAACCAGAAGGCAAAAGAGATGATGAAGCGCCCGGAGGGAACGGCTTCGTTTGGATGGAAAGAGGACGATCATTATCTGACGGTATCGACGGAACAGTTCAGCTATACCTATAATAAATTCACCGGCCTGTTCGAGGAAATGTGCTATGCCAACCAGAATCTGCTCGACCGCCCGATGGAGCTGAACATCTGGCGTGCGCCGACAGACAATGACCGCAATATCAAGAATACCTGGATGCGTGCTCAGTATGACCGCACCGTGACGCGGGCGTATGAGACAACGGCAAAAGAAGAAAACGGCTGCGTGGAGATCGAGACAAGCTATTCGATTTCGTCTCCGGCTCTGCAGCGGATCCTTGCAGGTGTGATCAAATGGACAATTTACAGCGACGGAACGACCGATGTCCATGTAGAAGCAAAGAAAGACCCGGTATTCCCGGTTCTGCCGCGTTTTGGCCTGCGCCTGTTCCTGCCGGAATCGTTTGCAAAACTGACCTACTGCGGCCTCGGCCCGGTGGAGAGCTACGTGGATAAGCACCAGGCAAGCTATCACGGCGTTTTCCACTGCACACCGGCAGAACAGCAGGAGGATTATATCCGCCCGCAGGAGAACGGCAGCCACTACGACTGCGATTATGCAAGTCTTGCCAGTGATCGTGCGGTATTGACGGCAGTGGGCGAGAAAACCTTCTCATTCCAGGCATCTATTTACACGCAGGAGGAGCTGACCGCGAAAGCCCACAACTATGAGCTTCGGCCGTGCGGAAGCACTGTTTTCTGCATCGACTACCGCCAGGCCGGGATCGGATCGGCAAGCTGCGGACCGATGCTGCTGGAAAAATATCAGCTGAAAGAAACCGAAATCAGCTTCGATGTGCGGCTGAAACCGGAACTTCTGTAAAGTGTAGAATTTGAAAAATAAGAAAAGCGCTGTGCCCTCTCTCTGAAAGGTGAGGGAACGGCGCCTTTTTAAATACAGGATTATAATGGACGAAATTATAATTCAAATCCAATCCAGGTGATTCTGGAAAGAGAAAAGGGAAGGAGAAAATTAAGCATGAGTGAAATTACAAGAGATGAGGCATTTACTTTATTAAAAAAATACAACAAAGATCCCTTCCATATTCAGCATGCGCTTACCGTAGAGGCCGTGATGAAATGGTATGCAAGAGAGCTTGGATATGGGGCAGAAGAGGAGCACTGGGGTATTGTCGGACTGCTGCATGACATTGATTTTGAGCTGTATCCGGCAGAGCACTGCCTGAAAGCACCGGAGCTTCTGCGGGAAGGCGGCGTGTCGGAAGATATCATTCATGGTGTCGTTTCCCATGGCTGCGGCATTACCATTGAGTGCGGCGTCACACTGGATGTGGAGCCGGTGCATGAGATGGAAAAAGTTCTGTTTGCAGCAGATGAGCTGACGGGACTGATCTGGGCAGCTGCGCTGATGCGGCCTTCGAAGAGCACAAAAGACATGGAACTGAAATCCTTAAAGAAGAAATATAAGAGCAAAGGCTTTGCAGCAGGATGTTCGAGAGAGGTCATTGAGAGGGGTGCCGATCAGCTTGGCTGGCCGCTGGAAAAATTACTGACTATGACCCTGCAGGCAATGGCCGACAGCGAGGATGAGATCAACCGGGAAGTGGAAGCGGAACAGAACGCATAAAAACAGTCTGAGTTTCGGTGTAAAAACGGGAACTCAGGCTGTTTTTTTGCATGGCGCATCTTTTCCCAGGCATTACCATTTCTTTTTTTGTTAGATCGCAAGAAGAAAATACGGAATCCGCACAGGGCAGGAAGAGGCGTTTTTTCAGCATTGGAGGAAGTGACGGACAGGGAATTTTGTGATATAGTAAAACAAAATCTGAGTGAAAAGGTGAAATACAAAATGATCAGTGAAAAAATTTTTGAATTAATTCTTCGAAACGGGGTGACCCAGAAAGAATTCTCTGAAGAAACCGGAATTTCACAGAGCACCATCAGCGACTGGAAAAGAAAGGGGACGAATCCGTCGGCGGATAAGATACTGAAAATCTGCGAAGTGCTGAAGGTTACGCCGTATGAGCTTTTAGGAGAAAATGAGATCGAACGGAAAGCAGTGGATCTCGAAATGTGCGCGGCAAACACAGAGGAGAAAATGATTCTGGAAGGCTTTCGTAATTTGCCCGACAGAAAAAAGGAACGAATTCTGGGATATCTGGCGGCATTGCAGGAGGAATAAAAGGATGCAGAAACCATCTGTGCATATCCTGGCCTCTCAGATGAGGAAAATATTTCAAAAATCTGAGATTTTCTATCGCGAATCTCTCTTAGGAGTGATAAAATAAACCATAATACGTTCGGCAGAAAGAGGGAATCGAGTATGAAATATGCCTACAAAAACGGAAAAATTTTAAACGGAACGAAAGAGATGCAGGTCCAGACCGGTCTTACGATCCTGACGGAGGGAGAAAACATCACGGCGATTGTCCCGGAAGAATCGACCATCCGCAGGTAAAACGTAATCCGGTCGTGACGGCGGAGCTGGATAAATTTCTGGTGGATTAAAAACAGGATGGAGAAGACAAACAAGATGGAAGAAACGAAAGAAACACAGGAAAGCTTACAGCGAAAAAGAGAACAGGCCCTGCAGCGGCTCCGCAAGGAGCGGACAGAAGAAGCCCTGTGGGACTGTGTTACTGCGTATCAGGATTTTGAGTTCCATACGTATTCCGGTCTGCCGTATTCCTACCATATGAAATACGGCAGAAGCGGCACCTATACAAAAGAGCTCTGGATCAACCGCAGAGAAAAAAGCAAAAGTCTTGTCTGGAGCTCCGTCCGGAGTGCATATCAGAAAGTGCTGGAATTACAGCAGGAGAGCGAAAGACCGGTTGTCGAGCGCCCGAAAGCGCTGGGCGATATCCGTGGAATCACGTATATTTACGGCATCTTTTACGAGTTTGCCCTGCTGGAAATGCCGGAAAAAGCAAAAGAAAAAATTGCTCTGCAGACAGCAGGACAAAAATCGCCGGAAAAATAAATTTTCTGCCCATGCAGGTCTTGACAACCACGCATTGGGTGATATAATCTAAAACTATCGGGAGCCAAAAAGCACCGAACACAAAAAACAAAGCGTAGAAGAGACGAGTAAATCACAGCGAATGTGACAGAGAGAAACCCCGTTTTGTGGTGCAAGGGTTTTAACAGGAACGTGATCGAAGACCAGCTCTGAGCGGCCCCAATCCGGCCCGGTGATTCCGTTATCGTCAAATGAAGTGGTTTGAAAAAACAAAATGGGTGGAACCGCGGTGAATGAAAATACATCGTCCCTTTTGACAGCATAAGCGTGTCAGAAGGGACTTTTTTGTTGCTGTAAAAAGTATAAAAATTCTGAAACACGCTTACGAAAAATATACAAAGAAAGAGGTAAAGCAAATGATCATCACACTGAAAGATGGAAGTACCAAAGAGTACTCCGAACCGAAATCCATCATTGAGATCGCAGCAGACATCAGCGAAGGCCTTGCAAGAATGGCCTGTGCAGGTGAAGTAAACGGAGAAGTAGAAGACCTTCGTACCGTGATCGACAAAGATTGCAATCTTTCCATTCTGACCTTCAACGATGAAGGTGGAAAAGCAGCATTCCGTCACACAACATCCCATATCATGGCACAGGCCATCAAGAGACTGTACCCGGATACCAAACTGGCCATCGGACCGTCCATCGCAGACGGATTCTACTATGATGTAGACAGAGAGACTCCGCTCACCAGCGAAGACCTTGAAAAAATCGAAGCAGAGATGAAGAAAATCGTAAAAGAGGATCTGAAACTGGAGCGCTTCGAACTGCCGAGAGCAGAAGCCATCGCCTTTATGAAAGAAAAAGAAGAGCCATATAAAGTAGAACTGATCGAAGATCTGCCGGAAGACGCAGTCATCAGCTTCTATCGCCAGGGCGAATTCACGGACCTGTGCGCAGGTCCTCATCTGATGAGCACAAAGCCGGTCAAAGCCTTCAAACTGACCAGCCTTGCAGGCGCATACTGGAGAGGCAGCGAGAAAAACAAGATGCTGCAGAGAATCTACGGAACTGCATTCACAAAGAAAGCAGAGCTTGAAGAGTACCTCCACATGATCGAGGAAGCAAAGAAGCGTGACCACAGAAAACTCGGAAAAGAGCTCGGCCTGTTTATGATGAGTGAGGACGGCCCGGGATTCCCGTTCTTCCTTCCAAAAGGAATGGATCTGAAAAATGCGCTGATGGATTACTGGCGTGAAATCCACAGAAAAGCAGGATACGTAGAAATCTCCACTCCGATCATCCTGAACCGTCGCCTGTGGGAGACCTCCGGTCATTGGGATCACTACAAAGAAAACATGTATACCACTGTCATCGACGAGGAAGATTATGCAATCAAACCTATGAACTGCCCAGGCGGCGTTCTCGTTTACAAGTCCGAACCTCGTTCCTACCGCGATCTGCCGTTGCGTCTGGCAGAGGTTGGTCTGGTACATCGTCATGAGAAATCCGGCCAGCTGCACGGCCTGATGCGTGTACGCTGCTTCAACCAGGACGATGCCCATATCTTCATGACACCGGAGCAGATCAAAGATGAAATCAAAGGCGTTGCAAACCTGATTGACCAGGTTTACAAACTGTTCGGATTCAAATATCACGTAGAGCTGTCCACCCGTCCGGAAAACAGCATGGGAAGCGATGAGGACTGGGAGGTAGCAACCGAAGGTCTCCGTGGCGCACTCGATGATCTTGGCCTTGACTATGTAGTCAACGAAGGCGACGGCGCATTCTATGGCCCGAAGATCGACTTCCATCTGGAAGACTCCATCGGAAGAACGTGGCAGTGCGGTACCATCCAGCTTGACTTCCAGCTGCCGCAGAGATTCGAACTGGAATACACAGGAGCAGACGGCGAGAAACATCGTCCGATTATGATCCACCGTGTTGTTTACGGTTCTGTTGAGCGTTTCATCGGTATCCTGATCGAGCACTTTGCAGGTGCATTCCCAACCTGGCTTGCACCGGTACAGGTAAAGGTTCTGCCAATCTCCGACAAATACGCAGATTACGGCAAGAAGGTTCTGGACGCCCTTCACGAGGCAGGCATCCGCGCAGAGATGGATACCCGTTCCGAAAAGATTGGATATAAGATCCGTGAGGCACAGGGACAGAAGATTCCATACATGCTGATCGCCGGAGCAAAAGAGGAAGAGGCAGGTCTTGTATCTGTCAGAAGCCGTTTTGCAGGTGATGAAGGCCAGAGAAGCCTGGAGCAGTTTATCGCAGATATCAAAGAAGAAATCGCAGGCCGCGTTAACCGCCCGGTTACTGTTGAAACAAAAGAAAATAAATAAGGTAGGTGTCAAAAAAATTGACACCTATGATACCAGATTGCTCCGTACTTCGTACTCCCGCAATCTTCAAAACATTCGTACTCCGCTCATTTTTCTTCGAAAAATGGCTACTTACTCATGTTTTGGCGTGTCCAAAATTTAAAAATCCTCGTGCAAGCTTTGCTTGCGTCGGATTTCCAAACTTTGGACACTGGTATTATCAAATAAATAAAGCATAAAAAATTACCTCCTGGAAATAATGGTTTCTATGCGGGCGAAACCGCAGAAAACTAAATTTCAGGAGGTAATTTATTATGCCAGCATTAAGTTGTTCCGCTATGACCTGTGTTTACAACCAGAACGAGCTCTGTTCCAAAGGAGATATCCGCGTAGGCGGAAGCGAAGCCAAAAGCTCCATGGAAACGTGCTGCGAGAGCTTCAAGGAGCGCGGTGAGGGCACGATGTTCAACTCTACCGGCTGCGGCTGTACGAAAATCGGTGTCGACTGCAAGGCGCAGAACTGTACCTTTAACGACAACTGTAAATGCGAAGCCGGAGACATCCATATCGCCGGAGACAGCGCATGCAGCTGCCAGGAAACCGAGTGCAGCTCCTTCCGCTGTGGCTGCGGGAGATAAATACGAAAAAATGCGAAAATCAGTATTGACAACAGGATGGGAGAGTGCTATACTGCAATAGTCTGAGAAAAAGAAAGTAGAGTATCCACTCTCACCCTAGCGCAAACACGCGACTACGGTCCAATATTGATCTTAAGTTCTCTTTGTGTAGAGATTTATGTACAATGTTAAGTGGATAGTCTGTCTATCCACTTTTCTTGCGTTATCAGTCAAATCCGGTCCGGTGAGCCGAGTTTGATTTCGTTACACCGCAAAAGCGGGAACACAGTCTTTTATAATGATGGAGGTGCACTACAATTAGCGAATTAATGATTAATGAGCAGATCAGAGACAGAGAAATTCGTCTGATCGGTCAGAACGGAGAACAGCTTGGAATTATGTCTGCCAGAGATGCGTACCTGAAAGCACAGGAAGCAGGTCTGGATCTTGTGAAAATTGCTCCGACAGCGAAACCGCCGGTTTGCAAAATTATCGACTACGGAAAGTACAGATATGAACTGGCCCGCAAGGAAAAAGAAGCAAAGAAAAAACAGAAAACAATTGAAATCAAGGAAGTTCGCCTTTCTCCAAACATTGACACCAATGATCTTAATACCAAAGTAGGTGCAGCCCGCAAGTTCATTACAAAGGGAGACAAAGTAAAAGTAACACTTCGTTTCCGCGGCCGTGAGATGGCACATATGAACAGTAGCAAATACATCCTCGATGAATTTGCAGAGAGTCTGTCCGATATTGCAACGGTTGACAAAGCGCCGAAGGTGGAAGGCAGAAGCATGACCATGTTTTTGACGGCTAAACGTTAAAATACATTTGAATCAATATCAAGGAGGAAATTAAAATGCCAAAGGTAAAAACAAGCAGAGCAGCTGCAAAGCGTTTTAAAACAACAGGAACAGGAAAATTAGTAAGAAATAAAGCTTACAAGAGCCATATCTTAACCAAGAAATCTCAGAAGAGAAAAAGAAACCTGAGAAAACAGACTACTGTTGATGCAACAAACGTAAAGAACATGAAGAAAATCTTACCTTACATGTAATTTTTGCAAGGTAGAGTTACGCCCAACAGATCAAGGAGGAAAATAAGAAATGGCAAGAATTAAAGGCGGCATGAACGCTAAGAAAAAACATAACAGAGTATTAAAACTGGCTAAAGGTTACAGAGGAGCCAGAAGCAAACAGTATAGAGTAGCAAAACAGTCCGTAATGCGCGCACTGACCAGCTCCTACGCAGGAAGAAAACAGAAAAAACGTCAGTTCCGTCAGCTGTGGATCGCTCGTATCAACGCAGCAGCAAGAATGAACGGTCTGTCCTACAGCAAATTTATGTATGGTCTGAAACTGGCAGGCGTTGAGCTGAACCGTAAAGTTCTGGCTGACATGGCAGTTAACGATGCAGAAGGATTTGCAACACTGGCTGAGCTTGCAAAAAGCAAAGTAGCATAAGTAAAAACATATTCTGTGTGAATATACGAAGAAGCTGTGAGAACCGGTAAGGGGATCGCAGCTTCTTTTGAAATATAGAAAAACATGAGGTGAATATGAAAAAAAGCAAAGTGGCAGTGGTTGCCTGTCCCGACTATGAGCCGGCGCACGTAAAGGAAAGCCTGCAAAAGGGATTGGAAGCAATTGGCGGCCTGGAATCTCTGATCGGAAAAGAAGAGAATATCTTATTAAAACCAAACCTCGTCCGCTCCGCAAAACGAGAACGCGCCGTCGTGACCGACCCGGAAGTTATGGATGCCCTGATCACGATTTTGCAGGAAAATGGCTATGAGAATATTTCCTGCGGCGATTCCTGCGGCCTTGGCACCCCGGAGGGCATTGCAAAGGAAGCCGGGCTGAAAGAGGTGCTGGAAAAACACAACGTTCCGCTGAAAGATTTCCTTACGAGCGAGCGCGTAGAAACCGCCGATGGTAAATTTCTGATGATTGCGAAAGATGCACTCGACTGCGACGCCCTCATCAGTGTCAGCAAAATGAAAACCCACGCGCTGGAACGCATCACCGGAGCTGTCAAGAACCAGTACGGCTGCATCAGCGGCGTCTACAAAAAACTCGGCCACACGCAGTATCCGAACGCTGAGAGCTTCGCGCACATGCTGATCGAGCTGAACCAGAAAGTCGCCCCGCGCCTCTATATCTGCGACGGCATCGTAGCAATGGAAGGCAATGGTCCGACTTCCGGCGACCCGGTTTCGATGGGAGTTCTTCTTATGTCCACCGATCCGATTGCACTGGATACCGTGTTCTGCCATCTGGTGAACCTCGATCCGTCGTATGTGCCGACAAATCTCTACGGGGAAACGCTCGGCCTTGGAACGTGGCACGACGACCGCATCGAAATCGTGACAGCGGATGGCACCATATCCGAGAAAGAACTGAAAAGAAAGTACGGAAATCCAAACTTCAACGTCGACCGCCGCAAAGCCCGCAAAAAAGGAGCCCTCGACCTGCTCGAGATCCTCGGGGTCTTCCAGAGCCGCCCCTATATCATAGAAGAAAAATGTAAAAAATGCGGCGTCTGCGTCGAGAGCTGCCCGGTGGAAGGGAAAGCCGTCCGCTTTGATAACGGCCGCAGAAATCCGCCGGTCTACGATTATAAAAAGTGCATCCGCTGTTTCTGCTGTCAGGAAATGTGCCCGCATCAGGCAATCCAGGTAAAGAAACACCGTCTGCCGTGGGAAAAATAAGGGAGCTATCCTACAAAGTGACTGGAAAAGCAAAAAGAGAAGTGTTATACTTGAAACCGGACAAAATTTAGTACAGGAGGAACAACACCATGGAATTAGAAACTTTAAGAAGTGATATGATAGCAGCAATGAAAGCCAAAGACAAAGCGAGAAAAGAGGCCATCTCTTCCCTGATCTCCGCAGCAAAGAAAGTAGCCATCGACGAGGGCTGCCGCGATGACATCAAACCGGAGCTGGTAGACCGCGTCATCTTAAAAGAGCTGAAGACCGTAAAAGAGCAGATCGATACCTGCCCGGCATCCCGTGAGGACTTAAAAGCAGAGTATCAGTTCCGCTATGACGTCATCAGCGAGTATGCACCGAAACAGATGAGTGCAGACGAAGTCAAAGCCTACATCAAGGAGAAATTCGCAGACGTTCTGGCAACCAAGAGCAAAGGTGCCATCATGAAGGCCGTTATGGCAGATATGAAAGGTAAAGCAGACGGAAAAGTCATCAACCAGACCGTTGCAGAACTGTGCAAATGAATATCATCAACATCGAACACATCAGCAAACTGTTCGGCGATAAACTGATTTTTGACGATGCTTCCTTCGGCCTGCAGGAGGGCGACAAGGTCGGCATCGTCGGAATCAACGGAACCGGAAAATCCACGCTGCTGCGCATAGTAGCAGGAGATGAGACCCCGGATTCCGGCCAGATTATCCGCCAGAACAACCTCAAAATGGCCTATCTTCCGCAGACACCGGAATTTCCAAAGGATGCCACCGTGCTGTCCTACGCCCTTTCCGGCGATGAGGAGGACTGGCAGGTGCAGAGCAACCTTGTACAGCTCGGTATCACCGAATACGACGCAAAAATCGACACCCTCTCGGGCGGCCAGCGCCGCAAGGTTGCCCTGGCAAAAGTGCTTGCGTCCGATTTTGACGTCCTGATCCTCGACGAGCCGACAAACCATCTCGACAATGCGATGCTCTCCTGGCTCGAGGATTACCTGAAAAATTACCGCGGAACCGTCTTTATGGTCACCCATGACCGTTATTTCCTGGATAAAGTGTCGAACCGCATCCTCGAAATCAGCCACGGAAAAATGTACAGCTACGATTCCAACTATTCCCGTTTTCTGGAACTGAAAGCTGAGCGCGAGGAGATGGAACTCGCCTCTGAACGGAAACGCCAGAGCATCCTGCGCATGGAACTCGAATGGGCGAAACGCGGCTGCCGCGCAAGAAGCACAAAACAGCGCGCAAGACTCGAACGTCTCGAAGTACTCAAAAATGGCACGGCACCGACCGCAGACGCTGTCGTGGAGATGGATGCTGTCGAGACCCGCATGGGAAAGAAAACGATTGAATTCCATAACGTCAGCAAAGCCTTCGGCGATAAAACGCTGATGAAAGATTTCGAATACATCTTCCTGCGGAACCAGAGTGTCGGCATCATTGGCCCGAACGGCTGCGGAAAATCCACAATGCTGCGGATGATCACCGGAGAAGTCCTGCCGGATGCGGGAACCATCGAAATCGGCGACACGATCCGCATCGGCTATCTGGCACAGGAAGAGCCGGACATGGATACGAATCAGCGCGTGATCGACTACGTGAAAGATATCGCTGAGTATGTCCAGACTCGTGACGGCCGCATCAGCGCATCGCAGATGCTCGAACGCTTCCTGTTCACACCGGATATGCAGTACACCCCGATTTCCAAACTCTCCGGAGGCGAAAAACGGAGACTGTATCTCTTATCTGTTCTGGTGAGCGGCGCCAATGTTCTGATCCTCGACGAGCCGTCCAACAACGTTGATATCCCGACCCTGACTGTGCTTGAGGATTTCCTGAACACGTTCGTCGGCATCGTCATCACCGTTTCCCACGACCGCTATTTCTTGGATAACGTCGTGGACCGCATCTTCGAATTTGACGGAAACGGAAATCTTCTGCAGTACGAGGGCGGCTACACCGATTACCTCGAAGCAAAAGAACGCCGTTTTGGCGGAAGTGCGGAAGAAACGGCAAAAGCAGCGCCGTCCAAAACGTCCGCGGACGAACCTGCAAAGCCAAAGAACAATGACTGGAAGCAGAACCGTCCGACCCGCCTGAAATTTACGTTCAAAGAACAGCGCGAGTACGAGACCATCGATGACGATATCGCCGCACTCGAGGAAAAGATTGCATCGCTTGACGATCAGATGCTCAAAAACGCCACCAACTCTGCAAAGCTCGCCGAACTGATGGCGGAAAAAGAGAAGACCGAAGCTGCTCTGGAAGAAAAAACCGAGAGATGGGTTTATCTCACCGACCTCGCAGAACAGATTGAGGCGCAGAATCAGAAATAAAAGAAGTAAAGGAACTGTCCGCAGAAGAGAAAAAATATGCGGGCCGTTCCTTCTTTTTTTTATCGAGAAATTCGACGCGGAATTACCAGAAGTTGTAAAAAACTTGTATTTTTCCCTGAACACCCACAGAAAATCTGGACAGAATGCCCAATCGGTGTTATAATTCAAATACTGGACATAGTGGCATTGCCATGCCCTTATCCGGGTTTTTCGAAGCGCGGAGGCAACCGAAACCCGGCAGAACACCAACCTGAGAAAAGCCAAAGTAATTTTTGGTCATCATTTTTTAAGGAGGATAAAATCAAATGGCTAGAAAGATGAAAACCATGGATGGTAACCAGGCTGCAGCACATGCGTCTTATGCGTATACCGACGTAGCAGCTATTTACCCAATTACCCCTTCATCCGTTATGGCGGAGCATACCGATGAGTGGGCAACCCAGGGAAGAAAGAACATTTTCGGACAGGAAGTTCAGGTAACTGAGATGCAGTCTGAGGCAGGAGCAGCAGGTGCAGTACACGGATCACTGGCAGCCGGAGCTCTTACCACAACCTACACCGCATCCCAGGGACTTCTTCTGATGATCCCGAACCTTTATAAAATTGCCGGCGAGCAGCTCCCGGGCGTATTCAACGTATCCGCTCGTGCCCTTGCAAGCCACGCACTTTCCATCTTCGGAGATCATTCAGACGTTTACGCCTGTCGTCAGACCGGAGTCGCAATGCTCTGCGAATCCAGCGTACAGGAGGTTATGGACCTGACACCGGTTGCACACTGTGCAGCACTGAAAGGCAAAGTTCCATTCATCAACTTCTTCGACGGATTCCGTACATCCCACGAGATCCAGAAAATCGAAACATGGGATTACGAAGATCTGAAAGATATGGTAGATATGGACGCTGTTGACGAATTCCGTAAACATGCCCTGAACCCGAACCATCCGTGCCAGAGAGGATCCGCACAGAACCCGGATATCTTCTTCCAGGCAAGAGAAGCATGTAACCCGTACTACGATGCTCTTCCGGCAATCGTACAGGAGTACATGGACAAAGTAAACGAGAAAATCGGAACCGATTACAAATTGTTCAACTACTATGGAGCAGCAGACGCTGAGCACGTAATCATCGCTATGGGTTCTGTCTGCGATACCATCGAGGAAACCATCGATTACCTCGTAGCAGCAGGCAAGAAAGTCGGCGTTGTAAAGGTACGTCTGTACCGTCCGTTCTCCGCAGAAGCACTCATCAATGCAATTCCGGAGACTGTAAAACAGATTTCCGTTCTGGACAGAACAAAAGAGCCGGGATCTCTTGGCGAGCCTCTGTACCTGGACGTAGTAGCAGCATTAAAAGGCAGCAGATTCGAGAGCACACCGGTATTCACAGGCCGTTACGGACTTGGTTCCAAGGACACCACACCGGCTCAGATCGTTGCTGTATATGAAAATACAGAGAAACAGAGATTTACCATTGGTATCGTAGACGATGTTACCAATCTGTCTCTGCCGGTTGGCGCTCCTCTGGTAACAACTCCGGAAGGAACCATCAACTGCAAATTCTGGGGACTTGGCGCAGACGGTACCGTAGGTGCAAACAAGAACTCCATCAAGATCATCGGTGACAACACAGACATGTACGCTCAGGCTTACTTCGATTATGACTCCAAGAAGTCCGGCGGTGTAACGATGTCTCACCTGCGTTTCGGAAAGAAACCGATCAAATCCACCTACCTGATCCACAAAGCAAACTTTGTTGCATGTCATAATCCTTCCTATGTGAACAAATATCACATGGTAGAGGAGCTGGTAGACGGAGGAACCTTCCTTCTGAACTGTCCATGGGATGAAGCAGGACTGGAAGAGCATCTGCCAGGTCAGGTAAAAGCATTCATCGCAAACCATAACATCAAATTCTATGTGATCGACGGCGTTAAGATCGGTATCGAGACCGGCATGGGACCGACCCGTATCAACACCATTCTTCAGTCTGCATTCTTCAAGCTTGCGAAGATCATTCCGGAAGAAAAAGCCATCGAACTCATGAAAGCAGCAGCAAAAGCTACCTATGGCCGTAAAGGTGATGATGTCGTAGCAAAGAACTGGGCAGCAATCGATGAGGGTGCAAAACAGATCAAAGAAGTTGCAGTTCCGGAAAGCTGGAAAAATGCAGCAGACGAAGGTCTGACCACAACTCATGCAGAGAGCGGCCGCGCTGACGCTGTTAAATTCGTAAATACCATCCAGGCAAAAGTAACTTCCCAGGAAGGAAACAACCTGCCTGTATCCGCATTTGCAGACTACGTAGACGGAACAACTCCGTCCGGCACATCCGCATACGAGAAACGTGGTATCGCCGTAAACGTACCTGTATGGAATCCGGAAAACTGTATCCAGTGTAACAGATGTTCCTTCGTCTGCCCGCACGCTGTTATCCGTCCGGTTGCCATGACCGCAGAAGAAGCAGCAGCAGCTCCGGAAGGCATCCAGACCATGCCGATGACCGGTATGCCGGACTACACCTTCACAATGGCTATTTCCCAGCTTGACTGTACCGGATGTGGTTCCTGTGCAAACGTATGCCCGGGCAAGAAGGGTGTGAAAGCACTGGCTATGGAAAGCCTTGCAGCACACGAAGCAGAGCAGAAATACTTCGATTATGCAGCAGCTCTTCCAGAGAAGACAGACGTTGTAGCAAAATTCAAAGAGAATACCGTAAAGGGCAGCCAGTTCAAGAAACCGCTGCTTGAGTTCTCCGGCGCATGCGCAGGCTGCGGCGAGACTCCTTACGCAAAACTGATCACCCAGCTGTTCGGTGACAGAATGTACATCGCAAACGCAACAGGATGCTCCTCTATCTGGGGTAACTCCTCACCGTCCACTCCTTACACTGTAAACGAGAAAGGACAGGGCCCGGCATGGTCCAACTCCCTGTTCGAGGACAACGCAGAGTTCGGTTATGGTATGCTTCTCGCTCAGAAAGCAATCCGCGGCGGCCTGAAAGCCAAAGTTGAGGATGTTATGAACTCCGAGAAAGCTCCGGAAGAAGTAAAAGCAGCATGCAAAGAGTATCTGGATACCTTTGACTGCGGCGCTACCAACGGAACTGCAACCGAGAAACTTGTAGAAGCAATCAAAGACGCTGACTGCGACGTTTGCAGAGACATCGTTAAGAACAAAGACTTCCTCGCTAAGAAATCCCAGTGGATCTTCGGTGGTGACGGATGGGCTTACGATATCGGATTCGGCGGCGTAGACCACGTACTTGCCAGCGGAAAAGATATCAACGTAATGGTATTCGATACCGAGGTTTACTCCAACACAGGCGGACAGTCCTCCAAAGCTACTCCGACCGGTGCAGTTGCACAGTTCGCAGCAGGCGGTAAAGAAACCAAGAAGAAAGATATGGCAAGCATCGCAATGAGCTATGGCTATGTATACGTAGCACAGATCGCTATGGGCGCTGATTACAATCAGGCAGTCAAAGCAATCGCAGAGGCAGAGGCATATCCGGGACCGTCCCTCATTATCGCTTACGCTCCATGTATCAACCATGGTATCAAGAAAGGTATGAGCAAAGCACAGACCGAGGAGCAGCTCGCTGTTCAGACCGGATACTGGCATTGCTTCCGCTTCAACCCGGCACTCGCTGCAGAAGGCAAGAGCGCATTCACACTGGATTCCAAGGCTCCGTCAGGAGATTATCAGGAATTCCTGAACGGCGAGGTACGTTACAACTCTCTGAAACGTGCAAACCCGGCGAAAGCAGAAAGACTGTTCGGCAAGAACGAGCAGGAAGCAAAAGACCGTTACACTTACCTGAACAAACTCGTAAAACTGTACGGCGCAGAAGAAGAGTAATTCTTTTTCCTTAAAAAGAATTTGAAAAAGGAGAGAAGTCATACTTGAGAGAGTATGGCTTCTTTCTTTTTGGGAGAAAAAATGAATTAGCGACATTTGGCAATAGTTTTGTATCGTTTGTCAACATTTTTATCCCGGAAAATGTTGACAAACGATACATTTTTGCGCAAGAAGGCTTTGAGATATGGTATAATGTGCGTATCACGATATAATGAGCGTTAGCGAGAGGAATTTTATTATGTTGAAAATATATCTTGGAGAAATGAAAGGTGCAATCTATCATCCGCCAACCTATTTTGATAATTGTTATGAAGATGAATGGCTGACCACGCCACTGGCAAAAGAAATGATCCGCGATGTGGATCGCTCGGAGGTAATCAGTGCGCATCTGATTGACAGCCCGGTGCTTGGTCCGATTCCACCGAAAGATTTATCCGGAGGAATCAAAACGTTGCTGCTGATGGCATACGATACAGACGGAAAGATCTTTAATGCCTCCGTATGTGGAGATAATTGTGCAAAATGGATTTTAAAATTAGGAGAGCAAAAGGATCTGACGATTAATCTGCGTCATGTGATGCGGTTTGGCAAAGATCCTTTTGAAATCCTGATTTTAAATACAGGGACTATTGTGCGGAATATGTCCGAATTTGTAGATGTTGCCGAGGCTTATGTATAGGTGGATGTATGAAGGGAAAGAAAAGAGTTATTATTCAAAATAACAGAGTTCATTATGAATTTGTGATAAAGCGTAATATTACAATCATCCAGGGGGATAGTGCATCAGGAAAAACAACACTGGTAAATATGATCCGGCAGGCAGAAAATTTAGGGGAGTCCAGCGGAATCAACGTTTCCTGTGAAGTACCGTGCAGAGTGCTGGAAGGTGTTAATTGGAAAATTATTTTGGAAAACAGCCGGGAAAGCATCTTTTTCATAGACGAGGAGAATTATTATTGCGGACGGTGCTGCAATTGGAGCAGAAATGAATCTTCTCAGCAATAAAATAGAGGAAAAACAGAACGTACATTTATATTTACCGGAGTCTTTTGAATGGCTGATTTTAAATTCAGATCTTTTACAGGACAAAGAGGTTCGTAAAATTCTGGAAAATCCAGAAGATTATATCGACAGCACAGAGTTTTTTAGCTGGGAACAATATTTTACAAAATTGCTGATTCAGAAAACAGAAGGAACATATTTGCAGTATAAAAAAGCAAAATTAAATCCATCTTATTTGCAGGATAAAAATAAAAACAAAATACTGGAGAGTATACAAGGGATTCAGTGGAAAATAAAATCCTTAAAATAGCAAAAATAATGAAAGAATAGAGAGAAGAACATGAACTATACAATTTATGACTATCTCGGCCTGTTTTTCTTTTACGCCTTCCTTGGATGGCTTCTGGAAACTTCTGTGGCCGCGATCCGGAAAAAACATATGGTAAACAGAGGATTCTTAAATGGTCCGCTCTGCGCCATCTATGGAATCACAGCTGTCTTTATGACACGTTATCTGTATGAACTGCAGTCAAGCCCCGTCTTTTTGTTCCTTGGCTGTATGATTATCGCTACCGCAGTCGAGTGGCTGGCCGGTCACGCACTGGAACGCATTGGCCATGGCAAATGGTGGGACTATTCCAATAAAAAATGGAACATGGACGGCTATATCTGCCTTCAGTATTCTGTACTATGGGGAATTTTAGGACTGCTTGCCATGAAAATCGGCAATCGCCTCTGCTTTACAGTTCTTCATTCAATTCCGGCCGGTTTCCTGCATATCACATCCTGGATTCTCTTTGGTATATTGATCGTAGATGCCGTCGGTTCCTATGCTGTTCTGCACCACATCACGAAAAAAATGCCGCGGATCAGCGCTATGAACGATCAGATCGACGCCTTCACCAGACGCCTTTCTGTCCGTGTTTACCGCTATCTGGAGCGTCGTGTGGAACGTGCCTATCCGGCCGTACAGCCAGTTCCGGAGAAAAAAGAGAAAACAGAAACCGGCGTATTTGCCGAAGGATGCAGCTTTTACAAAATCGTTCTTCTCTTCATCATCGGCGCATTTTTGGGCGATATTACAGAAACCATATTCTGCCGCATCACCGCCGGTGTCTGGATGAGCCGCAGCAGCCTTGTCTGGGGCCCGTTCAGCATCGTCTGGGGCCTGGCCATCGCCCTCGCTACCTGGTTCCTCTACAACTACCGCGACCGCTCCGATGGATTCCTGTTTGCCTTTGGTACCTTCCTCGGCGGAGCCTACGAATACATCTGCAGTGTGTTCACCGAAATCGTATTCGGAAAAGTCTTCTGGGACTACAGCGACATTCCCTTCAACCTCGGAGGCCGTATCAACCTCCTGTACTGTTTCTTCTGGGGAATAGCCGCCGTCGTCTGGCTCAAAAAATTCTATCCTGTCATTTCGCGCTGGATTGAAAAAATCCCGATGAAATTCGGAGAAATCATCACTTGGATCCTGATCGTGTTCATGGTGGCCAACATGCTCGTATCTACCCTTGCTCTCGCCCGATACGACGAACGCGCCCACCAAAAGCCCGCAGCTAATGCCATCGAGCAGACCATAGATGCCCATTTCCCGGACGCCCGAATGGAAAAAATCTACCCCAATGCCAAAGCGATTAACTAGAATGTGTTAAAAAACATTTCCGTAGTCTGCACGCCCCAATTACAGACTACAAAAAGCCCTCTCCCGCCGTCATGCAAAGTCAGGCCCCGTTTCGACAGCTTTGGTCTGCGCGGTCCGTCACCCCAAAAGAAAACCTTTGGCAACCCACCAAAAGTATGATATAATGTCACATAGATATTTTAGGGATACCATATCCTCTAAGAGCGAAGAAAGGACTCAACCACAAATGACAGTAGACAACAGCTTCACAATGAAGAAATTTCAAAGCATGGAAATCATCTATGTCACATTTTCCCAGATCACGAAACTCCCATACGTAGAGTGCGATCCGGAAACCTTTGACGATCAGGTATATATGTTTACCGAAGAAGAAGCAGCTAAAGAATTTGCAAAATCCTATGTAGAGAAGAATACCCCGCTGCTTACCGTAAAAGTACTGCGCAAGCAGATGCCGAACTTCTATATGGGCCTCTACGCAGAAGGTGTCAACATGGTCATCTTCCACGAAGGCGATCAGACCCGCCGCATCGAGCTGGAGCAGATCTTCCCGAAACCGGACATGGAAAAAATGAACAAACAGCATCTTCCAGTCCTCAACCCTGGCGTACAGCTCACTGTAGTCTATTTCCTGCAGGAGCTCCGCAAACCAAACCAGAGAAGAGACGATGCCGAGCGCATGCAGCACCTGCGTGAACTCGAAGAAGAAATGCTTGTCAACCTGATGCGAAGCAAATTCATCCTTGCCATCGACATCTCCCAGGTACAGGGCGAATTCGATCCGGCCAACCCGGGACCGGATGTGCGCATCCCGTACATCAAAAACCAGAACGAAGAAATCTTCCAGCCATTGTTCTCCGATATCGGTGAATTCCAGAAATTCCGTCCGGATCCGCAGGCAAAACTCCGGCTGGCAGCCATCCCGTTCCAGCACCTTCTGCCGTACCTGATGAAACAGGCCAAAGGCTTCGTCATCAACCCGTCCGGCTTCAACCTTCTGTTGACCAGAGAACAGCTCCAGAGAATCATGGGAGCCCAGGCGCAGAGCGTCCGCCCGAATCTCGAGGCGATGATGGCACAGGCTGCCGCAGCTCAGGCGCAGAGAAATGCGCAGAACAATGCTGCAAATGACGAAGTAAAAGATCATGTGGATGAGGCGGAAACTACCGACGCAGAAACAGACCACGAAGAATAAAAACCGACAGGGCCGCAGAAAATCCCAGTAAACGGGCACTGCGGTCCGTTTTTGACTGCATAAAACCGGAAATAACCGAGAAAAACAACAAGAAAGGACACTTTTAACATGAACGCAGAACATTGCAAAGCCTACACCCTGCTGCAGGAACAGCAGATTGATGATATCCACGCACATGGCTACCTCCTTCGCCACAACAAAAGCGGAGCCCGCGTGCTGCTTCTCGAGACGGAGGATGACAACAAAGTATTCAACATTGCCTTCCGTACCCCGCCGGCCGACAGCACCGGCGTAGCCCACATCCTCGAGCACAGCGTCCTCTGCGGCTCCCGCGAATTCCCGTTAAAGGATCCCTTCGTAGAACTCGTCAAAGGATCCCTGAACACCTTCTTAAATGCTATGACCTACCCGGATAAAACCATGTACCCGGTAGCCAGCACCAACGATGCCGACTTCCAGAACCTGATGCATGTCTACATGGACGCCGTATTCTACCCGAACATTTACAAACACGACGAAATCTTCCGGCAGGAAGGCTGGAGCTATCATCTGGAAAGCGAAGACGGCCCGCTGACCTACAACGGTGTTGTATACAACGAGATGAAAGGAGCCTTCTCCTCCGCAGACGATGTCCTGGAGCGTGAAACCTTCAACACCCTGTTCCCGGACACTCCGTACGGCGTAGAATCCGGCGGAGATCCGTCCTGCATCCCGAACCTGACCTACGAAAACTTCCTGAATTTCCATCAGACCTATTACCATCCGTCCAACAGCTATATCTACCTGTACGGAAACATGGATATGGAAGAAAAACTGGCATGGATGGATGAAAAATACCTGTCCCATTTTAATGCAAAAGAAGTAAAATCCGAAATTCCGTATCAGAAACCATTTGCAGAGACCCTCGACATTGTACACGAGTACCCGGTACTCGACGGCGATCCGCTTGAAAACAATGCGTACCTGTCCTACAACATGGTCATCGGCAGCGGTCTGGATGTAAAATTAAACGTGGCATTTTCTGTTCTGGAGTATGCACTCCTTGACGCACCGGGAGCCCCGGTCAAACAGGCACTCCTTGACGCACACATCGGAAAAGATGTTTACGGCTCCTACGAGGACGGCATCCTGCAGCCATTCTTCTCCATCGTAGCCAAGAACGCCGATGAAAATGAGAAAGAAAAATTCCTGTCCATCATCCGCGGCACCCTCGAGGATATCGTGAAAAACGGCATGGATCAGAAAGCCATCGAGGCAGGCATCAACTATTTCGAATTCCGTTTCCGTGAGGCGGACTTCTCCAGCTTCCCGAAGGGCCTGATGTACGGCATTGACGTCTTCGACAGCTGGCTGTACGACGAGAACAAACCGTTCGCCTACCTGCAGCAGCTTGCAATCTACGATGAGCTGAAAAAACTGGCAAAAGAAGGCTATTTCGAAAACCTGATCCAGACGTATCTGCTGGACAACACCCATGCCTCCATCGTGACCCTCATTCCAAAGACCGGTCTTGCCGCAGAAAATGATGCAAAGACCGCAGAAAAACTGCAGAAATACAAAGAGAGCCTGTCAAAAGAAGAGATCGAGAAAATCATTGCTGACACCAAAGAGCTGGCAGCATATCAGGAAGAAGAGGAGAGCGAGGAAGCACTCGAGACGATTCCGCTCCTGAAACGAAGCGATATCAAACGTGAGTCTATCAAACTTTACAATGACGAGCATGAAGTCGATGGAACGACAGTGCTTCATCACAACGTATTCACGAACGGCATCGGTTACTTAAGCTTGTTGTTTGATACGAAAAATGTGCCGAACGATCTGATCCCGTACATGGGCGTATTAAAATCCGTTCTCGGCTATGTGGACACCGAACACTACACCTACGGCGAACTGTTCAACGAGATCAATGCACAGACCGGCGGCATCAACTGCGGAATGCAGGTATTCCGCATTCCGGAAAATGATGACGACTGCCGCAGAATGTTCGGCATCCGCGCGAAATTCCTGTACGACAAACTGGATTTCGTCATGAAAATGATCGAGGAAATCCTGAACACCTCCCGCCTGGATGACGAGAAACGTCTTCACGAGATCATCTCCAGCATGAAATCCGGCCTGCAGAACCGCCTGTCTTCCGCCGGAAATGCAACGGCTGTGATGCGTGCAGCTTCCTATTACTCCCCGATGAGCAATTTCCAGGACCGCATCGCAGGCATCGGCTTCTACCAACTCTTAAAAGATCTGGACGAGAACTTCGATGAGAAAAAAGCAGAACTGATTAAAAATCTGCAGACCCTGATGAAATACATCTTCCGCAAAGAGAATCTGACCGTCTCCTATACAGCAGACGAGACAGGCTACGCACCGCTGGAAGAAAAAATCGCAGCATTCAAAGAGAATCTGTACACCGACGAAGTGGAGCCGGGCAGCATTGTGTATGACTTTGAACAGAAAAACGAAGCCTTCCAGACCTCCGGCCAGGTACAGTACGTGGCACTCTGTGGAAACTTCGAGCGCGAAGGCTACGACTACACAGGAGCCCTGCGCATCCTGCGTGTCATGCTGAGCTATGACTATCTGTGGATCAACATCCGTGTCAAAGGCGGCGCTTACGGCTGCGGCGGAGCTTTCGGAAGAGGCGGAAACGCGTGCATTTCTTCCTACCGTGACCCGAACGTCGGAAGAACCCTTGAAGTATACCGCGGTATCGGCGATTACGTGCGCAATTTCGAAGCAGACGAGCGCCAGATGACCAAATACATCATCGGAACGATCAGCGAACTCGACGTCCCGATGAACCCGTCCGCAAAAGGCCAGACCTCCGAGAGCGCATGGTTCAACGGCATCACCGAAGCAGACTTCCAGCAGGAGAGAGATCAGATCCTCGATGCAACCCTGGATGACATTCATGCACTGGCAGACCTTGTAGATGCAGCCTTAAAACAGAACAACATCTGCGTTGTCGGAAGCGAAGCAGCCATTCAGAAAGAGAAAGAACTGTTTAAGAACGTAGAGAACTTATAAATGAGGAGAAGAGACAGCAATGGAAAACAATGCAAATTATAAATCCGGCTTTGTAGCCCTGATCGGCCGTCCGAACGTGGGAAAATCCACGCTGATGAACCACCTGATCGGACAGAAGATTGCGATTACATCCAAGAAACCGCAGACCACCCGCAACCGCATCCAGACCGTTTATACGTGTGACGAGGGACAGATCGTGTTCCTCGACACACCGGGTATCCACAAGGCGAAAAATAAGCTCGGCGAGTACATGGTCGATGTAGCCGAGAAAACGTTAAAAGAAGTCGATGTGATTCTCTGGCTGGTAGAGCCGAGCAACTTCATCGGAGCAGGAGAGCGCCATATCGCAGAGATCCTGGAGAAAGTCAATGCGCCGGTCCTCCTCATTATCAACAAGACCGATACCGTGGAGAAAGACAAAATCCTGGAATTCATCGATACGTACCGCAAGCTGTTCCAGTTTGCCGAGATCATTCCGTGCTCGGCACTCCGCCATCAGAACACCGATGACATCATTCCGAGCATCTTCAAATATCTGCCGTACGGCCCGCAGTTCTACGATGAGGACACCATCACCGATCAGCCGATGCGCCAGATCGTGGCTGAGATCATCCGCGAGAAAGCACTGTACGCCTTAAACGAAGAGATCCCGCACGGCATCGCCGTTGTGATCGACCAGATGAAAGACCGCCCGAACGGAAAAATCGTTGATATTGATGCGACCATCATCTGCGAGCGCGATTCCCACAAGGGCATCATCATCGGAAAACAGGGCGCGATGCTCAAGAAGATCGGAAGCAACGCGCGGTATGAGCTGGAGCAGATGCTGGAGCAGAAAGTCAACCTGAAGCTCTGGGTCAAAGTCAAAAAAGACTGGCGCGACAGCGATTTCCTCGTGAAGAACTTCGGATATGATAAAAAGAAACTCGATTTATAATATTGCATTATAATAAGGAAGAAACATGCGAGAACCAATCAATGTAAGCGGAATGGTATTATCCGCCTCCCCGGTCGGAGAGTATGACAAGCGCGTCGTGATCCTGACCCGGGAGCTCGGCAAAATCACCGCCTTCGCGCGCGGCGCCCGCCGCATGAAAAGCCCGCTGATGGCCGTCTCCAATCCGTTCGTCTTCGGCGAGTTTCAGGTTTACGAGGGCCGTGACAGCTACACCCTCTCCGGCGCAAACATTAAAGAATACTTCCTCGACCTGGCGCAGATGCAGCCCGGCGTTTATTACGGCTTTTATTTTCTGGAACTGGCCGAATATTTCGGCCAGGAAGGAAACGATGAAACCCAGATGCTGAACCTTCTGTACGTGACGATGAACGCCATCCGCAGCGGAAAACAGGACCTCCGCCTGATCCGGTGCATCTTCGAACTGCGGACGATCACAATCAGCGGAGAAGCACCGCAGATGTTCTCCTGCATGGAGTGCGGCACGAAAGAGAATCTGACCGTTTTCTCCCTGCGCGACAGCGCCATCTACTGCCCAAACTGTGGAAAAACCATCAGAGATCCATGGCCGCTGCAGCCGGGCACCGTGCTGGCATGCCGCTATATCATTGCGGCACCGCTCGCGAAGCTGTATGGTTTTACCGTAAATGAAGAGATCCTGGACGAACTGGAACGATTGCTGCGTGCATATCTCCATCGCTATGTCGAAAAGAAGATGAAAACATTACAGATTCTGGATGTGATGAAATAATATAAAATGTAATAATTTGCAAAAATGTGAAATAATTATGTCCAAAAGTGTGTCCACACCTTTACAAATAAGTAGAAATGGGATAGAATATTTGGAATAAAGAAAAAAATGGTTCTGTATTCGTCACAGAAGATATTGCAAATGCATAGTACCAGAAAAAATGAGAAGGTTTTAGTGAAAATGGTAATATAAAAGCTAGAAAAACTATGCGAAACAAGAGAATGTTACGAGTACGGCGAAAAAAATACGACAGGGGAGAAAGGTATGTACAAAAAATCATCCACAGGATGGCTGAAGCATCTGGATTTTATGGTTCTTGATATTATCTGTCTTCAGCTGGCTTTCGTCATGGGTTATTTCTTAAGACATCACAGTTTTAAGCCATATGGAAGCCCAATTTACCGAAATGAGGCTATCGTATTCGCTCTGATCCAGCTGATGATCATGTTTTTTGACGATTCCTTCAAAAACGTCATGAAGCGCGGATACCTCGTGGAAATCGGAATGACTGTAAAAAATATGGTATACATCATCGTTCTTGGTGTATTCTACCTGTTCCTGATTCAGGAGGGAGATCAGTTCTCCAGAGCAACCATTATGCTGACCGGTGCTCTGTACGGAATGCTTTCCTATCTGATGCGCATCGGATGGAAGGCTGTGGTAAAGAAACGCAGCAGTGGGGAACACAGCGGCCGTTCGCTTCTGATCATCACGACCGAAAAACAGTCACAGTCCGTTGTAAAGAGCATGCTGGATTTCGATTACATCGGCGTTCGTCCGACTGGCGTTGTTCTCGTAGACCAGGACAGAACCGGACACAAAATCCACGGCGTACCGGTGGTATCGAACCTTGCAGATGCAGCTGAGTATGTCTGCCGTGAGTGGTTCGACGAAGTGCTGATCGTTCTGCCGGAAGGCAGAGAAATCCCGCAGAAAGTATTCGACGCATTCGCCGAGATGGGCATTACGATCCACGTAAAAATTGCGGACGTGAACGAAATGCAGGGAAAAAATCAGACTGTAGAGCGCATGGGCAACTATACCGTGGTCACCACCTGCATCAATATGGCAAGCGCAGGACAGCTTGTGCTGAAACGAATCATGGACATCTGCGGCGGTCTTGCCGGATGTATTCTGACCGGAATCATCTTCCTGTTCGTTGCCCCTGCGATTTATATCAAGTCTCCGGGCCCGATCTTCTTCTCACAGTACCGTGTCGGAAAGAACGGAAGAAAATTCAAAATTTACAAGTTCCGTAGCATGTACATGGATGCGGAAGAGCGGAAAAAAGAACTGATGAAACAGAACCGCGTCAGCGATGGTCTGATGTTCAAAATGGAGAATGACCCGCGTGTCATCGGAAGCGAAAAAGGACCAGGCAAAGGAATCGGAAACTTTATCCGCAAAACCTCGCTGGATGAATTCCCGCAGTTCTTCAATGTGTTAAAAGGCGACATGAGCCTTGTAGGAACCCGTCCGCCGACAGTAGACGAGTGGGAAAAATACGAACTGCACCACAGAGCCCGTCTGGCTATTAAACCAGGTCTTACCGGTATGTGGCAGGTAAGCGGACGAAGTGAGATTACGGACTTTGAAGAGGTTGTAAAACTGGATACGAAGTACATTTCAGAATGGTCCTTTATGCTGGATATTAAGATTTTGTTTAAAACTGTACTGATTGTATTAGGCCAGAAAGGTTCTATGTAAAAAAAAATGAAAAATGGAGATATATTGTAGTTTTGGGAGTAGTGTGGTAAAATAAAGGTAAATTTTAAGAAAAATTTATGAATGGAAGCGCAAAGAAGTCCTGATGACGGCGAAAAGGAAAAAGGCTTCCTTTGACAGGTGGTCCAAATAATGTTAATTATTTGGACCTTTTTATGTGAACTTCCTGAAATATTAACTCTCGTTTCGACATGTTCTTGCTTTAAGCCAGTTGTAGCATACTTTAAAAGGAATTTTATGAGAGTTAATTTTATAGGAAGTTCACATATATACTACCACAAAAGTAATTATCTTTCACTGACAACTATCCTAACACACAGGGGATTGAAAAAGTCATAAAGTTATGGTATAATCGAAAACAAAAGTTCATGAAAAATGAAAGAAGGAAGTATATGAACAACTCAAAACAAGATATATTGAACAACCTGATAAAAGAACCCTTCATCAATCAGCGTATCCTTGCCGCACAGACCGGCCATTCGCTTGGAATCGTCAATCGTTCGATCAAGGAACTGATTTCAGAAGGTTACCTGGATGAAGAGATCCGTCCGACGGAAAAGACACTGCGTGAGGCAAAAGAGAAAGCGCCGAAAAACGCCATTATCCTTGCCGCCGGATTTGGTATGCGGATGGTTCCGATTAATACAGAGACACCGAAAGGACTTCTGGAAATCAAGGGAGAGCGGCTGATAGAGTGCACAATCCGTCAGCTTCATGAAGTCGGCATTACAGAGATTTACGTCGTTGTCGGATTTATGAAAGAGCAGTATGAATATCTGATCGATGAATACGGCGTAGAATTGATCGTCGCTCCGGACTATGTGTCGAAAAACAATCTGCATTCCCTGAAAACGGCGGCAGCCCATTTATCAAACAGCTACATCATTCCCTGTGATATCTGGTGTGAAAAGAATCCATACAGCAGAAACGAATTATATTCCTGGTACATGGTCAGCGATCTGGTGGATGATGACAGTACCGTCCGCGTAAACCGGAAGCAGGAGCTGGTCGTACAGAAAGAACAGGCAGGCGGAAACGCGATGATCGGCATCTGTTATCTGCTGGAAACAGAAGCGGAGATCGTGCGGGAGCGTCTGGAAGAACTGGGAAGAGATTCCCGATACGACGGAGCGTTCTGGGAGGAAACCTTATACCGGAAAGACAGAATGATTGTGACGGCCCGTGTTGTACATGCTGCCGATGCCGTAGAAATCAATACCTATGAGCAGCTGCGTGAGATTGACAGCGATTCCAGCCAGCTGCAGACGGATGCGATTCAGGTAATCTGTGAAGCACTTGGAGCACAGCAGAACGAAGTGACAAACATTACAGTTCTGAAAAAAGGAATGACAAACCGATCCTTTTTATTCTCCTGTAAAGATAAAAAATACATTATGCGAATTCCGGGAGAGGGAACCGATCAGTTGATCAACCGCAGGCAGGAAGCCGCTGTATATCAGACGATCGCCGGCCGCAGGATCTGTGATGAGATTGCCTATATTAACCCGGAGAACGGCTACAAAATCACAGAATATCTCGAAGGTGCGCGGGTCTGCGATGCAGAAAATGAGGAAGATCTTCAGAAATGCATGAAGAAACTGCGGGAGTTTCACGGGCAGAAATTAAGAGTAGACCATTCCTTCGACCTGTTCGGACAGATGGAATACTATGAAAGCCTCTGGGAAGGAACTCCGTCAGCATATAAAGATTACGAAAAGACGAAAGCGCATGTGCTTCAGTTAAAGGATTACATCGAAGCAAATGCCGGAGAGTGGGTGCTCACTCACATTGATGCTGTGCCGGACAATTTTCTGTTTGTGGAAGAAAACGGAAAAGAGGAGATCCGCCTGATCGACTGGGAATACGCCGGAATGCAGGATCCGCATGTGGATATTGCGATGTTCTGTATCTATTCTCTTTACAAAAAAGAGCAGGTGGACCATCTGATTGATCTTTATTTTGAAGGAAACTGTGACGACAGAACACGCATAAAAATCTACTGCTACATCGCAGTCTGCGGTCTGCTCTGGAGCAACTGGTGCGAATATAAACGGAAATTAGGCGTGGAATTCGGAGAATATTCCCTGCGGCAGTACCGTTACGCAAAAGATTATTACAAAATTGTCCAGCAGGAACTGGGAGAGGAAGGAAAAGAAATATGTACAAAGTAGAGCGCGCCATTATTATGGCGGCAGGCCTCGGAAACCGGATGAAGCCGGTAACGTTAAAAACGCCGAAGCCGCTGGTGCGGGTAAACGGTGTGCGGATGATCGATACCGTCATCGATGGACTGCACAAAAACGGAATCACAGAAATTTACGTGGTAGTCGGTTACCTCAAGGAACAGTTCCAGACACTGGAAGAGGAGTACCCGGGCCTGAAACTGATTGATAATCCATGGTACGATACTTGCAATAACATTGCATCGCTGTATGTGGCGCGGGAACATCTGGAAAATGCCATTATTCTCGACGGCGACCAGATCATCTATCACCCGGAAATTCTGGCACCGGAGTTTGAGCGATCCGGTTACAACAGCGTGTGGACCGATGATGAGACCGACGAGTGGCTGCAGACTGTGGAAAACGGCATTGTAACAGGCTGCAGCAGAACCGGCGGAAAGGGCGGCTGGCAGCTCTACAGCATTTCCCGATGGACAGCAGAAGATGGAAAGCGGTTAAAAGGCCATCTGGAGCAGGAGTTTGAAGTAAAGAAAAACCGTCAGATTTACTGGGACGATGTGGCAATGTTCTGTTACCCGAAAGAGTATCAGCTTGGCATCCGGCCAATGAAGGCAGAGGATATCATAGAAGTAGACAATTTCAGCGAGCTTGTTGCACTCGATGCATCGTATGCGGATTACGCAGAAAGGGAAGAAAATGAACAGTAAGAACCAACAGAAGAAAAAAGAAATCGACTGGATGATTACGCTGGTGCCTCTGGCGCTGATCGTTGCTCTATGTATCGTATTTTTCTTTGCACCGGAGCAGTCGAATCAGGTACTTGGCCAGATTCGATTTCTGTTTGGAGACACCTTTGGAACGTATTACCTGGTCATCGGACTTGGCATTTTCTTTCTGTCTCTGTTTCTGGCAGGCTCCAAATACGGAAATATTGTGCTTGGAAAGCCGGATGAGAAGCCAAAATATTCCTTTTTTGCATGGGGATGCATGATGTTTACCTGTGGTCTGGCAGCAGATATTCTGTTTTATTCGTTCTCTGAGTGGATTTTGTACGCAACAGATCCTCACATCGCAGAACTTGGCAGCATTCAGGACTGGGCAGGCGTATTTCCACTGTTTCACTGGAGCTTTATCCCGTGGGGATTCTATCTGGTACTGGCTGTTGCGTTTGGCTTTATGCTTCATGTAAGAAAACGAAACCGTCAGAAATACAGCGAGGCGTGCCGTCCGATTCTGGGAAAACAGACAGATGGAATTGGCGGCCGTCTGATTGACCTTCTGGCTGTCTTTGCATTGCTGGCCGGAACTGCTACCACTTTTAGTGTGGCAACTCCTCTGATGGCGGAAATCATCGGCGAGCTGTTCCATATGGAAGTCAGCAGAACTGTGATTAATATTATCATTCTTCTGATCACCTGCTGTGTTTATACCTATTCTCTTCTGCATGGATTCAAAGGAATCAGCATTCTGGCCAAGGTGTGCATTTATCTGTTTTTCGGACTCCTTGCCTTCGTCCTGCTGTTTGGGGGAGAGACGCGGTATATTATTGAAACTGGATTTTCTTCTCTTGGAAAAATGATTCAGAACTTTATCGGCTTATCAACGTATACGGACCCGATGCGTACGACAAACTTCCCACAGAACTGGACCATTTATTACTGGGCATACTGGATGGTATGGTGTGTGGCAGCACCGTTCTTCATTGGCAGCATTTCCCGCGGAAGAACAGTGCGCCAGACGATTCTCGGCGGATACGGTTTTGGTGTGGGTTCCACGCTTGTCAGCTTTATTATTCTTGGAAATTATTCGATGGGAAAGCAGATTTCAGGTGCAATTGATTTCATTTCGCAGTATAATGAAAGTGGAGATTTATATCATCTGATCGTGTCGATGATCAAAACCATGCCGTGTGCACCGCTGATTATGGTTGTTGTATTAGTTACGATGGTTGCATTTTATGCGACATCGTTCGACTCGATCGCATTGACGGCATCGTGCTACAGCTACCGGAAACTGGAAGACGGCGAAGAGCCGGCAAAAGGAATTCAGCTGATGTGGTGTATCCTGCTGATCCTGCTTCCGATTGCACTTCTTTTTGCAGAGAGTTCCATGAACAGTCTGCAGTCTGTCAGTATCGTAGCGGCATTTCCGATCGGCATTGTGATCGTGATGATTGCGGTCAGCTTCTTAAAAGATGCAAAACTGTATTTAGAAGAATTGCAGGGAGGAAAAGCGCATGGAGAGGAGAAAAAAGAGAATCGTTAAACTGACAGCATTTTTGTTTCTGCTTGCGGCATCCATTTTTGTGATGCCGCAAAAGGCGTTTGCGGACGAAAATGAGGATGTTACATTGCCGACGGGCGATATTAAACCCATGGAACCACAGCAGGATGAGTCCGGGATTGATACATACGGGGCCGATGAAGGCGATGAGTTCAGCGGAACGGAGTATGAATTGTATACGGTTCTGGAGAATCGTGTGAAAGAAGCGATGCTGGCTGGAAATGAATGGGTATCCATTAAAGATTTAAAAATAAGAAGGGATACCTATGACTTAAGCTTTTATTATGGCTATTCGCCGTATTTTCCGAGTGATACGTATAATAGAATCATTGCCTGGTATGGTGATGCATACTATACAGGTTTGAGAATTACCAATACATTCGGAACACCGGAAGAAACCAAACAGATTTTTAATGCAGTGGATGAGAAACTGGCATCCATCTATAAACTGATGAACAATTCCATGACAGATGAGTAGAAGGCGTTTGTAATTCACGATTATCTGGTATTGCATGCAGAGTATGATCTGAATTATAAGAATTATACCAGTTATGGTGTGCTGATGGACGGAAGAGGTGTGTGTCAGTCGTATGCATTGGCCTATATGTATATTCTGAATCATTTGGGAATCGAAACACATAAAGCAGTGAGAATCCCCCATGGTTGAATGGAAGCGTTCAACCATGGGGGATTTTAATGGATGTTCCTCTTGCAGTCCCCCCCATTTTGTGTTAACATAAAACACGCAAATAACCAACAGCAAGGAGTTCTATTTTACATGAACATTACCTCAAAATACCGTTCTCTCTCCGTCCAGGCGAAGGCGGCGCTTTGGTTTACGATCTGCAGTTTTTTACAGAAAGGCATTTCGTTCATCACAGTTCCGATTTTCACGCGTCTGATGAGCACCGAGGAGTACGGAACCTATACGGTTTATCTGTCCTGGCTGCAGATTTTGACGATTATGACATCGCTGTATTTATTTAATGGTGTTTATGACAATGCGATGGCAAAGTACGAGAAGCAGCGGGATGAATATACATCTGCAATGCAGGGACTGACGCTTGTGATTACGGGTGCGGTTTTTGCATTGTATTGTTTTACATCGGGTTTCTGGGAGAAGATTTTAAATCTGCCGAAATCCATGATTCTGCTGATGTTTCTGGAAGCGCTGCTGAGTCCGGCGCTTTCTTACTGGTCGGGGCGGCAGCGGTTTGAGTATCGGTACCGGATTCTGGTCTGCGTGACGATTCTGCAGGCGCTGATGAACCCGATCGCGAGCCTGGTGCTGATCCGTATCAACGGCGGTACGGCCATGATGCGGATCTTAGGTATCGTCGGGGTGCAGGTCTGCATCTGTGTGCCGATTATTGTGTTCCAGTTTTGCAAAGGAAAAGAGTTCTTTTCGAAGGAATACTGGGGCTACGCACTGCGGATCGGAATTCCGATTGTGCCGCATTATCTGTCCGGTATTATCCTGAATCAGGGCGACCGCATCATGATCGACAAGATGGTCGGAAAGACGGAAGTTGCGCTGTACGGGCTGGCGTACAGCATTGGTATGCTGGTGCAGCTTTTCATCAGCGGTATGAACAGTGCATTGACACCGTGGATGTACAGCAAGATCAAAAAGGGCGACATCCGCTCGATGCGGAAGGTGCTGCAGCTTCTTAGTATTGTAGTGGTCGGCATAGCCGTGGCGCTGATGCTGATCAGTCCGGAGATGGTGCTGATTTTCGGATCGCCGAAGTACCGCGAGGCGGTGTACGTCATTCCGCCGGTGGCAGCGAGTGTGTTCTTTATCTTTATTTATAATATTCTCTCGATGCCGCAGTTCTATTATGAAAAAACACAGTTTCTGATGGCTGCATCCATGGCGGCGGCTGGAGCGAATGTGGTGCTGAACTTTATTTTTATCCGCCTGTTCGGCTATATTGCGGCCGGTTACACGACGCTGGCATGCTATATGCTGTATTCGGTCGGCCATTATATTGTGAGCAAACAGATTCTGGTGAACGAAGGAATCCAGGAAAATCTGATGAATCCAGGATTTCTTCTGGCGTGCTCCGTTTTTCTGATTGGAGCAAGCATCATCTGCAATCTGATTTTCCCGTACAGGATCCTGCGTTACGCGATTCTGCTCGCAAGTGCAGGGCTGGTCTTCTGGAAGAAAGAACTTCTGTTGAAGACGATGGCGGATATCCGGAAAAAATAAAAAAGTGGGGGAGGATTTGAAACGAATGTTCAGAGACTCCCCGTTTTTTCTTGACAGTCACAGAAAAAACGATACAATGAAAGAATGAAGAAAAGTAAGGCATTTTAATTAGAAAAGGAAAAATTACATGAGTACCAGTATTTCAATAAAAGAACTAAAAGAGCTCGATCCGTCAAGCTATCAGATCGTCGATATCCGCGATGCGGTAGAGATCTCCCACGGCGCGATTCCGGGAGCGCTTGTGATGAAGACAGAAGAAATCGAGACAAGTGATGCGATTGACCGGAGCAAAAAGACGATTATCTGCTGCAGCCGCGGCCGGTTCAGTGTCGCAGCGGCGGAAGAATTACAGGAAAAGGGCTGGGACGCTGTGAGCCTGGAGGGCGGTTACATCGCCTGGCTGATGGATATGATGAGCGCGCCGGAGGAGCAGGACAAGGCGGCAGACGTGGAGAAGAGTCTCCGCAAAAAATTCAAAAAGTCGATCTGGTCCAAATTTACGAAAGCGATCAACACATACGAGCTGGTAAAACCGGGCGATAAAATCGCTGTCTGTATTTCCGGCGGAAAAGATTCGATGTTGATGGCGAAATGCTTTCAGGAGTTAAAGCTTCACAATAAATTTGATTTCGAAGTAAAATTCGTTGTCATGGACCCGGGATACAGCCCGGAGAACCGCAAGGTGATCGAGGATAACGCAAAGAGCCTCCATATTCCGATCACGATTTTCGAGACCGATATTTTCGATTCGGTTTACCATGTCGAAAATTCGCCGTGTTACCTCTGCGCGAGAATGCGCCGCGGCCATCTGTACCATTTTGCACAGCAGCTTGGCTGCAACAAGATCGCACTTGGCCATCATTACGATGATGTCATTGAGACAATCCTCATGGGAATGCTCTACGGTGCGCAGGTGCAGACGATGATGCCGAAGCTTCACAGCATCCACTTCGAGGGCATGGAGCTGATCCGCCCGCTGTATCTGGTGCGCGAGGATGATATCAAGGCGTGGAGAGATTATAACGGTCTGCATTTTATCCAGTGTGCCTGCAAGTTTACCGATACCTGCACGACCTGCAATAACGAGGAGAATCGTTCGAAACGCGTGGAGATCAAGGAACTGATCAAAAACCTGAAAAAGGTGAATCCGTTCGTGGAGAGCAATATTTTCCGCAGTGTCGAAAATGTCAACATTGACACCGTGGTCGGCTACAAGCAGCACGGCATCCGCCACAATTTCCTGGAAGGATACGACGACAATCCGGGGTATGTGCCGGAGGCAGAAAAAGCAGCGGCGGAAACGGAGCAGGAAAAAGAAGGAAAGTAATGCACAGAAAAATAGAAGAAACGCCGGGGCGGGAGAAAATGCTGATCCGGCTGAAAGAGCTCCGTCTGGAACGCGGTTACTCGATGACACAGGCGGCGCGGAAGATTTTCAGTCACCCGGACACCTACAACCGGTATGAAAAAGGCATCCGTGAGATTCCGTTGGACTGTCTGATTACGCTGGCAAAGCTGTATGACTGCAGTCTCGATTATCTCGCGGGTGTTTCCGATCAGCCGCGAAAATACGGAAGGTGATGTAAATGGCAATTCCTCTTTATCTGACAACGATTGAACAGGATATTTTTGATACATTCCGGTATCTGCCGCATGCGGTTGCAGTCGGTGTCGGCTTTGTGACGGTTGCGGCGGCGTGGAAAAATCAGCAGATCCAGAAGAAACGGAAACGGCTGGAGCAGTACCGTGCGCTGCACGGCGGGCAGCTTCTGGCGTGGTTTCTGGTAGCCGTCTATTTTGCCATGCTGATTTCGATTACACTGCTTTCGAGAGAACCGGGTTCGAGAACAGGTGTGGATTTGAAGCTATTTGAAACCTGGGGAAACCAGTGTCTGCCGGACCGGTATTTTGTGGAAAATATTCTGCTGTTTCTGCCGTTCGGTGTATTACTGCCGGCGGCGGTGCCGTTTCTTCGGAGATGGTGGTACTGTGTGTATGCCGCATTTGCCACGAGCATGATGTTGGAAACTGTGCAGCTTTTAACAGAGCGCGGCTTCTGCCAGTTAGATGATGTTGTGACGAATACGCTTGGAGCAGCTATCGGGTATCTGGTGTTTGCACTGGTGCGGAAATGTTGGAGAGGGAAGATAGAAGAATAGAAGGAAAACAAGAAGGCTCTGCCCAAATGGACAGAGCCTTTTTTCTTTCCTGTTTTTAGATGGAAGTGCAGGAGAGTTAATCCACCCGTTCTTTCCCCCAGAAAAACAATGCCACGGTTCCCGGTCCTGTGTGGCTGCCGATGGTGGTTCCGATGTTGTTGATCTCGACTTTTCCGTTCAGATTGGGAAAGCGTTCCTCGATAAGATCCGCAACGGCCCGCGCATCTTCGTAGCAGGCGGACTGGGAAATGTAGCATTTGCCGGAGTAGGAGAGGCCGCCCTCGGCGTTTTCTTCCATCTGGTCGACGATTTTTTTGATGACTTTTTTCTTGGTACGGATTTTGAACCGCGGAATCAGCCGGCCTTCGTTGTCCATGTTGAGCAGTGGGCAGATACCGAGGAGGCCGCCGATTGCGCCGGAGGCTTTGGAGATGCGGCCGCCGCGCACGTAGAAGGTGAGGTCCGTGGAGAAGAACCAGTGATGGACTTTGAGGCGGTTTTTCATCGCGAAATCGTAAACCTCTTCCAGCGGTTTTCCTTCATCGCGCAGGTCGGCAAGGCGGTCCATCAGAAGACCGTAGCCGGAGGAAGCGCCGAGGGAATCCACGATGAGGATTTTCCGTTCCGGGTAGCGCTCTTCAAGGTCGGCTTTGGCGATCATCGCGGAATTCAGTACACCGGAAATGCCGGAGGAGAGGCAGACGTGGAGAATATCTTTGCCGTCCTGCAGGAATGTTTCAAAATAGGCTTCAAATTCATCGGCATTCACCTGGGATGTTTTCGTGGAAGCGCCGGCGGCCATGGCGGCATAGAACTGATCGAACGGCATGGACTTGCCGAGATCGTCCGCGTACTCGGTGTCATTTAATTTGTAATGGAAACAGATGTATGAGATTTCCCGTTTGGAGAAATGTTCTTCGGTAAGGTCTGCCGTAGAGCAGCAGCTGATGACATAGGAACTCATAAAATAATCCCTCCTCGTAAAAATGAAAGTAAGAACTCTGGTTTCTGTGCCTATTGTAGCATCCCGAATGGAAAAAGGCAACTGCGGAACGTGATTATATCCGTAATGAAAGGGGAAGCGAAATGGTGTCAAGCCTTGTATTTGCGGTGCGGCCTGTGGTAAAATAGAACTATGAGAATACGAAAATACAAGGAGGTTTTTGCATATGCAGAATTATTCAGGAGAAGAAGGGCTGCAGTATCATCTGCAGATCCGAAAAGGCGATGTGGGACGGTATATGATTCTGCCGGGAGATCCCAAACGGTGTAAAAAAATTGCAGCTTACTTTGAGAACCCGGTGCTCGTCGCAGACAGCCGGGAATTTGTGACTTATACGGGTACTTTGGACGGTGTAAAGGTTTCCGTTACATCTACCGGCATCGGCGGTCCGTCGGCTTCCATCGCGATGGAAGAGCTGATCCAGTGCGGCGCCGATACGTTTATCCGCGTCGGAACATGCGGCGGTATGGCACTCGATGTAGAGGGCGGCGATATCGTGGTGGCAACGGGAGCGATCCGTGCGGAGGGAACGTCAAAGGAATACGCACCGATCGAGTTCCCGGCAGTCGCAGACCTTACCGTGACGAATGCGCTGGTGCAGGCGGCAAAGAATCTTGGGAAAAAATGGCATGCGGGCGTGGTACAGTGCAAGGATTCCTTTTACGGCCAGCACGACCCGGAGCAGATGCCGGTCGGCGATGAGCTGCTGAAAAAATGGGATGCATGGATGAAGCTTGGATGCAAAGCGTCAGAGATGGAATCGGCGGCACTCTTTATCGTGGCAAGCGCCCGCGGCATCCGTGCCGGATCGGATTTTCTTGTGATGGGAAATCAGGAGAGAGTGAAACGCGGCATGGAGAACCACATTACGCACGATACGGAAGGTGCGATTCAGGTAGCCATCGAGGCACTGCGGATTCTGATCCGGGAAGATCAGAAATAAGAAAGAAAAAATAAGGGGATACTGGAAAGGGGATGCTGGATATGAAACAGGAAATCGGTACAGAAATAAAACAGGAGCTGGTAAAACAGGCTCTGGCAGCGCGGAAATTTGCGTATGTGCCGTATTCGAAATTCCGCGTAGGCGCGGCGGTTCTGGCAAAGAATGGAGCGATTTATACAGGATGCAACATTGAAAATGCGGCGTATACACCGACAAACTGCGCGGAGCGCACCGCGGTCTTCAAAGCCGTATCCGAGGGCATAACGGAATTTGACGCGATCGCCGTCTGCGGCGGCCCGGGAGAGGCAGAGCCGGAGGATTTCTGCACACCGTGCGGTGTCTGCCGCCAGGTCCTGCGGGAATTCGTTGATCCGAACGAATTTCTCGTCCTTCTCTGCAAGGGCGACGGTTCCTGGAAAGAAATGACACTCGAGGAGCTGCTGCCAATGGGATTCGGAAAAGAAAATTTATAAACAGAAGCCGGAAAAGAAAAAATCCAGGGCAGGTACGGAAAGTACCGTATGCCCTGGATTTTTTATGTCCAAGATATAAAAATTATTTACTGAAATTTCGGCTCACAGGTCAGATCGCATCCCAGACGCTGGAACATTTTGCGGTCCACATCGGAGAGCATAACGCTGGAGTGCACCTGGCAGCCCTTTAACTGCGGCAGGCAGGAGAGTGCTTTCTGTGCATCCTCGCTCTGTGCAGCGGTAGCGGACAGGGCGATCAGAACTTCGTCAGTATGGAGACGCGGATTTTTGCTTCCGAGATACTTTGTTTTCAGTGTCTGGATCGGAGCGATGGATTCCGGTGAGAGAACGTGTACGTCGTGTTCAATACCGGAAAGGTCTTTTAAAGCATTCAGCAGAAGTGCTGCGCTTGAGCCGAGCAGATCGCTTGTCTTTCCGGTGATGATGCGTCCGTCCAAAAGCTCCATGGCAGCAGCCGGTGCGCCGGTCGCTTCAGCGCGGACAAGAGCCGGGGAAACGGTGGTGCGGTCTGCGGCAACGATGTTCTCCTGTTTCATCAGAAGCTCGATTTTGTAAGCCTCTGTCTCGGAACGGGAACCGTCTGCGATGCCGTCCACAGCGTTATAGTAGCGGCGGATGATCTCCTGGCGGGAAGCCTCGCAGCATGCGGCATCATCGACAATGCAGTTTCCGGCCATGTTGACACCCATGTCGGTCGGGGATTTGTATGGGCTCTCGCCGAAAATCTGCTGGAAAATGGCGCGCAGAACCGGGAAAATCTCAACATCACGGTTATAGTTGACGGTTGTTACATCGTATGCCTCAAGATGGAACGGGTCGATCATGTTGACATCGTTCAGATCGGCGGTAGCAGCCTCATAGGCCAGGTTGACCGGGTGCTTCAGCGGCAGATTCCAGATCGGGAAGGTTTCATATTTGGCATAGCCGGCGTTTACACCGCGTTTGTGCTCGTGGTAAAGCTGGGAAAGACAGGTTGCCATCTTTCCGCTTCCCGGTCCCGGTGCGGTAACGACAACGAGCGGGCGTGTCGTTTCGATGTATTCGTTCTTTCCATATCCCTCATCGCTTACGATCAGCGGTACATTGTGCGGGTAGCCCGGAATTGTGTAGTGAATGTAAACCGGGATGCCGAGCTTTTGCAGTCTCTTTTTAAAGGCATCTGCGCTGTGCTGGCCGGAATACTGGGTAATTACTACGCTTCCGACGTAGAGGCCGCGTCCGCGGAACTCGTCGATCAGACGGAGTACATCACTGTCGTAGGTGATGCCGAGGTCACCGCGGATTTTGTTTTTCTCAATATCGGATGCGGAAATTGCCATAACAATCTCGGCCTGATCGGAAAGCTGCATCAGCATGCGCAGTTTTGCGTCCGGTGCAAAGCCCGGAAGAACGCGGGATGCGTGGAAATCGTCGAACAGCTTTCCACCGAATTCCAAATACAGCTTGTTGTCAAACTGGTTGATGCGGTCGCGGATGTGCTCGGACTGCATTTTCAGGTATTTTTCATTGTCAAATCCAATTTTCATGGTATTTTTCTCCCTTTTTTCCATGGTATTTGTTTGAAAGAAACGGATCATTCCTGCAGGGATGATGCAAAGTTTTCCCCATTGGGTTCTGAAGAGTTACAAACAACTGATTTTATTTTACTATAGAGAAAAGTCACGTGCAAGAAAAAAATGCGGCAGGAATAGAAGCGATTCAGAAAAAGCACTCCTTCGCGCAAGCATGATTCGCGATTTTTCCGGAATTTCGCATGGATCTGAATCGTTACAAAAAAAATCTCCCCAAAAGGAGAGAGGCCGGGACTTGGTTGAAGCCCCGGCGGTATGAAAAAGAAATCTATCTATTAGAAAGGTTGGCGTTGGAGACGTGCTTCCAGAAATGCTTTGCCGTCTCCGGTTTATTTATAGAGAAACAATGGAGGTTGTTTTTTACTTCCTTTGTTGTTGATAAGATTAGTATACGGGAAAATTGTGACCAGAATGTGTACACGGGATAAAGCTTTTCTGAAGAGAACATGAAAACAAAAGGAAGAAAATCTGACGGAATTGTAAAGAAGTAGTCAAAAAGGATTCATGCACCGTGGAAAAGGCGCATAAAATGCAGGAGAAGAAAAAGAGCATTTCCGGCAGGAAAACCGATAAGACCGGAAAACCGGCTATCTGGCAGCTGCGGGGAAGAGGTTTCTATGCCGGAAATGAAAAGGAAGAGAAAAATTTGCAGAGCGTGATTCTGGATATGGTCAACCGTTTTGGCTATCTTGGTATTCTGATTCTGATTGCGGTGGAAAATGTATTTCCACCGATTCCCTCCGAGGTGATTCTGACCTTTGGCGGTTTTCTGACAACGTGTACTCGGCTGCACCCGGCGGGGGTTGTGCTGGCATCTACGGCGGGCTCACTGCTTGGCGCGCTGGTGCTGTACGGAGCCGGAACCCTCGTCAGCCCGGAAGGGCTTGCCGAGCTGCTCGAGAGCCGGCCGATGAAGCTTCTGGGGTTTCGGGCAGAGGATGCCTGGAAGACCATTGCCTGGTTTCAGAAAAAGGGGCAGCGGGCTGTGCTGCTCGGCCGATGCATTCCGATCATCCGAAGTCTCATCTCGGTTCCGGCCGGCATGGCGGGGATGAAGATGCCGGGATTTCTGCTATATACCATAGTCGGGAGTACGGTCTGGAATCTTCTTCTGGTTGGCATCGGTGCAGCGGTCGGCGCTGCATGGGAGCAGGCGGCAGAATATGTGAAGCTATATGCGGATGTGGTTTTCCTTATTTTAATGGTGGGAACCGTATGCTTTCCGGCATTCCATTTATATAGGAAGAAACACCGTCAAAAATAATAGGATGCATGAAATCATGCATGATATGCAAAAAATATGCTTGCAATTTAGCAATAAGTGTGCTAAGATTCATCTCAACAAATAAAAGGGAGTAGCGAAACGCCGCGGGATCTGAAATAAAAACATCCCGTGCGGGTTTGAAACCGTCAGCCGATGTTGAGAAACATCCGTATCAAATGAGAACGCAAGACTTTTATTGTGGCAGATGTCATGATAGGAGTCTTTTTTTATCCTTCGACTCCTGAATACCAAACATGAACTGCCATCCGTTGCCAGCGAAAGAAGCGTGGCGGAGAGAGAGGAATGTATGAGCAGCCAAAGAGTAAAAAAAGAATTGTACGAAACTGCAATGACAGGAGAAAAGGCACTGACCAGCCTGATGTATGTACAGATGACACTGTATGCAGCAAAAAGCCAGAAAACGTATGCCAGGGTGCGAAGCGAGGGGCGTGCAAGGATGCGCCACACGGGGCTTCATATGAATCAGTATTTAAGAGCGGCAGGAAAGGATCTGGAAAGCTTTCGAAACCGTCTGAAAGAGACACATCTGCCGGAAGAGCTTCAGTCAAAGGCAGAAACATTTCTGGTCCAGACGGTACATGCGCTGGATGTGACGGAGAAAAAACAGATGTACCGCAGGGAACTGATCGGGATGGAAGAGAAAGTAAAGGAAACAGCAGAACAGATCGAGGAGCTGCTGAAAAGCATGCGGGAGCTTGGAGTATAAGTCACCGTCTGGCAGGCTCTGCGTGACCCGTAACGTGTAGTATCCGCAGGGGAGTCGGCGAAGGGGAATGCGCATGGTGGACTTTTCAAAAACAAAATGTTAAGATAAAACATATGGTAATGATTCAGAGCCATGCGAAATAGAAGAGAAGATGCAGGAAAGAAAAGGAGTAAGAAACGTGGCAGAAGAAATTGCAATGAAGGTGATCGCCCGAATCCACACGGATTTCCCGGAAAAATTCGGGATTCCGAGGCAGAGCGGACTGATCGAAGAACTAAAGAGTACGATCGTTTTTGAACCGGAGTTCCGCGATGCAAATGCACTGAGGGGGCTGGAAGAATATTCCCATCTCTGGTTGATCTGGGAGTTTTCGGAAGCCGTGCGGGATACCTGGTCTCCGATGGTGCGGCCGCCGCGGCTTGGCGGAAATAAGCGTGTCGGCGTATTTGCTACGCGTTCGCCGTTCCGTCCGAATCCGATCGGTCTTTCTTCGGTAAAGCTGGAATATGTGGAGCAGCATCCGTCGCTTGGTCCGGTATTGCACCTTACGGGAGCAGATCTGATGGACGGCACACCGATTCTGGATATCAAACCGTATCTGCCGCATGTAGACAGTCACGTGGAGGCACTTGGCAGCTTTACGGAAAAGACGAAAGAATACTTTATTCCGGTTGAGATTCCGGACGAGCTGCTGGAAAAGGTTCCGGCAGACCACCGTGCGGCGCTGAAAAAAGTGCTGGAGCAGGATCCGCGTCCATCGTATCAGAACAGCGAAGAACGCGTCTACGGACTTTCCTTTGCGGGAATGGAAATCAAATTCCAGGTAAAGGACGAGGTACTGCATGTTGTGGGAGTAGAAATGTGAGGAAGAAATAAAGATCGGGAGAAAAGACCGAAAGCAAGGATCGAAAGCAAAGATCAAAAGCGAAGATCAAAAGCAAAGATCAAAAGCAAGGATTAAAAGCAAAGATCGAGAGAAGAGACCAAAAGCAAGGATTAAGAGAAAAGATAGGAAGAAAAAATGGAACGAAATGTAGAGATAGATAAAATTTCAGATGGAAAACGATACGGAGCTAATGATCTTGTAAAAGTGGGCTGCGACGACTGCCGCGGATGCTCCGCCTGCTGTCATGGGATGGGAGATTCGATTGTACTCGACCCGATGGATGTCTACCGCCTGGAGAAAAAGCTGGGAAAGACGATGGAAGAGATTTTGCTGGCTGGGAACGTGGCGCTTCGTGTCGTGGACGGTGTTATTCTGCCACATCTGAAGATGACAGAGCAGTCAGACCGGTGCAGCTTTTTAAATGAAGAAGGCCGCTGCAGCATCCACGATGCACGCCCGGGCTTCTGTCGGATGTTTCCGCTGGGTCGGCTGTATGAGGATGGAACATTTTCTTATTTCCTTCAGGTGAACGAATGTCCGAAGGAGAACAAGACAAAGGTCAAGGTCCGCCGCTGGCTCGATACGCCGGAGCTTGGGAAATACGAAGCCTTTACGACAAAATGGCATTATTATCTGAAGGAAAAACAGAATGCGGCGCGCGAAAGCGAGGACGATGCATTCCGGCAGCAGATCAGCATGAACATTCTGAAGCTGTTTTATCTGCTTCCGTATGACGGAAATACAGATTTTTATACACAGTTTGCAGCTCGAATGGAGCTTGCAGCAGACAAGCATTAAGCAAAAACATATATTAACAGGAGAGGCTGTCGCACGAAGCGAAAACACTACAAAATCTATATTTTGTGGAAATTTTTCTTCGTGCGGCAGCCCTCCTGTTTTTTTATATCGTTTCGTAGGAAAACTTTCCTGCTCCGGCGTAGACCAGGAAGGCTTCCCGGGTCTCACGCCTCCGCCGGCGGCTGCAGAAAATGATCTGCCCATTTTTCAGCAGAACTTCGCCAGTTACCTGTACAAGGGAAACGTGGGCAAAGTTGATCAGCAGACCTTTTCCGCCGTGGAAAAAACGATCACTTGGTGTAAGGCAGACCGTCAGGTCGGCAAATGTGCAGCGGGTTGTAAAATCTCCCTGAATGGTGTGGAGAATCAGTCGGTGCTGGCAGGCTTCAACGTAAATCAGGTCGTCGAGCGCCAGCCGGTATTTTTGGGAAACACCCTGTGAGATAATGACTGGAATTTCGAGCAGAACAGAATCGTTCGGATCGAGTGGGAATATTAATTTGGAATACAAGAAAAACACCTCCGGGAAAGTATACCGTTTGCGTCGAAGTGCAGCCGTTCAAGTCGAAGCGGTTGTCCAGCGCAAAGAAACATGATAGGGTACAAAATAAAAGCAGGAGGAGAGCATTACAGCAAACATCATAAAAATACAAAGTGTAGTTTAACACAGTGACAGAATCTCATTCAAGCCGAATTGACGGACTTCTGTTAAAATCGTTCGACAGAAAGTGACACCGTATGGCAGAAAGGGGCGAAAAAAGTAAAAAAAAGGAACGATAGACAGAAAAAGCAGAAGAAAAAAACAGGAAAATCAAAAGAAAATCGAAAGAAAAGGAGGCAGAGAAGATTGACGATGCGAGATTGATTTGGTATAATATTCCAAAAATAATTATTACATATAACATTACCATAAAAGAATAAATATCATATGGAGAGAAATATGAACAGAGAAGTAGAAACAATCAGAGAAAAAGTACATACAACAGCAGATGCAGCATTATTTTTATGCTTTCAGGAAGTGAAGGGAAGCCATTCCAAAGGAGTGATCCGGCTGCCGCTGCTTCATTATGACATTCCGTTTGAGGGATACGGAGAAATGCTGCTTCGGATGAACCGCATTTATGACCTGCTCGGCATGCCGGATGCAGGAAGCTGTATGCGGAGCCTTTCAGAAGGGGAAAAAGAAGAGTGGGAATTTACAGATGAAATGAAGAACAATCAGGATACAACGCTTCCAGCCGGAACCGAGCGTATGGTCAGTATTCAGATTCAGTTCCGACAGCACTGTAGTCTGCAGGGATTTCTGATCTGCGGAAAACAGAAAGCAGGTTTTCGTTCAGCACTTGAAATGCTGTATTTACTGGAAGATTGTCTGCAGGAACAGGATAACTGAATACGGGAGAAAAACGCAACAGAATGAGAGTGGGAGCTATGAAGGAAGAAAAAAAGATCAGAAAGAAAATAAAAATTGAGGATTTGTTGCCAAGAGATCCCATCCGGGTGGATCTCGATGCAATCCTGGGCTATGTGAAGGGAAAAACAATCCTGGTAACAGGCGGAGGCGGTTCGATCGGAAGTGAGATCTGCCGCCAGCTGGCCGGACACGACGTCGGGCATCTGATCATTTTTGACATCTACGAAAACAATGCGTACCAGATTCAGAAATCTCTGGAATGGGAGTTCCCAGATCTCAATTTGACAGTACTGATTGGTTCTGTGCGGGATGAGCGGAGGCTGGAATCAATTTTTTCGAAGTACCGGCCGGACATCGTCTTTCACGCAGCAGCCCACAAGCATGTGCCGCTGATGGAGGACAGCCCGAATGAAGCGATTAAAAACAATGTTATTGGAACCTTAAAAACGGCGCGCACAGCAAGCCATTATCAGGTAAAGAAGTTTATCCTGATATCAACAGACAAGGCAGTCAACCCGACCAACATCATGGGAGCGAGCAAGCGGCTCTGTGAGATGGTGATTCAGCTGATCGGAAGACACAGCACGACAGAGTTTGCGGCAGTGCGCTTTGGAAATGTACTGGGAAGCAACGGAAGTGTCATTCCGCTGTTCCGCCGTCAGATCGAACACGGCGGTCCGGTGACGGTTACGCATCCGGATATCATTCGATATTTTATGACGATTCCGGAGGCAGTCAGCCTTGTACTTGAGGCAGGCGCCTATGCGAAAAACGGTCAGATCTTTGTCCTGAATATGGGAGATCCGGTCAGAATCGCAGACCTGGCCAAAAATATGATCCGCCTTTCCGGATATGAGCCGGAAAAAGAAATCAAGATCAAATACATTGGCCTGCGACCCGGCGAAAAGCTGTATGAGGAACTTCTGATGAATGAAGAGGGCATGCAGACCACAGAAAACAGCCGGATTTTTATCGGCAGACAGATTGCATTTGACGAGAAGGTATTCCGGGAGCAGATAAAGGAACTCGCGAAGGAAGCGGAAAACGAATGTCCGGACATCTGTTATCTGGTAAAGAAAATGGTACCGGAATACCAGTACGAAGGAGAAAAACAGGGATGACGGACCTTCATGTACATATTCTGCCGGGAGTGGACGACGGATCCCCGAATTTGTCCACCTCCCTTGAAATGGCAGAAATGGCGGCACAAAGCGGGGTGCGTATCCTCGCGGTGACGCCGCATGCAAACCAGACGGGAATCGAAGGCGTGGAGGACGGATACGTCAACTACGAATCGGAACAGTTAGAAGAGCAATTTTACCGTCTGGAGAGGGAAATCAACAGAGAACACATTCCCATCAGCCTGGTGCGCGGCATGGAAATCATGAGCATCGGACCGCTGGAGAAAAAAATCAGAGAGAGAAAGCTGATACCGCTCCATGAGAGCCGCTATTATCTGATCGAGGTGCCGTTTGATATGGCGCCGGACGGAATCAGAAAGCGGCTGCTGGAATTTCCGGCGATGGGAAAAATCCCGGTGCTGGCGCATCCGGAGCGGTATTTCTGCGTGCAGGATACACCGGAGCTTCTATACGAATTCCGGGAAATGGGCGCGGTTTTGCAGATCAACAAAGGAAGCGTGTTTGGAAGATTTGGAGAAGAGGCTGAGCGGACAGCAAGGTTTCTACTGGAAAACCGCCTTGCGGGCTGTGTGGCAAGCGATGCCCACGGAGCCGATTACCGGACCACGGACATGCGGCCAGTCCGGCAGTTTCTGGAGGAGCGGTATGGAGAAGCGTATGCACAGCTTTTAGTGAAAGTGAATCCGAGAAGAATCCTGGAGGACCGTCAGATTTTCTATGAACCGTCCCCGGAACGAAAACGGAAAAGACGCTGGTTCCTCTAAAAACAGGAAGAATGGCGTTACAGAAACGAAAGGAGCATCTTTGATATGCACAAAACGAGAGCGGCAGTTCTCATTCTGTTTCTGGCTTCCACACTTGCCTTTGGCGGGTGTCTGGTGCGGCAGCAGACGGGAAAAGACGGAAAAGGGCCGGAAATTACGATGGACAACAGTGAGATTTCTGCCAGCATCCATGCAGAGGAGTCAGAACTTCTGGCCGGAGTAACTGCTTACGATAAAAAAGACGGCGATGTGACGAGTTCTCTTGCTGTGGAACATATTTCGAATTTTGTGGAAAAAGGGCGGCGGAAAATCAGTATCGTCGCCTTTGATTCCGATAACCACGTTACGCATGCGGAGCGGGAACTGGTGTATAACGATTACACCTCACCGGTCTTTTCCCTGGATCGCCCGCTGCGGTTCAGCCTGAATGCAGATGATCTGACAGAGGGACTTTCCGCGGAGGACTGCCTGGACGGAACGATTACCGACCGCATCCGGATTTCTTACGAGGATGAGATCAGCAGTACACCGGGACTGTACCACGTGACATATTCGGTTGCAAACCGCGCCGGAGATGTGACAAGTCTTCCGGTGACAGTAGAACTCTACGATCCGGCAGAGGAGAACGGAAGGCCGCAGATTACCCTGAGCGATTACCTGATTCATCTGGATCTGCAGCAGCCATTTGATCCGCAGGCATATCTGGAAAGCGTGAGTGTGGATCAGATGCTGTATGAAAAGAGAGAAGACGGTGCGCTTCATGCAGCTTCGTATGAAGAAGAGCTTCTGGGAGAAAATCAGTTTTCCATTGACAATCCGGTCGATACCGGCAGTGCGGGTGTTTATGAAGTGACATACACTGCGACAGCGGAGGATGGGCAGACAAGCTCCGTCCGCCTGATCGTCTGTGTAAACGAATAGGGGGGATCCAGATGGGAGAATACGACAGAACAGGAAACGGGCAGAGCAGCAAAACAGACTGGGATCTCCGAAGTATCCTGTGCGACATTGCAAAAAACTGGTGGGTCATCCTTCTGATTGCCTGTTCGGCGGCAATGATAACCTATACTGTGATGGCGACCGTACACAAAGACCGGTATACGGTAAAAACCACATTTGCCGTTATGGGACGCGGGGTGGATGCCAATGCGGCATCGAGCCTGTCGGCCACATATGAGATGGCACAGAAATTTGAAGCAATTCTGGAAAATACGATTTTGAAGAAAAAAGTGATGGAGGAGCTCAGCCTGTCCTCGTTTCCGGCAAAAATGAATGCTTCCATTGTGCCGGAATCCAATCTGATGGAGCTGTCTGTGACCGCAGATTCGCCGGAAATGGCATTTCGGATCTTAAAGTCGGTACTGAACAATTATACGAGCATTTCCGACTATATTATTCCGAATGTAGTGTTGGAGACACTGCAGCAGCCGCAGGTTTCCGGTGTGCCATCGAACCAGATTCCGACCAAAAAGTATGCCGCGACCGCATTTCTTGCGGCAGCCCTTGCTATGGCGGCACTCATCGGACTCTTTTCCTTTCTGCGGGATACCGTCAAAAATGAGGCAGAATTCACCCGCAAAATCGATGCGGACCTGCTGGGCGTTGTGTATCACGAAAAGAAGAAGAAAAACAGCTCCATGCTGATTACCAATCCGGCGCGGAGCTTTCTGTATGTGGAATCCTTAAAGCGTATTGCATCGCGTGTGCGGGGGCGTCTGGACCGAAAAGGCGGAAAAGTGCTGCTGGTGACCAGTGTGGCGGAAAATGAAGGAAAATCGACCCTTGCGGCAAATCTGGCGCTTGCTCTTGCAGAAGAGCAGAACCGTGTACTGCTTTTGGACTGCGATTTCCGACAGCCGGCGTTACATAAAATCTTTGAGATTCCGGAAAAAGACGGAAAGGATTTCGGAAAGGTTGTCCTCGGAAAAGAGTCGGCATCCGGCGTTTTTGAGAAACACAAGGATACCAACGTATATACCGGAATCTGCCGTAATCGTCTGGAAGAGCCGTCGCTTGCAATCGGCGGTGAGATTTTCCACCGGATTCTGGAGACATGCCGGACCAATATGGACTACATTATTCTGGATACGCCGCCGATGGGAATGACGGCGGATGCAGAAGAGCTTGCAGAGTATGCCGATGCGGCAGTTCTTTCCGTGCGGCAGGACGGCGTACTGACGAGGGATATCAACGATGCGATTGATGCATTGAACCAGAAAGAGGAAAAAGTGATCGGCTGTGTATTTGGAAATGTTTACCCGGGATTCGGTGAGCGGATCGGCAACAGCTACGGTTATGGATATGGATACGGCACCTACAGCAGGGCAGAACGATAAGAGGGAGCAAAGAGCATGAGCAGAGAAACGTATGAAACCTATTCGGCGGAACCGGAGAAAATCGATCTGATCGCCTTTCTGGCAGAATATTTCCAGGCATTCCGAAAATTCTTTTTGGGCGTGCTGATTCTTGTGATCCTCATGGGAGGCGGCTCCTTTCTGACGGCAAAGCTGCGGTATCAGCCCATGTATGAGGCATACACCTCATTTGTGGTCGGATCAAACCGCGCGGTCGGCTATTCCTATTATGACAATGTGACGGCGCAGCAGCTTGGAAAAACCTTTCCTTATATCGTAACAAGCGGTGTATTAAAGGATGTTGTAGCACGGGATCTTCAGGTGGGAGCAGTGACATCCCAAATTGAGGCGAGCGTGATGGAAAACACCAACCTGTTCACAATTCGCGTAAAAGATTCTTCACCGGATACGGCATATCGCGTACTTCAGTCCGTCATTACCAATTATCCGGAGGTAGCAGAGTACATAATCGGTGCGACAACGCTGACGGTGGTAGACGACAGCGGCGTACCGGTATCCCCGATCAACAGCCAGGATGCGGTACATGCCGGAATGATCGGAGCAGCGGCGGGACTTGCCGTTGCACTGCTTTTGGTCTTCATCTATGTGAGAACAAGAAAAACAATTCGCCAGGCAGATGACGTGAAAAAGCTGACGAACGCAGCGTTCCTTGGAAATCTGCCGGAGGCGAAAATCAAGAAACGAAGCAACGTAAAAGAACAGACCATCACGATCTGTAACCCCAAAGTGCCGGATTCCTTCAAAGAAGCAATGCAGCTCATCCGGACAAGAACAGAGGACGGGCTTGGAAAAGCCGACTGTCCTGTTTTGCTTGTGACAAGCTCTGTGCCGGGAGAGGGAAAGACAACCGTTGCCGTGAATCTCGCAGAAGCATTCGCAAAGAAGAAGTACCGCGTAGTGCTGCTGGACGGAGATCTGCGAAATCCGTCGGTATTGAAGTGTATCGGACTTTCCGAGCGGAAGGGACGTGGAATCATAGGAGTGCTGAAAGGACAGATCAGCCTGGATGAGGCACTTACCGATTATCGGGATCTGTCGCTGAAAATTCTGCCGGGTGTCGGAAGTACACAAAATCCGGCCGGCCTGCTGCGTTCCGCGCGGATGAAAACGCTGATCGAAGAATTGAAAGAGGATGCGGATCTTCTGATTATTGATACGCCGCCGTGCGGAGTACTGTCGGATGCATCCCTTTTGGGCGGAATCGCAGATTCTGCAGTTCTTGTCGTACACCAGGGAACTACCAAGGACCGTGAAGTACAGCGGGCACTGGAATTCTTCGAGGATTCGCAAATTCCGGTCTGCGGCTATGTACTGAACGGCGTGCCGGAGGGTGCGACAGGCTACGGATACAGCACCTATGGCGGTTATGGCTACGGAAAATATGGTTATGGTTACGGAAAGTACGGCTATGGAAAAGAAAAAGAAGGCCGGAAAAGTAACCAGTCGGTGAAAGAATAGGGGGAAGAAAACATGAGGGAATCTGGAATTTATCAAATGTATCTGAAAAATCTGCTGGACCGGCTGCTTGCACTGGTTGGAACGGCAGCACTGTCGTGGTTGCTGATTTTGCTTGGCATAGCGATCCATCTCGATTCGCCGGGACCGATTTTCTTCCGGCAGAAGCGGGCAGGAAAGAACGGCACGTATTTTTACATATATAAATTCCGCACGATGCGTATCGATACCCCACATGATATGCCGACCCATATGCTGAATAATCCCGATCTTTTCATCACAAGAGTCGGACGGTTTCTCCGGAAAACATCCCTCGATGAGCTGCCACAGCTCTTTAATATCCTGAAGGGCGATATGGCGCTGGTTGGCCCGCGTCCGGCACTCTGGAATCAGTATGACCTCCTTGTGGAGCGTGAGCAGTACGGCGCAAACAGCGTCCGTCCGGGTCTTACCGGATGGGCACAGATCCATGGACGGGATGAGCTGCCGATCCGGCAAAAAGCTGAACTGGATGGATATTATGTGCACCATATCCAGCTCAAAATGGATCTGGAATGTCTCTGGAGAACAGCAGGAGCCGTACTGCGGCAGGATGGAATTCACGAAGGCAGACTGGAAAAACAGCAGATGAAGGGTGCAAAAGAGGTTGTGAAGGTTGGAAAATAGAAGAAGATAAAAAAGATAGAAAAAGACAGAGAAAGATAGAAAAACAGCAAAAGATAGAAAAAGTAGTAAAAGACAGCAAAAGATAGAAAAAATAGCAAAGATAGCAAAAGATAGGAAGAAACGGGCAGGATGTTTTTGGGAAGGAAAGCATGCTGCCTCGTTTTACATAGAAGCTGGAAAATAATGAGAAAAGTAATTGCATATTGATTGAAAGATGATATAATTTATAAAGAAAATAATGAAATTAGTAATGAAACAATGCGGAATATTACACCGAAACAGGAAAGAAAAATGAAAAAACGAATTCTAATTGTAACCAATCATTCGTATATGTTCTGGCAGTTTCGCAAAGAATTGGTGGAAGCCTTGCAGAAAGAGCATGAAGTGATTCTTGCCATGCCATTTGTCGGGCATGAAGAAGATTTTCGGAAAATGGGAATCGAGTGTATTCCCGTATCCATGAACCGACGTGGCGTGAATCCTTTTGCCGAGGCAAAGCTGTTGCGGGACTATAAGCGGCTTCTGCAAAAAATCAGCCCGGACTTTGTGCTTACATATTCCATTAAACCAAATATCTATATGGGTCTGCTCTGCAGTTGCAAAAAGATTCCCTATTATGCCAACGTACAGGGACTTGGAACTGCATTCCAAAAACCAGTACTGGCCGGATTTGTTACGGTACTGTATCGAATCGCTTTCCGAAAAGTAAAATATGTCTTTTTTGAAAATAAAGAAAACGCCCGCGAATTTGGCGAACGAAACATCGTATCGGCAGATCGTCAGGTTGTTCTGCCCGGTGCGGGAATTAACCTGGAAAAATACAAAATGGAACCTTACCCGAATCACAGCCGTGTCCATTTTCTGTATCTCGGACGAATCATGAAAGAAAAAGGAATAGAAGAACTCTTTTATGCCGTTCGGCGGCTGAAAGAAGAAAACGAAGACTTTGTCCTTGATCTGGCCGGATTCTTTGAAGATATCTACAAAAAGCAGGTAGAAGAACTGGAACAGCTTGGAATCGCCCATTTTTACGGCTTTCAGTCAGACCCGCGCCCATTTTATGCAGAAGCAGACTGTGTCGTTCTTCCCAGCTATCATGAAGGCATGAGCAACGTCCTCCTGGAAGCAGCGGCAACCGGCCGCCCTGTTATCACAAGCAATATCCCGGGCTGCCGGGAAAGCGTAGAAAATGGAAAAAGCGGTCTGCTGGTTGAAGTAAAAAACAAAGAGATGCTGTATCAGGCAATGAAAAAGATGCTGCATTGCAGCAGAGAAGAACGGGAAAAAATGGGTAAAGCAGGAAGAGAGAAGATGAAAAGAGAGTTTCGGAAGGAAGCTGTGGTGGAGAGAACGGTGAGAAGTCTGGAGTAAGATGAAAGAGGAAAGAGAAAATTTTAGTAAGACAAAAGGAGAAATGTAAAAGATGTCCATAACGAATTATTGGTTTCAATTAATCTGGCTTTTGACAGTAGGAATGGTTCTGGCAATATCTCTGCCGAAAAAGCAGGAAATCGTTATGGGAAGGATAGAAGAAAGATGGCAGATAGCACCGGCAGTGCTTCTAGTGGTTCCATATATATTGGCGGCAACACTAAGATCCGATAATTTTGGAGATACCTATGCCTACCGAAGTGTCTTTAGAGAAGCACCTAGTAAAATAGCTGCGCTTCCACTCTATCTCGAGGGAATAAAAAAAGATAAAGGTTTTTCGGTCTTAATTGTGATTATAAAAGCTCTTATTGGAAATTCACCTATTCTGTTTTTCATGTTCATAGCTACTGTGCAAATGTTATGTATGGCATTTATTTATCGAAAATATAGTGAAAACTATTGGATGAGTATTTTTGTTTTTGTTGCGGGAACAGACTATATGTCTTGGTGTCATAATGGTATCCGACAGTTTTTGGCAATTGCCATTATCATGGCAGGATTTCCATTACTGCTAAAAAGAAAATATATACCACTGATAGCAATTATTCTATTAGGAGCGACATTTCATGCGTCAGCATTGCTTATGATCCCGATCATTTTTATTGTGCAGGGAAAGGCATGGAATAAAAAGAGTGTGCTGTGCATTTTGGGATGTATTTTAATATTAATATTTGTAAATCAGTTTACAGATGGAATGAACAATATACTATCAAATACACAATATTCTAATATGGTAGCGGATTGGAAAGAGTGGGAAGATAACGGAACTAATCCGATCAGGGTATTTGTCTATTCCATTCCCATGATTTTATCTATTATTGGACGTAAGCAAATCAAAGAAGCAGACAATCCGGTAATTAATATTGTGACAAATTTCTCGATTTTGACCAGTGTAATTGCAATGGTGTCTATGAAAACTTCTGGAATATTTATAGGACGATTGATTTCATATGGATCTATGTATTCTGCATCCATTTTACTACCTTGGGAAATTGAAAATATTTTTACGAGAAATTCAACCATAATCATAAAAAGTGCTACTGTGTTAGGATATATTGGATTCTTTTATTATCAGATGCATTTTACATGGGGGCTTATATGAAAAATCCAGAAATTAGTGTAATTATGGGGATATACAATTGTGCAGATACGTTGTCAGAAGCGATTGAGTCTGTTTTAGGTCAGACGATGAGTGAATGGGAATTGATTATGTGCGACGATGGATCATCCGATGCAACGTCTGAAGTGGCAGAATTCTATATAAAAAAATATCCAGAAAGAATGGTATTGCTGAAAAATAAAGAAAATAGAGGACTTAACTATACCTTAAATCGTTGTTTAAAAATGGCAACAGGAAAGTATATTGCAAGAATGGATGGAGATGATATTTGTTTGCCAGAACGATTTGCGGTTGAGTATGAAATATTAGAAAAAGAAAAAGTAATTTCGATTGTAAGCACAGATATGGGGTATTTTGATGAGACAGGAATATGGGGGAATATAAGTCATCCTGAATATCCCAAGAAAGAGGATTTTTTGCATGGATCTCCGTTTTGTCATGCACCATGTATGGTGAGAAAAGAAGCATATGATGCGGTGAAAGGATATACAGAGAAAAAGCGTTTGTTGCGAGTAGAAGACTATCATTTATGGATAAAAATGTACGAGGTCGGATATAGAGGCAAAAATATTCCCAAACAGCTTTATCTTATGCGAGATGATAAAGCAGCATATAAGAGAAGAAAATTTCGATATAGAGTAAATGAAGCATATGTACGAGGAATGGCAGTGCGAAAACTTGGACTGCCGATAAGCGGATATCTATATGCGATACAACCAATTATTATAGGCATTTTACCTAAGGTGGTATATGACTATTTTCATAAAAGAAAATTGGAAAGTAATTCGAAAAAAAATAATGTGTGCAAAAATAAGTGATAGGAAGGGATGGATACATGATACCGAAGAAAATACATTATTGTTGGTTTGGAAAAGGGAAGAAATCCAAATTAGCTTTAAAGTGCATAAGGAGCTGGCGTCAGTATTGTCCAGAGTATGAAGTTATTGAATGGAATGAGGAAAATTTTGATATAGATATGAATGGGTATACGCGAATGTGTTATGCCGAAAAAAAGTATGCGTATTTAAGCGATTATGTCAGACTTTGGGTAGTGGAAAAGTATGGAGGAATCTATTTTGATACAGATGTAGAAGTAATTAGATCGCTGGAAGAATTGTTAAGAAATGATGCATTTTTTTGCTTTGAAAATAAGCAATATGTAGCTTCGGGATTGGGATTTGGATCTGTTGCACATGGAAAAGTGATTCAAGCGATGTTGAAAGAATATGAGATATTACTGGACGGGAAAAATGGAGTAAGAATGTGTCCGAAATTGAATACACAAGCGTTGGTAGCATTGGGGTTAAAACAGAATGGTAGAAAACAAAATGTGTGTGAAGCGGTAATATATCCTATGGATGTTTTGAATCCATATAACAGCGCTACCGGAAAATTAGAAAAAACAGAAAATACATTTTCCATTCACTGGTATGAGGCAACGTGGATGAGTAAACACTTAAAAATTCGTGGCATGATAACAAGACCAATACACAGAATATTTGGTGTAGATGTCTTTCAGAGGTTCCGCAAATGAAAAAGAAATTGCTAATTGTGTCTCATGCTTTAGAATTAGGTGGAGCAGAAAGAAGTCTTATCGGGTTATTAAATGCATTTGATTTTGAAAAATATGATGTAGATTTATTTTTATTACGGCATGAAGGGGAATTAATGAGAGAAATCCCATCAGCTGTTAATTTATTGCCAGAAATTCGCGCTTATACAGTATTAGCGCGACCGATAAAGCGGACTTTAAAGGAAGGACATTTCATATTAAGTATGGCAAGACTTGCGGGGAAAATGGCAGCGGCAAAATATAATCGAATACATAAATATACAGACAGTGATGTGGCGTTAGAATATAGTCATAAATATACTTGTCCATTTATGCCAAAAATTCAATCCAATGAAGTATATGATTTAGCAATCAGCTTTTTGACACCGCACTATTTTGTTGATAGAAAAGTACATGCAAAAAGAAAAATAGCCTGGATTCATACAGATTATTCTCGTATACAGGTGAATATTGCTTCTGAAACCGCAATGTGGAAGAACTATGATTATATTGCTTCGATTTCTGATGCAGTAACAGAGAATTTTCTTTCGGTTTTTCCTATGTTCAAGGAAAAGATTATTTTGATTGAAAACATCTTGCCGGAAGAATTTGTGAAAAAGCAGGCAAATGAATTTTTAGTGGATAAAGAAATGAATGCAAAAGGGATAAAAATACTATCTATTGGGCGATTCTGTAAGGCTAAGAATTTTGATAATGTACCAGAAATTTGTCAACGGATACGTGAAAGAGGGATGGATATAACATGGTATTTGATTGGTTTTGGCAGAGACGAAGAATTGATTAAAAGAAAAATTGCAGAAGCTAATATGCAGGAATATGTAAAAATTCTTGGAAAAAAAGAGAATCCATATCCATATATTCAGGCATGTGATGTTTATATACAGCCTAGTCGATATGAAGGTAAATGTGTTACGGTTCGTGAGGCTCAGATGTTAGGAAAACCTGTAATTATTACAAATTATGAGACAGCTAAGGAACAATTGGAAAGTGGTGTAGAGGGCATAATTGTACCTATGCAAAATCAGGAGTGTGCGGATCAAATATTTGATTTGCTAAATAATAATTGTCTGTTAGAGCAACTATCATTCAACTGTCAAATGAGAAAGTATTCAAATAAGGAAGAAGTGAAAAAAATATATCGTATATTGGAAAAGAGTAATTGTGTGGGTAAAAGGTAGAAATGGTGCAAAACAATTATAATAATGATGTTGGTTAGATATTATAGCTATCCATAAGTGGGAGTATCTGAGGGTGTTATATTGAGAGCAATAGTATGTTGCGATTTGTACAGGATATTTTATAGATGAAAATAAGGCAATTGATGTTGATAAGGGAGAAATTTCTATGCCTAAAATAAGTGTGATTGTACCAGTGTATAAAGCAGAAAAATTCTTAGCTACTTGCATAGAAAGTATTTTAAATCAAACATATGGCAATTTGGAAATAATATTAGTCGATGATGGATCACCTGATTCATGTGGAAAAATTTGTGAAAAATATGCTTTAAGTGATAGTAGAGTTAAGGTGGTTCATCAGAAAAATGCAGGAGTTGCTGCTGCAAGAAATGTAGGATTAGATTTAGCTGAGGGAGACTATGTAACTTTTGTTGATAGCGATGACTATATTCAACCTCAGATGTATGAAAAAATGATAAGATGTGCGGAACATAATCATTGCGATTTAGTAATGTGTGATTGTATAAAGGTATATTCGGATGGAAGAAAAACTATTTATTCTCACAATATTCGTGGCGGGTTATATGAGGAGAAACAATTGCATCAAGAATATTATCCTCATTTACTAATTACTCGTTCGATAGAATATCCTGCTACAATTTCCAACTGTGTGTGCATGGTAAAAAATATGCGACAAAGAATGCCACGATATGAGATTGGAATTCGATTTTCTGAAGATTGGTTTTGGGGATGTCAATTGATGCTTAGAATACATTCGTTTTATTATATGAAAGGACAAGCCTACTATATGTATAACTGCAGCAATCAAAGTTCAGTAACACATACATTTACGTCTGATAAATGGGACGATTATAAGGCTTTGTATGCACGATTCCAGGAAGAATTTGGTCGAAGCGAAATATATGATTTTAGGGATCAACTTGACAAGGTATTATTATTTTTTATTTATAACGCTATTGGGGATATATTCTGTTCGAGTGTTCTTACTATAGGTGAAAAAAAAAGAATGGTTAATAAAATATTATATGAAGATAGCGTTAGGAATATGTTTAAACAGTTGAAAATTGGCAAATTGTGTGTTCCTAAAAAACAAAAACTATTAACATTTTGTTATTCGCATCCTGTTTTGCTACCGTTGATATCTTTTTATTTTGAAAAGAGGTATAGAGTGTAATGAAAACACAGCTTTCTGTAATAGTACCAGTTTATAACACAGAACGGTTTTTAAGAAGGTGTATTGAAAGTATTTTAAACCAGAATGTGGAAAAATGTGAATTGATTTTAATTAATGATGGAAGTACGGATTCTTCTGGAAAGATCTGTGACGAATATGCAAAAGAAAATCAATGTATAAGCGTAATTCACCGGAAAAATCAAGGGGTTGGAAAAGCTCGAAATAACGGTGTTTTAGCATCAAGTGGGAAATATATTACTTTTGTAGATAGTGATGATTATTTACCAGATGATCCTACTATATACAGTAAAGCAATTTCAATTTTAGAAAACCATGATGTTGATATAGTAACGTGGCTTTGGCAATTTCAGAATGAAGAGGGAAAATTGACAATAGATCCACATAAAATCCCAACATTTTTTTGTGGAAAAAAATCCATGTTAGAATTTGCAAAAGGGTTGTATTATGGTAGCTATGCAAATGGATTGGTTGTTGGAGTTTGTAATAAGCTGTATAAAAGAGATTATATAAAAAACATTCCATTTGAGGGACGGATATATGAGGACGATGATTGGATGAGCCAGGTGCTAGCTAAAACAGGAAAAATTTTTTGTGAAAAGAAATTCTGGTATATATATGTTCAAAATAATACTTCGCTGACGCATCAAAAATTTCAAGAGCAGAATTTGGTAATGTTGGATATTGTGAAAAGACGAATGTGCTTATTTAAACAAGATAGTTTTATTTGTAGGGAATCGATGAAACTATTTCTGAATTTATATATAGAATTTTGGTTTCGTGCAAAGGAATCGAAAATACAGCCCTATCATGACAGTCAAACATATATACAATTTATGCGAACATTGATGAGGGGAAATGGACTTTGTCTTAAAGATTTTATACGTTACAGTATATTTTATGTTTCACCCAATTTATATCAAATATTAATTTTTAAAATGAGAAAAAGAAAACTATGAAAATTAGTGTTGTTATTCCCGTATATAATAAAGAAAAATATATGGATGATTTATTTCAATGCTTGCTTAGCCAAACATTTGAAGAGTTTGAATGTATTTTAATAGATGATGGATCTACGGATGCATCAGGGGAAATTTGTGATAAAGTTGCTTGTATTGATAAAAGATTTGAAGTAATTCATATTCCAAATAGTGGCGTATCTCATGCGAGAAATGTTGGGATTGATGCCTCGTGTGGAGAATATATTACATTTATTGATGCAGATGACCGCATACCAAATAACTATTTGGAAAATTTGTATGAAACTATTATTGAGAACGGTGTAGATCTTTCAATATGCACGATTACAAAAATATGGCACTCAGGAAAAAAAAAGAAAATACAATTACCTGGAAGTGGCACTTTTGATATAAGTGAATTGCTTTTGAATTTTGCGGATTATCAAAAAAAAACAGGTATTTATGGATATTGTTGTGGAAAGATAATCTTAAAAGAATTAGTTGGGAATATCCGATTTGATGAAAGAATTAAATTGGCGGAGGATTTTGATTTTTTTCTGAAATTATATCCTAAAGTGAGCAAAATTTGCTTTAATGATAAAACAGAATATTTTTATCTTCAGGAATCAGAGAATTCATCAGCTATGGTTAAGGATAGTGAAATTGACTATAGAACACAGCTGTTTATTAATATTCGCTATAAACATTTTCTTGAAAAAGAAAATGTTTATAGCGGAAGTAATGAGTTGATTGTTTCACAGTTGCTAAGTAATTATGTGATTTTTTCATTGTTGTATTGCAATATTGAAAAATTGAAAAACTGTTTCGAGGAATTACAATTAATTTGTAAATCTGAGGGAATTAAAGCATGCGGACGGAATTTCTTTGAAAAATGGATTTTGTTATTACTATATGAAAACAAATACTATTTATTGAAGATAAGTTTACAGTTAAGACGTTTAATGAGACATTTAATAAGGCGTTTGCTAAGGAGATGATGAGATGCCATATTTTACGGTATTTACTTCGACATATAATAGAGGATATACACTTTTCAGATTATATGAGTCGTTGAAAAATCAGGGAACGACAGACTTTGAATGGTTGATTGTTAATGATGGATCGACAGACAATACGCATCAATTAGTTGAAGAGTGGATCAGGAAAGAAAAAGAATTTTCAATTAGATATTTGGAAAAAGAAAATGGAGGAAAACCAAGAGCAATCAATTATGGGATTCGGTATGCGAGAGGTAAATTCTTTTTTATGGTTGATTCTGATGATTTTCTATTACCGAATGCGTTATCAAAAATGAAAAATTGGTGCAAAGAGATTGAAAATAATTCAGATTATATTGGTGTTGGAGCAGCCAGGGGATTTCCAGATGGTTCTTATATAAAGGGTGTTTCACCTATTGTAAACGAACAAGGATATGTAGACGCTACGAATCTACAGAGAATACAATTTAATTTGGATGCAGATATGTGTGAGGCATATAAGACAAAAATATTGAAAAAATATCCGATGCCGGAATGGCCGGGCGAAAAATTTGCACCAGAACAAATCGCATTGAATGAAATTGCGTTGGATGGTTATAAATTGCGGTGGCATTCAGATATTATTTATCAGTGTAATTATCTGGATGATGGCCTTACCAAGGGAAGCAAAGTATTAGAAAAAAATAACCCAATGGGTTATGCGATGATGTATTGTCATATGCTGAAATATCCTGAGTGTTCAAAAAAGCAAAAATTTTATGCTGCCTGTCAAGTGGTTGCATTATCAATAGTTGGGGGACATATAGAATATGGTTTTCAAGGACAGAATAAAAGATTGATATTATGCGCACTTATTCCGGGTATTTTTTTAGCAATTCGGCGTAGATATCAATTCAGAAAGGTATCAACATGATTTCAATTATTATACCTATTTTTAACGCAGAAAATTATTTGAAAAGAATGTTAGAAAGCATTTTGGGTCAATCATATCAAAAGTTTGAGTGTATTTTAATTGATGATGGTAGTAGTGATTCATCTTATAGTATATGTAAGGAGTATGAAGAAAAAGATACTCGCATGCGTTGCTTTACGCAGAAAAATCATGGAGTTTCTTACACAAGAAATAAAGGAATAAGTTTGGCAAGAGGAAAATTCATAGCGTTTTTGGACGCTGATGATTTTATTCCACCCAATTATCTGTATGAACTAGTAAAATGTTGCGAAATAGGCGATGTTGCAATATGCGATACAGTGTTTCTTGATGAAAAAGCGGTGAAATTTAGATTTACAGTAGGAAAAACTGTATTAACACGAACCGATGCGATAAATGCTCTTTTGATTCGGAAATCTATTAATTCGGGTCCGGCAGGAAAATTGTACAAAAAAGAATTGATTGCAAATTTAAAATTTCCGTCAATAAAAACATATGAAGATATTCTTTTTACATTGGACGCGTTATTAAATGCAAATAAAATTGTAACGACAGATCGAACACAATATTTTTATGTTGAAAATAATAATGGAGCAATGAGTAAGATGATAAAAAATCCTTCATTGGATATCATTATTGCAACAGAAAGGTTGCTTCAGGTTATCGCACAAAGGAAGGATTTAAAGCCAGAATGTTGTTATGTTACAGTATCCCATTTGTTTCAATATGTAATAGGACTTTTTCAGGAGAATAATTATAGAAATTCAGAATTTGTTGATGGGACAAGAAAATTATTCCGGAAATATATGTGTCTTATTCTTACTTGTAGAGCAATTCCTTGGAAAGAGAAACTTGTGTTTTTTTTATTTGGTCAGGGAATATTTTTGCAAAATGGAAAAAGAATTCATTGGATAAGGAAGGAATGAAAATGGCAAAAATTTATATGTATGCTCATGGCGGGAGTGGAAATCATGGATGCGAAGCAATTGTGCGTTCTACATGTGATATGTTAAACAATCCATTATGGGATGAAATATTGCTCATTTCTTCTAAAACGGAAGAAGATATAAAATATGGGTTAGATAAAATTTGTACAATTAAGAAAGATGTACAGTCATATTCCAAAATAACTTTACCATTTATTCGGGCATATATAGCATTAAAATTAAAAAATGACTATGTGCCGTTAGATAAACTTAACTATAAGAAAACCATTGACATGGTGCATAAAAACGACATTGTATTATCTATAGGCGGTGATAATTATTGTTATGCTGATGTGAATAAATATATTATGCTACATAATATGATGATTTCTAGGGGAGCCAAGACAGTATTATGGGGATGTTCTATCAATCCGGAAGTATTGAGTAATCCGGAAATTGTTAATGATGTGAGACAATATCAGCTTATTACAGCAAGAGAATCTATTACTTATAATGCACTGAAAAAAATAAATCCCAATACCATACTTGTTGCAGATCCTGCATTTGGACTCAAAACAGCATATGCAGAAATTCCATCTAAGTTTATCAATAAAAACATGGTAGGAATTAATTTGAGTCCGATGGTACAAAAAGAAGAAAAGATTTCAGGAATTATAATGAAAAATTATGAGATCTTGATAGAACATATTTTGAAAGAAACAGATATGGCAATTGCATTAATTCCTCATGTAATCTGGGATGACAGTGATGATAGGATACCATTAATGCAGTTGTATGAACGTTATAAAAAAAGTGGAAGAGTTTTAGTAATAGAAGATCAAAATTGTTCAAAACTTAAGTATGCGATTTCAAAATGTAGATTTTTTGTTGGGGCAAGAACGCATTCCACTATTGCGGCATATTCTTCGGGGATACCAACACTGGTTGTAGGATACTCTGTAAAGGCAAGAGGAATTGCTAGGGACTTGTTTGGAGATGAAGAACAGTATAGTTTATCTGTTCAAAGGCTGAAAGAAACAGATGAGTTGCTTAAAAAGTTTAGATGGATATTAGAAAATGAAGAATTAATCAAAAAACAATTAAATAGCAAAATACCAGAAGTTATTAAAAGAGCATTAACTGCAAAAGAATATGTTGAGCGATTACTTTAAAGAGGAGATGGTTCATGTCTAGATTAAAAAATTCTGCTAAGAATATTTTGGGGTCATTTGGGAATAATTTTGTGGCTTCTTTATTAGGCTTGATTTCTAGAACTGTGTTTATCTATACATTGGGAGCGGATTACTTGGGACTATCTGGGCTCTTAAGTAATGTTTTAGGATTTTTGGCGATTGGTGAATTGGGGATTGCAACTGCAATTGGGTTCAGTCTTTATAAGCCCTTAGCTGAGAAAGATTATAAGTCCATCAGTACATTAATGTCCGTCTATAGAAAAGCATATTCGGTTATAGGTGTTATTGTGCTTTTAGCTGGAATTATTCTATTTCAATTCTTAGATTTTTTTGTTCCCGTAGAACAACAGCCAGACGGAACAACCTTTGCTTACTTTGCGTTTTTAATTAATACTGTTATTGGTTATTTTTTATCATATAAGACCACACTGATATCCTCAGATAACCAAGCGTTTAGACTGATTCCAATTAATGTATCAATAAATTGTGTTCAAACACTTTTGCAGATTATTGCATTGTTAATTTGGAAAAGTTATATTGTATATTTAACAATACAGATCGGATGCTCGATCGTTTTGATGGCCGCACAAAATTTATACATAACAAAAAAATATGATAAAGTTACTTTTTATTCAAAGGATAGACTGACAGGTGCTCAAAAACAGGAAATTCAAAAAAATATATCAGGATTGATTGTTGCAAAAATAGGAGACTATTTGGTTAATTCAACGGATAATCTTATTATTACAAAACTTGTAAGCTTAGTAGCCACAGGAATATATTCCAACTATCTTTTGATTCGGAATCTGATCAACGGATACATAAGTGCTTTGTTTGCAGGTGTCACTGCTGGAATAGGAAATATAGTGGCAGTGGAGAATGATGAAAAAAAATTAGATGTATTTAATACAATGTTTTTCATTGCCTTTTTTATTTATAGCATAGAAGCTACATGTTTTATGTGTTTATTTAATCCATTTATTGGTGAAATTTGGATTGGTGAAAAATACTTATTTAGAACAGGAACTGTAGCAATTATTGTAATAAATAATTATCTGACAGGATTACGAATGCCACTCATTACCATGAAGGGAGCAGCGGGGAAATATTTAGAAGATGCTTGGGTTCCATTTGCTTTTGCGATTATTAACTTGGTTGCATCTATCTTATTTGCTAAGCCGTTTGGGGTTTCAGGAGTTTTTCTGGGTACAATTGTTGGCAGTCTACTTACTGCTGATTGGTATAGGCCAATTGTAATCTATAGATCTGTATTTCATTGTCCTGTTAGAGCGTATTATAAACGATATGTATTATATGTTTGCTTAGGGATTATCTATATTGCACTGGCATATTGGACTTGCACCTGGATTTCTAGGGGAAATATCTACTTTAGATTTGTAGAAAAAGCGGTTGTTGCTATTGCTATTCCAAGTGGATTTAATTATATTTTGTTTCACCATACCAATGAATTTAATTCTGTAATGAAGCTTATGAAACGTATTGGAAAAAGACCGTTGGGCAAAATTAAAGACTTTTTAAAACGGAGAAATTATGAATAAAAAAGTTAGCATTATTATTCCATGCTTTAATGGAGAACGTTTTATTGATAGATGTTTACATTCTATTGAAATTCAAAATTATCCACATATTGAAGTGGTTGTGGTAAATGATGGATCGATAGATCAAAGTGAATCCAAGATATTGGAATGGAAAGAAGTACTGGAAAATAAAAAGATTTCATTAATATATATTAAACAAAAAAATCAAGGGATTGGAAGCGCAATAAATACCGGCCTGAAATATATTTCTGGAGAGTATTTATTATTATTGGACATCGATGACGAGTATTTGCAAGGTGCATTGTTAGAGCGAGTACAGTTTTTAGAAAGTCATAGGGAAATGGATGTAGTGCGTTCGAATGGGTGGTATGTAAGAAAAAATGGAAAAAGCCTGTTTATTTATGATGAATGTGAGAAAAATATTCAGGATGTTTTTACGGCATTATTGGAAGGGAAGACAAATAATTGGGCTGGAAGTTATATGGTTAGAGTGTCTTCCTTGTTTAAATTTTATCCTGAAAGAGAAATTTATCAATCAAAATATGGACAAAATTTACAACTGTTATTGCCATTGCTTTACAATAAAAAATGTGGATTTATTGATAAACCACATATGAATTATAACCAGCAAGAAAATTCATTAACCAAAACTAATGTTGAAAAGAGTAAAAAGAAAAAGAGTTTAGATAATGCGAATGGTTTTCGTGATATTAGAGAACATATGGTTCAGATTATTATTCATGATGAAAGGGAACGAGAATATTATCTAGATATTATACAAAATTTTTACTGGAGAAGTGTCATGCAGATTGCAGGGGTGTATAATGATGACATTTTGATGAAAGAAGCTTTTTTGAAATTAAAAATAAATAAAAATGTACAATTGGATGACTATATTATATATTGTCGTTTGACACATCCTGAACTTGTTTTATTATTACGTTTGTTTAGAAAAATAAAATCTAAATTAGGAAATTTGTGAAGGCAGATCATGCAAAGGGCTATGATGATTATATATATGGCCGTGAGACTATGTGATGCTTATGTCAAAAAAAGTGCAAAAGAATTACAGTATGATTACAACAGGCTTTGTTGAACAGGAAGGTGAAGATTATGCCTAAATTCGCAGATAAAAGTCAATGCACAGGTTGCACTGCCTGTGTAAGCATTTGTCCACGGAACTGTATTCAGATGAAAAAAGATAATGCAGGATTTGAGTTTCCGGTAATTATGGAGCGGTCTGCGTGTATTGCTTGTGGGGCTTGTGAAAGAGTATGTCCCGTGTTAATGAAGAAAAAAGATGATGAAAACCTATCAACGTCTGCATATGCGGCATTCTCTAACAATAATGCACTTCGACTGGAGAGTTCCTCCGGTGGAATTTTCTCTGAGTTAGCAGCTACCATTTTACAGCGAGGCGGAGTGATCTATGGTGCAAGCTATGATGACGAAGGCGTAGTCAGACATATTGAGATCAAAGAGCAAACAGAACTCGGCAAACTACAAGGAGCGAAATATTCGCAAAGTATTTTAGGAGACTGCTTTTTAAGCATAAAAAAACAACTGGATTCCGGACGAATAGTGTTGTTTTCAGGTACACCTTGTCAGGTAGCCGGATTGAAAGCTTTTTTAAAACGAGATTATGAGAATTTGGTCTGCATAGATTTTGTATGTCATGGAGTGCCGTCTCCGATGGTATGGGAAAAATATGTAAAGTATCGATCTCTAACGGATAATAGTGATTCATTTCCACAGCATATAAATTTGCGAAATAAGGAAAGTGGTTGGAGTCATTACGCATACTCGGTTGAATTTGCTTATGCAGACAAGAAACGCTATTTATGTAAAAATGGTGATGATCCCTTCATGCAATTATTTGTAAAAGATTATATTTTGCGGGAATCTTGTAGTAGCTGTCATTTTAAAGGATATCATCGTGTTAGTGATATAACATTAGGCGATTTCTGGGGAATATGGAATATTAATCCCAAAATGGACGATAATAAAGGAACATCTCTTATATTAACGCATACTGCAAAAGGCGAAAAAATGATGAACGCAGTTTCTGAAAACATAAAATGTGAACAAGTTTATTTGGAACAGGCGGCAAGAGAAAATCCATCGTTATTGAGATCATCAGTTCATAAACAAAATAGAGATATTGTTTTAAAAACTATTGAAAGCGAAAATTTTCAGGAAATATTGCCATTACTTCAAGTAAAACAACCACAAAGGCGAAGTAAGAAGGAAATAATTAAGCGTGTACTCAAAAAGCTGTGTGGGTTAGGATGAGTCACGATAACGGAGGACATTATCAATGAAATGGCTACGGCAGCACAAATGGACGCTCATTATCAGCGTACTTCTATTCCTCGGAATCACAAACTGCCAAAACCTCGACCAATCAAAACACTCCCTAAGCTACTCTTCCTATCAGATCCCCTCCGACAAAATCGATACCCCAATCCGGATTTTGCAGCTGACGGATCTGCACAACAGCGAGTTTGGAGAAGACAATCAGGAGCTGATTGACCGGATAGCAAGTCAGTCTCCCGATCTGATCCTGCTCACGGGGGATCTGTTAAATTCCGGAGAGCCTGTCGCAGAGATTGCTACCAATTTGATTTCTTCTCTATGCGAGATTGCTCCCGTCTATCTGTCCTTGGGAAATCATGAGATAGAATACCAGGACAATTTTGGCACAGACGTCACACAATTGTATCAGGCCGCCGGTGCAATCGTTCTGGAGCACCAATACCGGGATATCACCGTAAAAGGCCAGTCTCTTCGCATTGGCGGCATTTACGGTTACTGCCTGCCGGACAAATACCTGGAAACGGAGGAAGCTGATCTTAGCGAATGCATGTTTTTATGGGATTTTGAGAATACCGACCGTTACAAGATCCTGCTTAGTCATCTTCCGATTGCCTGGCTGAAAAATGATGCCCTGGAGGAATGGAACATGGACTGCGTGTTTTCTGGTCATCTTCACGGAGGGCAGGTCATTTTGCCTGGAATCGGCGGCGTATATGCGCCGGATATGGGCTGGTTTCCGGGACGGCTGAAGGGTGTTTTTGATTCAAAGGATGGAAAACGGCATCTGGTTTTGTCTGCGGGGCTTGGAAATACGGAGGTGATTCCGCGGTTCAACAATATTCCGGAGATTGTCTGCGTGGATCTTGTACCGGAAGGAGGATGGTGAAAAAACTTGCACATGGATTAGGGCTGCGAATGTTACGGTTCGCTGGGAACCAGTGAACCGTAACTTAATCTGGGCATATTGTTTCACAGGATCGGCTGGCAGCTTGACATGTCGCCGGTCCTGTATTATAATAACGATGTTCACGAAAATGAAAGGATAGATGTACATGAACAAACAAGAATCTGATATTTTGAACGTGATCCTGCAATACCACTGCCGGAACCAGCGTGCGCTGGCGGAGCGGTGTGGGTTTTCACTGGGAATGGTAAACCGTTCGGTGAAAGCGCTGCAGGGGCAGGGTTTTTTAACAACAGATATGGAGCTGACGGAAAAAGCCAGGCTTGAGATGGCAAAGCATCGCCCGAAAAACGCGGTGATTCTGGCTGCCGGATATGGAATGCGGATGGTGCCGATTAATATGGAAACGCCGAAAGGACTTTTGGAAGTAGAGGGGGAACCGCTGATCGAGCGGCTGATCCGTCAGCTTCATGCGGTAAAGGTGAAGGAAATTTATGTTGTCGTTGGTTTTAAAAAGGAACAGTACGATTATCTGGTTGACCAGTATGGCGTGAAGCTGGTTGTCAATATGGAGTATGCAGAGAAAAACAACCTGCATTCCCTGGCAAAGGTATTGCCACAGCTTGGCGAAACGTATCTTATGCCGTGCGACCTCTGGTGCCGGGAAAATCCGTTTTCGGAGTATGAGTGGTATTCCTGGTATCTGGTGAGCGATGCAAAGGATCCCGACAGTACGGTTCGTGTGAGCCGGAAATGGGAGCTTGTGCTCGCGGGCGGGGAAAAAGAAGGAAATCATATGATCGGCATCAGCTATCTAACGGATCCTGTGGCGCAGTCGATGGCGCGGCGAATCGAAACGATGGTACAGGACCGCCGGTATGACCATGTTTTCTGGGAGGATGCCCTTTTTGCGGAAAACGGGATGCCGGTGCAGGCAAAGATTGTCCCGGAAGGAGCTGTGGTGGAGATCAATACCTACGAGCAGCTGCGGGAACTGGATGAGAATTCGGATCAGCTGAAGTCGGATGCGATGGCAGAAATTGAACGGGTGCTTTCGGTTTCCGGTGAGGAGATTACGGGAATTGAGGTCCTGAAAAAGGGAATGACAAACCGTTCGTTTTTATTCCGCTGTCGCGGCGGGCGGTATATTATGAGAATTCCGGGGGAAGGCACGAGTCTTCTGATCAACCGCAGGCAGGAGGCGGCGGTATATCGGACACTGGACGGAAAGGGCATCTGCGATGAAATCGTGTCGATCAATCCGGAAAACGGCTATAAGATTACGAAATACCTGGAGGGTGCGCGTGTCTGCGATCCGGAAAACCCTGAGGATGTGCAGGCCTGTATGAAAAAGCTCCGTTCCTTCCATGAGGAGCATCTGAGCGTGGAGCATACGTTTTCGCTGTTTGACCAGATCGCATACTATGAAAGTCTGTGGGAGGGAGAACCGTCTGTTTATCGGGATTACAGCACGACGAAAGCGCATGTGCTGGAACTTGAGGCTTATCTGGAAGCGCAGCCGAAGGTGTGGACGCTGACGCATATTGATGCGGTGCCGGACAATTTTCTGTTTGTGGAGAAAAACGGCGGAACGGAAATTCGTCTGATTGACTGGGAATATGCGGGCATGCAGGATGCACATGTGGATCTGGCGATGTTCTGCATTTACGCCATGTATGACCGTCCGCAGGTGGATGCGCTGATCGACTGCTATTTTACGGAAGGCTGTCCGCAGGAGGTGCGCACGAAGATTTACGCATACATTGCGGTGTGCGGGCTTTTGTGGAGCAACTGGTGTGAGTACAAGAGCCGGTTAGGCGTGGAGTTTGGCGAGTATTCGCTGAAACAGTACCGATATGCTAAGGATTACTATAAACTTGTTAAGCAGGAGCTTGCCAAAAGCAAAGGTCAGGAAGAATAAGAGGGTGGAAGAATGAAAGCGATGGATGTGGGGCAGAGACCGGAAAGTGAAATTCAGCAGAAAAATCATGTAGAACGTGCAATTATCATGGCGGCGGGAACGGGAACGCGGATGCGGCCGGTAACGCTTACTACGCCGAAACCGCTGATCCGTGTGAAGGGTGTCCGCATGATTGATACGGTGATTCAGGCGCTGCATGAAAATGGAATTTATGAGATTTATGTAGTAGTGGGATATCGGAAAGAGCAGTTTGCGTGCCTTACCGCAGAATATAAAGGTGTGACACTGATCGAAAATCCATACTGGGATTCCTGCAATAATATTGCATCGCTCTATGTGGCGCGGGAACAGTTGGAAAATGCAATGATTCTGGATGGGGATCAGATTATATACAAAAAAGAAATTCTTGCACCGGAATTTACGCATTCTGGCTACAATGCTGTCTGGACGGACGAAAAGACGGATGAATGGCTGATGCAGGTGAAGGATGGAATCGTGTGTTCCTGTAGCCGGACCGGCGGTAAGGGCGGCTGGCAGCTCTTCAGTGTATCACGTTGGAACCGGGAGGACGGAAAGCGGCTGAAACGCCACCTGGAACTGGAATTTGAAAAAAAACAGAACCGTCAGATTTACTGGGACGATGTGGCAATGTTCTGTCATTTTCAAGAGTATGAGCTTGGCATCTACCCGATGCAGAAAGGTGACCTGATCGAAATTGACGATTTTTCGGAGCTTTGTGAACTGGATCCGTCCTATTGCGGATATGAGGCACAGGGGCAGGAAAAATCAGAAGAAAAATAAGCTGGATCGGGCAGTATAGCAGAAAGGAACAGAAAACATGAATACAGTTGATGAAAACAGAGTGGTGAAAAAGAAACAGAGCGGAAAAATACGGAAAAAAGGTCAGATTGACTGGATGATCACGCTGCTGCCGCTGGGACTGATTGCAGCGCTCAGCATTTTGTTTTTCCTCCTGCCGGAACAGTCCAACACAGTTCTTGCGAAGGTACGCTTCTTCTTGGGAGATACCTTTGGAGTCTATTATCTTGCAATTGGCCTTGGCGTTTTTCTGCTCTCTTTGTATCTGGCATTTTCAAAATATGGCGATATTGTGTTAGGAGAGCAGGATGAGAAACCGAAATATTCTTTTTTTGCCTGGGGATCCATGATGTTTACGTGCGGCCTTGCGGCAGACATTCTGTTTTATTCTTTTGCAGAATGGGTGATGTATGCTGCTGATCCGCAGATTGAAAAGATGGGCGGAATCCAGGAGTGGGCGGGCGTGTACCCGCTGTTTCACTGGAGTCTGATTCCGTGGGGCTTTTATCTCGTTCTCGCTGCCGCATTTGGGTTTATGCTGCACGTGCGGAAACGGAACCGGCAGCGGTATTCAGAAGCCTGCCGTCCGATTATGGGAAAACAGACGGACGGCATCGGCGGACGACTGATTGATCTGCTGGCGGTATTTGCACTCCTTGCAGGAACGGCAACGACATTTAGCGTGGCAACGCCGCTGATGGCAAGTGCAATCAATGCATTGTTTCATATCAATCTGGACCGGAACGCAGTGACAATTGTGATTCTGCTGATTACGTGTTTTGTGTACACGTATTCGCTGCTTCACGGCTTCCGCGGAATCGGTTTTCTGGCAAAGCTCTGCATCTATCTGTTTTTCGGGCTACTGGCGTACGTGCTGCTGTTCGGCGGACAGACGCGGTATATTATCGAGACGGGATTTTCATCGCTGGGACGGATGATTCAGTATTTCCCGACGTTGGCGACCGATACCGATCCGCTGCGCGAGACGCATTTTCCGCAGAACTGGACTATTTATTACTGGGCATACTGGATGGTGTGGTGCGTGGCGGCGCCATTTTTTATCGGAAGTATTTCCCGGGGAAGAACGGTGCGGCAGACAATCCTTGGCGGATATGGATTCGGCGTTGGCTCCACGATTTTAAGCTTTATCATCCTGGGAAATGAATCGATGGGGATGCAGATGGCGGGAAAAGCGGATTTTATCGCGCAGTATGCCAAAGACGGTGATCTCTATGGAATGATTATCGCCATGATCCAGAAGATCCCGTGTGCACCGCTGGTTCTTGTCGTTCTGCTGCTCACGATGATTGCCTTTTATGCGACCTCGTTTGATTCGATTGCGCTGACGGTTTCCTGCTACAGCTACCGCCGTCTGGAAGAGGGACAGCAGCCATCGAAAGCGATTCAGCTTATGTGGTGCCTTCTGCTGATTCTGCTTCCGATTGCACTGGTCTTTTCCGAAAGCTCTATGAGCAATCTGCAGTCGGTCAGTATCGTGGCAGCGTTTCCGATCGGAATGGTAATTCTTCTGATTGTGGCGGGATTTCTAAAGGATGCCGGAGCATATCTGAAAGAAATAAAGAAGAAATGATTTTTTATGCAGCATGAAAATAGAGCCGGATTTCTATTTAGCGGAAATCCGGCTGTGTGCATTTCAGACAGTATAGGTCTATACAAACAGTGTACACCCCTGCCGCTTGAACTGTTCGATTTTTTCGTCAATGAGCTCCGGCGTTACACCGAGATGCTTAGAAAGACACTGCTTGCAGAAAAACTGTTCTGCGCCGCGGTTGATAAATTTACGGTGGGCGCCGATCTCGTTATGTGTGAGTTCTTTGCCGCACTGCATACAGCGTGCCATCAGAGTTTTACGACCTTTGCACGGTATACTTTTGATGCAAACGGCTCGAGTTCTGTGACAAGGGATGCATTGTTTGCACACAGGTTCTCGCAGGTCCAGACCTCAGTAAGTTCCAGAGTATGGCCGGTGGAGAACGGAAGGCCGATTTCATCGAGATTCATGGCTGCACGTGATTTTTCATCACTGAGATTGAACATACCGATGGCGAGATCTCCGTCTGCGAGTGCCTTCACATAGATCAGAACCTTGTCATTCCATGCATGGTTTTTCACTTTATACGGCTGACGGCAGAGCGGATCCTGGTTGATGCGGATCATTTCGTCATTCATGAGAATGCGGCGGGTTTCGTCGCTCATCTCGCGGATGTCGCAGCCGATCATCAGCGGGGAGCCAAGGAATGCCCACAGTGCATAGTGTGTCTGATACTGGACATCGCTGCAGCCGGCCAGTCCAACATTTCCTTTTTCATGCATGCCGACGATCAGCATGTCCATATCGTTGAAGCAGCCGACGCCGTTGTACGGATGCAGTTTTTCCTGCTGTGCCACGAGATCTTTGACAGAATCCCAGGTATCAAAGATGTCGCCGGTGGAACGCCACATGGAAGCGCCGGTTTCTTTGATCCACTCATGCGTTTCATCAGCACCCCAGGAGCAGGCAGAGAAGAGAATGTCGCGGCCGCAGTTCTCGAGTGCCAGTCCCATGCGGCGGTACAGATATTTTCCGTGCAGGATCGGGCTGTGGTAGCAGTAGTCGTATTTTAAGAAATCAACATCCCAGGATGCGAAAGTTTCCGCATCGACAAATTCGTGCTCATAGCTGCCAGGGTAGCCGGCACACGTCATGTTTCCGGCGCAGGAATACATACCGAATTTCAGCCCTTTGGAATGAACGTAATCGGCAACGGCTTTCATACCATGCGGAAATTTTTCCGGATCCGGCACAAGACGGCCGTTTTCATCGCGTTCACGTAAGGACCAGCAGTCGTCGATGACAAGATATTCGTATCCTTTATCGCGCAGGCCGCTCTCGGCCATGACATCAGCAGTTTCAAAAATCATTTTTTCATTGATATTTTCTCCGAAGGTGTTCCAGGAATTCCAGCCCATCGGCGGTGTAAGTTTGATCATAGTATTGACCTCCCGTAAGTTTTGATGTACTTTGAGTATAGATGGATTTCCAGAGCAAAACCATGGAATTTTAAGACAAAAGCATGGATTTTTGCTTCATAAAGAATAAAATACGGGAAAAGGAAAGAATATGCTTGTATCAGAAATGAACGGGATCCGGCCTGTCGATGCCGGGCGGCAGGACTGCCATGATCTGCATTCCTGGGGGCCGGGTGTACGGCAGTGCTATATTATACATTATATTATAAGCGGAAAGGGAACGTTTACCTGCGGGAAAAAGACGTACACACTTACCGCCGGACAGAGCTTTTTAATCTGTCCAGAGCAGGTGGTGCAGTACGCGCCGGATGAGAACGAGCCGTGGGAATATGTGTGGGTTGATTTTGTCGGGGAACAATGCCGGCAGATTCTGGCACGGTCGGTACTGAACCCACAGCAGCCGGCGGCGCCGCCTCTCCGTCAGGAAAGGCTTCTGCCATATTTTGAGCGTCTCTGCCAGATGGAACTCTATCGCCGGAACAGCCAGGAGGCCGTCGGAGTGCTGCTTGCGCTTCTGGGCGTGTACCAGGATCTGGCGGAGCCGCAGCGGGAGGAGAGAAAGAAGGAAGATCCGCGGATCATGGAAGCGATGGCTCTGATTGCCGCAGGGTATCACAGGAGTGAGTTCTGCGCGGAGACAATTGCGCGGAAAATGGCGGTCAGCCGCACAACGCTGAACCGTCTGTTTCAGAAGAAAATCGGCTGGTCACCAGGACAGTATCTGCTGGAATATCGGCTGCAGCAGTCAGAAAAGCTGCTGCAGATGGGGATGACGGTCAAACAGACGGCGCTGTCGTGCGGATTTGAAGATCCCTTTTACTATTCCCGTGTGTTCCGGAAACACTATGGAATGCCGCCGTCGGATTACCGGCTGGAGTTTGCAGAAATTCAGTGAACGGCGGGCGTTACCGCTCGTCGGAGAGATAATTCCGCATAGAGCGCAGGGCGGACTTTTCCAGCCGGCTGACCTGCGCCTGCGAGATGCCGATTTCCCGGGCAACCTCCATCTGGGTCTGCCCCTCATAGAAACGCATGCGGATGATCTGGCGTTCGCGCTCATTGAGACGGGCGACCGCGTCCTGCAGGGCGAGGTTCTGCACCCAGTTTTCTTCTTTATTTTTCTTATCACTTAACTGATCCATGACATACAGGGTATCGCCGCCTTCCGTGTAGACGGGCTCATACAGACTCATCGGGCTTTGGATTGCGTCGAGGGCATAGACGATATCCTCTTTTCCAATGCCGATTTCAGCGGCGATTTCCTCGATCGAAGGCTCTTTCTGGTTCTGCTTGAGATAAAGTTCGCGGGCGCAGATGGCGCGGTAGGCAGTATCCCTGAGGGAACGGCTGACGCGGATCGCATTGTTGTCACGCAGATACCGCCGGATTTCACCGATGATCATCGGCACGGCATAGGTGGAGAAACGGACGTTTAAGGTCGTGTCGAAGTTATCAATCGCCTTAATCAGGCCGATACAGCCGATCTGAAAGAGATCGTCGGCGTTTTCACTGCTGTTGGAGAAGCGCTTGATCACGCTTAAGACAAGGCGCAGATTGCCCTGAATGTAGCGTTCGCGGGCAGCAGCATCTCCTTCGCGGGCCTTTTTCAGCAGAGTCTCCTTTTCTTCGGCATTCAGTACGGGAAGGCGTGATGTATTGACTCCGCACAGTTCAACTTTATTGATCGCCATGGTATGCATCCTCCTGAAACATGGAACGTATGGTTACCGTTCGTTACTGTTATACGTTCATGATTGGCAGTTGGCGGGACGAATATACGAGAGCCCGGAAAATTTCATAAAGTTTTAGTCCTTGACAAAGCTTTTGGAAAATGATTTCCTGCTATTGTAGAAACGGCGGAAAGTGTGATAAGATAAGGGAAGTGTACGAAATGCGAGGTCTTGTTTTATGATGAGTGGAAAGGAACGAAGAGAAGAGATTCTTCAAAGAATAACAAACAGTAAGACGCCGGTCTCCGGTGCAGCGCTGGCGAAGAGCTGTGAAGTCAGCCGTCAGGTGATTGTCCAGGACATTGCCCTGATCCGCGCAGCCGGATACGATGTGATTGCGACAAACCGCGGCTACATCTGCAGCAGCCCGGTGAGAGAGAAGCGGGTCTTTGAGGTGAATCACACGGATGAGCAGATGCAGGACGAGCTGAATACAATTGTGGATTTCGGCGGCGTTGTGCTGGATGTGATTGTGCGTCACGAGGTTTACGGAGAACTGCGGGCGGAACTTAATATCAGTTCACGAAATAAGGTGGCACTGTTTATGGAAGAAATCCGGCAGGGAAAATCACGGCCGCTGAAGAATATCACATCAGGGGAACATTTTCATACCGTATCGGCAGACTCGGCGCAGACCCTGGATCTGATTGAAGAGGAACTGCGAAAGAAAGACTACCTGGTGCGGACTGTGAAATAGGGGAAAAAGCCCTTATTTTCACAAAAAACTGTTATTCGAAAAAATTTTAAAATTTTTTCAAAAAGGTGTTGACTTTTCTCTTAGGATAGTGTAATATACATGATGTCAGCGGGAACGAGTGATAAACAAAGAGTTCTAAAGCGACAAAGAAATGTGCGTTTAGCTCAGCTGGATAGAGCGTTTGGCTACGGACCAAAAGGTCGGGGGTTCGAATCCTCTAACGCACGGACGGTAACCGTCCTGGTGAAAACCAGGGCGGTTTTTTCGTATGCAGAATGAAAAATAAAACAAGCGGCCTTTTGGTCAGCAGCCAGACGGCCGCACTTTTTGAAAAAATCATGGGGAAACAACTTGTACGCTCATTGACACAAGTGAGATACATCTCCTATAATAAAGCCAAATTTAAGATCTCGAAAGGGGACAAGTTATGGCTAAGTTAGTAATTGATGCGAACAGAAAGCTTTCAAAAATCAATAAGGAAATCCAGGGACAGTTTTCGGAGCATCTGGGAAGATGTATTTATGAAGGACTCTATGTAGGAGAAAATTCCGATATTCCGAACGTGAACGGAATGCGTACCGATGTTGTTGAAGCACTGAAAAATATCAAAGTTCCGGTATTGCGCTGGCCGGGCGGATGTTTTGCAGATGAATATCACTGGAAAGACGGTATCGGACCGAAAGAAAGCCGCAAAAAAATGATCAACACCAACTGGGGCGGTGTTGTCGAGGACAACAGCTTCGGTACCCACGAGTTTTTTGAACTCTGCCGTCAGATCGGATGTGAAACCTATATCAACGGAAATATGGGAAGCGGTACTGTACAGGAGATGTCGGAGTGGGTTGAATATATGACATTTGACGGGGTATCTCCGATGGCAGACCTTCGTGCGGAAAATGGCCACGAAAAGCCGTGGACCGTCGATTTCTTCGGCATCGGCAATGAGAACTGGGGCTGCGGCGGAAATATGAATCCGGAATTCTACGGAAATATGTACCGCAGATATCAGACCTTTGTGCGTGATTACGATGGAAACAAAAAGATCCGGAAGATTGCCTGCGGCGCCAATTCGGATGATTATGAGTGGACGCAGGAAGTGATGAAAGCATGCTTCCGCAGAATCTCCCCACAGCAGCATGGCATGATGGATGGCCTGTCGCTTCATTACTATACGGTACCGGAAACCTGGGATCACAAGGGAAGTGCAACGGAGTTTGCGGAAAAAGACTGGTATAAGACCATGAAAAAGACGATGTACATGGAAGAGCTGATCCGCCGCCACAGCGCCATTATGGATCAGTATGACCCGGACAAAAAGGTCGGTATGATCGTGGATGAGTGGGGTACCTGGTATGATGTAGAGCCTGGAACAAATCCGGGATTTCTGTATCAGCAGAATACCATGCGTGACGCACTGGTCGCAGGGATCAACCTGAATCTCTTCAACAAACACAGCGACCGTGTCAAGATGGCAAATATCGCACAGATGGTCAATGTTCTGCAGTCGATGATCCTGACAGAGGGTGAAAAAATGGTCAAAACTCCGACGTATCATGTTTTCGATCTGTATCAGGTACATCAGGAAAATGATCTTCTGGCAAGCTCTCTGGAAACGGAGCAGGTTGGTCTGGAAGACGAATACATGGTTCCGAATCTGACGGAATCTGTTTCGGTAGATGCAGACGGTGTACTTCATATCACGATGACGAATGTGGATCTGGAGAAAGCATATCCGGTAGAGGCGGTACTTCTCGGAAAAGAAGCCGGCGAGATCAAAGCCGAGATCGTAACCGGCCATATGCAGGATAAAAACACCTTTGAAGAGCCGGAGACGGTTGGCGTTCAGGGCTTTGACGGTGTGCAGGCAGCAAAAGAGGGAATTTCCTTTACCATTCCGGCGTGCAGTGTGCTTCATATCGCCGTAAAATAGGAAAACCATAAAAACCAGAAGATATCTGGGATGAAAAAAGATTCGGTTCCGGAGGAGTTTGATGGACGGAAATACCAGGATCTGTAAAAAATGCCTGCTTCGTGAGATGGACGAGGCAGGCTTTTTTCAGAATATGTATGATTATATTGCAAGAATTCCGGCGGAAGATAAAACGCCGGAGGAGGAATACGAGCGGCGGCTTTCCATCTGTAAGGAGTGTGAAAAGCTGCTGTCCGGCATGTGCCGCATGTGCGGTTGCTACGTGGAGATGCGGGCAGCGATTGCACTGCGGGACTGCCCGGGGAAAAAGTGGTAGCAAAAGAGAAACCCCGCACAGCGGATCCTGTGAAAACAACGGATCCCTGTGCGGGGTTTTGAGAATCAGCGAAGTCGGTAAGATCAGTTGGGACTTGTTTGCGTCTCCGTTGCGACTTTCGGATCCTTGAAATAGCGGGACAGCTTCGGCACGGAGATGAACAGCGTCAGAAATTCGGCGACCGGAATCGACAGCCACACACCGTTGGTGCCAAGCACGAGCGGCAGAAGCAGCGCGGAGAGAACGATAAAGACGAAGGTTCGCAAAAAAGAAATCAAAGCAGAGGTCTTTCCGTCTGACAGTGCCGTAAAAATGCCGGAGGCGACGATATTCGTACCGCAGAACAGGTAAGCGATGGAGAACAGATATCCGCCGTGGCGTGTCAGTTCAAAGCCGTACGTGCCTTTCTGCATGAAAACGGCGGAAATGACCGGAGAGCCGAAGGCGGCCACAAGTGCGATGATCACAGAGCTTACCACAACGAAGCGGATACTGATGCGGTAAAGCCGGATCAGCCGCTGTTTGTTCCGGCTGCCGTAGTTGAAGCTGAACACAGGTGCAACGCCGATACTGTAGCCGAGGTACAGCGCAACAAAGAGAAACTGTCCGTACAGAATCGCCGTGATGGCGGCAACACCGATTTCGCCCTCAAATTTCAGCATCAGCATGTTGAAAAGGTAAGTGACAACGGCTGCAGAAAGATTGCTGACCATCTCGGAGGAACCGTTGAAGCAGCTTGTGGAGAGCAGGCCTTTGGAAAATTCCGGACGGGTGAAGCGAAGGCCTTTGCGGGCGAAGGTAAAGTATAAAATGCCGGCAACGGCCGGAATGCACTGGCCAAGGCCGGTGGCAAGGGCAGCTCCGGCAACACCAAGATGGAGCGGAACGACAAACAGATAGTCCAGAAGCATGTTGGTAATGCCGGCGGACACCGTAAGGGAAAGTCCGAGTCCCGGGCGTCCTGCCGTTACAAAGAAGGACTGGAACAGCGCCTGGAGAAGACAGACCGGGGCAAAGGAAAGGATCGTCCGCAGATAGGCGGTACCGTAATCCATCAGCACCGGCGTTGCACCGAGCAGACTGCAGATCTGGCGGCAAAACAGGTTGCCGAGCACTGCGCCCAGAATACCGATGATCAGTGTGGTAAGGGTAAGGGCAGAAAAGTTACGGTTGGCTTCCTCCTGTTTTTCCTGTCCGATCTTTGCGGCGACAACGGCGCTGCCTCCGGTACCGAACATGATGCCGACGGCAAGAAGAATGCTGACGGCAGGATAGACGATATTGGCGGCGGAAAGCGCCATGCTGTCCACGTACTGTGCGATGAAAAAGCCATCCACAATACTGTAGAGAGACATAAAGATCATCATGATGATCGATGGAAACGCAAACTTCAGCAGAGAGTGGAAGTTGAAATCCTTGGCGAGTGACTGGCTCATAATCAAAAACCTCCTTTTTATGTGTGAAAAGCCTTTTTCAGACACGCTTTAGATGGGAAAGATTTCTTGTGAAAATTTGAATCGTTTGCTATTATAAAGGATAGGGTAACCCTATAGTCAAGTGCAAAAAAGGTGAAAAACAGGAAAAATTCCGAGAGCACATATTCAGGAAAAGGAGTCAGAAATGGGAAAACAGGAGTATTTAAGCGCGGGGCGATTTGCAGCGCTGGTAGGCACGACAAAGGAAACGCTCTTCCATTATGATGAGATTGGGCTGTTCGTACCAAAAAGAAGAGGGACAAACGGCTACCGGTATTATGCGATGGATCAGATGGAAACGTTTGATGTGATCGGAATGCTGCGGGAGCTGGGCATGCCGCTGGCAGAGATTCGAAATTATCTGGAACAGCGAAGTCCTGAAAAATTCGGAGTACTGCTGGAACAGGAGGAGAAGGTGGTGCGCGAAAAAATGCAGCGGCTCCGCGAGATGCAGCGCTGGATTGGGGAAAAGAAGCGGTTTCTGGCACAGGCATCGGCGGAATGCCGTGAGGCGTTTGAAAAAGATCCCTTCTGTCCTGTAGGGATTCATACCCTGCCATTACAGTATCTTGTCACAAATCACAGCGAATCAGCGGATAATCTGGCAGTCAATCAGAAAATCGGAGAGCTCTATGCTTACTGCGGGCAATACGGAAATCGAAGTTCGTATAATGTGGGGTTTGTTCAGAAACGGGAAACACTGGAAACGGGGAATTTTCTGGATTACCGTGATTTCTATCTGATTTTTGATCGTGTGCCGGCGAAAGTGCGATACACGGTTCGGCCGGAGGGAGAGTATCTTTGCTATTATTATAAAGGACCGTGGCAGGGAATTGAAGCGGCGTACCGGAAGCTGTTCCGATATGCCACGGAACAGAAATTTTTGCTGGATGACCGCTTTTATGAGGAATATATGGTGGACGCGCTGACCAGTCAGGAAATGGAACAGTATATTACGAGAATCGCCGTAAAAATTTTAAGATAGACAGGTAGGAGGGGAAAAAACAAGATTTTCACAAACTTTTTTCATTCTCCTCTTGACCATGACGCAACGTCACCCATTATAGTGAGGGTACAACAAGTTGAATTGACATAAAACTGAGACGATAAACACACCAAAAAGGAGAAAAAGCATGAAAGTATTAGTAACAGGCGGAGCCGGATTTATCGGCGGAAACTTCGTACATCACATGGTAAACAAATACCCGGATTATCAGATCGTAAACCTGGACCTGCTGACCTATGCGGGAAACCTGGAGACTCTGAAACCGGTTGAGGACAAACCGAACTACAAATTTGTAAAAGGTGATATCGCAGACGAAGCTTTCATCATGGATCTGTTTGAAAAAGAGAAATTTGACGTTGTTGTCAACTTCGCAGCAGAGAGCCATGTAGACCGTTCCATCGAGGATCCTGGCATCTTTGTTCAGACCAACGTAATGGGAACCCGTGTACTGCTGGATGCTTCCAGAAAATTCGGCGTAAAGAGATATCATCAGGTATCTACCGATGAAGTTTACGGAGACCTTCCGCTGGATCGCCCGGACCTGTTCTTTACAGAGAATACCCCGATCCACACCTCCAGCCCGTACTCTGCATCCAAAGCAAGCGCAGACCTGTTTGTACTGGCTTACCACAGAACCTTCGGTACCCCGGTTACCGTTTCCAGATGCTCCAACAACTACGGCCCGTATCACTTCCCGGAAAAGCTGATTCCGCTTATGATCAGCCGCGCACTGGCAGACGAAGAGCTTCCGGTATACGGAAACGGTGAGAATGTCAGAGACTGGCTGCACGTATCCGACCATTGTGAAGCAATCGACCTGATTATCCATAAAGGTAAAGTAGGCGAGGTTTACAACATTGGCGGACACAACGAGAGAACAAACCTTCAGGTAGTACAGACCATCCTGAAAGCTCTGGACAAACCGGAATCTCTGATCAAATACGTAAAAGACCGCCCGGGCCATGACAGAAGATATGCAATCGATCCGACCAAGATCGAGACTGAACTTGGATGGAAACCAAAATACAATTTCGATACCGGAATTGCACAGACAATCCAGTGGTATCTGGACAATGAAGACTGGTGGAAACACATCATCAGCGGTGAGTATCAGAACTACTTTGCTGAGATGTACAAAGACCGTCTGTAAGAGAGAAAAGTGAAATGCAAAGGCCGCAAAAAAGCGGCTTTTGCGAAGGAGTGGTGGATATGGATCAATATTATACCACTGGTGAATTTGCCCGGATGGCCCATGTGACCATTCGGACAATTCGCTATTACGACAAAAAAGGGCTGCTGAAGCCAAGCTTTATCAACGAGTCCGGTTATCGGATGTATTCGGATGAGGATTTTCTGAAGCTGCAGAAAATTTTATCGCTGAAATATCTCGGATTTTCCCTGAATGAGATCGGAAATATGACGATTCACGATACGAGTGCGGATATTCTGAAATCATTGAAAATGCAGATCGGACTTGTGCACAAGAAGATGGAAAATCTGGAGCAGATGGAAAAGGCGCTGCAGAATACGACACAGATTCTGGAGGAGACGAACCAGATCGACTGGACCGGCATTCTGAACCTGATTCATCTGACCGATATGGAAAAGATGCTGGTGGAGCAGTACAAAAACGGGGAAAACCTGAATATCCGTATTTCGCTGCACGAGCAGTATTCCCAAAATAAAAAGGGATGGTTCCCGTGGCTTCTGGAACAGATGGATTTTGACGGTGCGCGCCGGATTCTGGAGATTGGCTGCGGAAACGGACAGCTCTGGAAAAAAGCGGAGCCATCCGTGCTGAAAGGAAAGTATATCTGTCTGTCTGACCTGTCAGACGGCATGATCCGGGATGCGGCGGAAAATCTGGGAGAAGAAAAGGCATCCTGTTTTGATTTCCGGACACTGGACTGCCAGAAGCTTCCGTTTCCGGATGCGGAATACGACCGGATTATTGCAAATCATGTTTTGTTCTATGTCCAGAATCTGTCCCGCGGTCTGCAGGAAATCAGCCGTGTGCTTTCAGATGACGGCGTGTTCTACTGCAGTACGTATGGAAAAGGCCATATGAAAGAGATTACCGATCTGGTACAGGAGTTTGATCCGCAGATCAATCTTTCGGAGGTGGCGCTGTATACTATTTTTGGTCTGGATCACGGAGAAAAGCAGTTAAAGCCTTATTTTGGCAGCGTAGAGAAAAGAATCTACGAGGACAGTCTCTGGGTCGACCGGCCGGAGCCGCTTCTGGACTATATCCTTTCCTGCCATGGAAATCAGAATGAGTATCTGTATCCGAGACAGCGGGAATTCAAAGAATTTCTGGAAAAGAAAATTCAGAAATACGGCGGAATTGCGATCACAAAAGAGGCAGGGGTTTTCATCTGCAGAAAATAACGGGAGAGGCCGACATGAAAATGGAGGTCTCTTTTTTATCCCTCATTTTAGGCAAGTTTGACAAAAATGTTAAAAAATAAATACAGAGTATGTTTTTTGTATTGCCAGAGATCACAAAAGGATGTATACTAAAGTAGAATGTCTAAGTATGCGTGACTTGAAGAAAGAACACAAAAAGAGGGATAAGGTATGAAGGAATTATTTGATGTACACTGCCATATGGTCCCGGGGGTAGACGACGGTGCAGCTGACCTGGAAGAGTCGCTGGCGATGCTGAAAATGCAGCACGAGGACGGGGTCAGGAAGATTATCATCACACCGCATTATCGGCGGCGGATGTTTGAAACACCGGCAAAAAAGGTACATGAGCAGTTTCTGAAACTGCAGGAAGCGGCAAAAAAGGAATATCCGGATATGTCGCTTTATCTCGGGTGTGAACTTCACTCGAACATGGATCTTCAGGATATCCTGGAAAAACGGAAATATGTGACCATGGCCGGTTCATCCTATGTTCTGTTGGAATTTTCCGAGGGAGATTCCGCACAGCATATCCGTGAGAGAGTCTACAATGTACTGTCCTGCGGTTACGAACCGATTATCGCGCATGTGGAGCGCTATCAGGCAACGGTAAAGAGCGTCGGATTTTCCAGCGATCTGGTGGATATGGGCGCAAGACTGCAGGTGAATGTGGAAAGTATACTTGGAAAGTATACGTGGGGGGCAAAACGCTACTGCAGAAAACTGATGAAGGAAGATCTGCTCGGTTTTGTCGGCAGCGATTCCCACAACACAAAAACACGTATTCCCAACATAGGAGCAGGCGCTGCCTATGTTTCAAAAAAAATGGGAGAGGCATATGCCGAAAGGATTTTCCACGATAATCCGATGGAAATCTTAAGGGATGCCGGAGAAATCTAAAAAAAGTCAGGAGAAGAAGATGGAAACGAATCAACAGAATCAGGATGAAATTGAAATCGATTTACTGGAACTGCTTCGTGTGCTCTGGAGCAAAATTGGCTATGTGATTTTAGCTGCATTGGCACTTGGCCTTCTGATGGTACTGGTCAGCAAAGTATTTATGAAGCCGCAGTATGAATCGACGACAAAAATGTATGTACTGTCAAAACAGGACAGCAGCAGTACTGTAACAAGTGGAGATCTGCAGGCAAGTTCTCTTTTAACCAAAGACTATGCGGAGCTGATTCAGAGCCGTCAGGTTGTTGAAACCGTTATTGCACAGTTAAATCTGGATCTTACCTATGAGGAGTTTTTGAACAAAATTACTGTTACTACACAGAACGATACGCGTATCCTTTCGATTACAGTAAAAGACGAAGATCCGTATGTAGCAAGCCAGATGGCGGATGCAATCCGTGTAGCAGCATCAGATCATATTCAGAACGTTATGAACACAGAAGCTGTAAATGTGGTAGATGAGGCGAATATTCCAGATGAGCCGGTAAGCCCAAGTATTAAGAAAAACGGGCTGATCGGTGCAATAGCAGGTGCATTTATCGCGATTGTCATCATCATTATTGTTTATCTGACAAATGACACCATCCAGACCTCCGAAGATGTAGAACGTTATCTGGGTGTCAGTACACTCGGCATAATTCCTCTTGCAGAAGGACAGAAAAAGAGCAAGAAGAAAAACAAAAACGGCCGTGGAAGAAAGAAATAAGGGAGGATACGGAACGTGAATCAGGTAGTAGTAAAACAGGAAAAATCAGGCTATCAGATTGTGGAAGCCTACAAATCTCTTCGGACCAACCTTCAGTTCTGCGGAGAAGATAAGAAAGTAATCGCGGTTACAAGCTGTACACCAAATGAGGGAAAGAGCAGTGTTTCTATGCAGCTCGGCATTTCTCTTGCAGAGAGCGGAAAAAGAGTGATTTTGATCGATGCCGATCTTCGGAAATCGGTTCTTCTTGGAAGAACGAAAACACAGAAATCTGTTCGCGGACTGGCACACTTCCTGTCCGGTCAGGCAACTCTGGAGGATGTCATCTGTTCTACCAATGTAAAGAACTTTTACATGATTTATTCCGGCCCGTTTCCGCCGAATCCGGCAGAGCTTCTGGGGGGAAAGAACTTCCGAAGTCTTTTAAATGCACTTCGTAAAGTTTACGATTATGTGATTGTGGATACTCCTCCGCTTGGAAGCGTTATCGACAGTGCAATCGTTGCAGAAATCTGTGATGGTTCAATCATGGTCATTGAGTCCGGTGTGATCAGCTATCGTTTTGCACAGGAAGTAAAGAGCCAGCTCGAGAGAAGTAACTGCCCGCTGCTTGGCGTTGTCCTGAACAAGGTGGATATGCAGAAACAGGCGTATGGTAAATACGGAAAATACGGTCAGTACAAATATGGAGATTACGGCCAGGAGGAGGACGATTAACTGCCATGAAAAAAGGGATTGTTGCAGGTTTGATTGTCCTGTGCGTGGCGCTAGGAGCCGGTACAGCAGCTGTCGTAGTGACGGACGACCGAAAAGGCCCGGAAATCGAGCTTCCAGCTGATGGGGATGTAACGTATGAGGAAGGCAGTGATACAGCGTCTTTGCTGGAAGGCGTTACTGCAACGGATGAGAAAGACGGAGATGTGACAGATTCGCTGATGATTGAAAACATTTTCCCGAACGATGATCATACCAGTGCATCGGTTGTCTATGCGGCAAAGGACAGTCACAATAATGTATCAAAAGCAACACGCCGCGTGAATTATAAAGCTGCAGCGGAAGATACCCCGGCGGAAAATGAGGCTACGCAGGAAACGGATAACAGTGGGGCGGCAGATGAGTCTGCACCGGCAGCAGAGGAGCCGCAGCAGAATGACACAGAGGGCACAAAAAATGAGACAGATGCGCAGATGGAAATCGAAGCACTGCCGGCGGAAAGCCCAAAACTGTACCTGAATACGTATGAAGTAACAGTGGAAGCCGGAAACGATCTGGACAAAACCAGCTATATCAAAGAGATGACCGATGATGCAGACAGCCAGGAGTCACTCTTTAACCAGATTGAGATCGACGGCGATGTGGATACTGCAGTGCCGGGAGATTACACGCTGACGTATCATGTGACGGACAGCGATGGAAACAGATCAAATGCAGCGGTGCTTACCGTACACGTTCAATAAGAATAGAAGAACTGCTCTGATGGGGATGCCCGATCGGGGCAGTTCTTTTTTCAAGTTTTTACGGCGCGAGTAAAATTTGACAGCCCAAAATGAGTATGGTAGAGTGAGAAAGAAAGACGGCAGAAGGGGGCAGAGGAGATGCTTCGAATCTGGCAGAAAACAGAAAAACAGAAGCTGGAGCCGGTAGGGATGGGAACGGCGTTCCCCTTTTTAAAGGAAAAGAACCATGTAGTTTCTATCATCGGCGGCGGCGGAAAAACGACGCTGCTGTACGAGATGGCAGGCTTTTGTGTAAAAAACGATCAGAAGGTACTGGTGACAACTTCGACGCACATTTATCGTCCGCCGAAGGAATGGCATGACCAGAGTCTGGAAGCGGTCGAAAGAAAATTTCGCACAGGCCGCGCAGCGATTATCGGGAGTGCCTGCCGGGATCCGGAAAAGCTTTCCATGCCGGAAACGGAACTATTTGAAGAGGCACGCAAAAAGGCCGATCTGACGCTGATCGAGGCGGACGGCGCAAGGCACCTGCCGTGCAAGGCACCGGCGGAACATGAACCGGCGCTGCTTTCCTCTTCAGATCTTGTGATTGGTGTGACAGGTCTTTCGGCACTGGGACAGCCGCTTGGCAAGGGCTGCTTTCGGGCAGAACGGGCGGCGGAACTGCTTGACTGTACGATGGAACACCATATCACGGAAGAAGATCTGGCACGGCTGATCGCATCGGAACAGGGACAGCAGAAGGATTTGAAAGGCAGAACGTTTTATGCGGTACTGCACCAGTATGAGGAAAAAGAACACCGGGCGGCCGCAGAGAAACTTGTGGAGCTGCTGCGCAGGCAGGGGATCGAGCATGTTCTGGTTACGTGCGCGACAGGAAACAGAAGACAAAGCGGTGAGAACACGAATCCCTGGTATGGGAGAGCAGAGCTTCCCGTGCGTGAAGCGGAAGAAGAGTGGGAACCCGGAGAATAAAACGGAAATAGAACGGAGGAGACAGATGGCGGAATTTACCCATTTTAAGAAAGACGGCAGCGCCGTCATGGTCGATGTCCATGAGAAGCCGGACACGTACCGGGCAGCATCGGCGACGGGAACCATACAGGTAAGCCCGGAGGTATTTGCAGCCGTGCGGGACCATACGGCGAAAAAAGGCGATGTGCTCGGCGTTGCACGGCTGGCAGGTATCATGGGGGCGAAAAAGAATGCGGAGTTGATTCCACTGTGCCACATTGTGCCGCTGACGAACTGCGAAGTGACATTTACCACGGACGAGAATACAAATTCTATTACGGCCGTGTGCACCACATCATGTGTCGGAAAGACCGGCGTGGAGATGGAGGCGCTGACTGGCGTTTCCACAGCGCTGCTCACGATCTACGATATGTGCAAGGCGATGGACCGCGGCATGGTGATTCGTGATATCCACATTCTGGAAAAGGACGGCGGAAAGAGCGGTCATTATATCTATCAGAAAGAGGAAAAATAAAGCATGGCAGAAAAGAAAGATTTCCCGGTTTTCCGGGTGGGAATTGTAACGTTAAGTGACAAAGGATATCAGGGCGAGCGCGAGGATAAGAGCGGCCCAAGGATCAAAGAGCTGCTTCCGGCGGAGCAGTATGAGGTCGTTTCGATGCGTCTTCTGCCGGATGAGCGGGCGATGATCGAGGAGGAACTGATCCGGCTTGCCGATCTGGAGCAGTGCGATCTTGTCCTCACGACAGGCGGCACGGGATTTTCCATGCGGGATGTGACACCGGAGGCAACTCTGGCGGTATCCGGCCGTGTGGCACCTGGCATCGCGGAGGCGATCCGCGCGGGCAGCATGGCGATCACAAAACGGGCGATGCTGAGCCGGGCAGTGAGTGCAATCCGTCATCGGACGCTGATTATCAATCTGCCGGGAAGCCCGAAGGCGGTGGAAGAGAGTCTTGGATTTGTACTTGATACCCTGCCGCATGCGTTGGGACTTCTGCGCGGAACGGACGGAGAGTGCGGAAGAAGCTGAAAAAAGAGGGAACAGGTAACGATGGAAGAAGAAAAAATTATTTTCTGTAAGAGCGGCGGCTGTACGGCAAAGCTCGGGGCAGGCGTGCTAGAACATATTCTGGAGAAGCTGCCGAAAGGGGAAAAGGATCCGAATCTGCTGGTGGGCTATGACAGCAAAGACGATGCATCCGTCTACCGGCTGACGGACGACCTTGCGATGGTCCAGACGCTGGATTTCTTTCCGCCGGTGGTGGAGGATCCGTACACGTTTGGAAAAATTGCGGCGGCGAATGCCTTAAGCGACATCTATGCGATGGGCGGAGAGGTGCGGACAGCCCTGAATATTGTCTGCTTTCCGGAACAGATGGATCTGAATGTCCTCGGAGAAATCATGCGCGGCGGCGCGGAAAAGGTGCAGGAGGCGGGCGGATCGCTCTCCGGCGGTCATTCGATTGCGGATGACAGTGTAAAATACGGCCTTTCTGTCACGGGAACCGTGCATCCGGACCGGATCTGGCAGAACAATACGGGCCGCGTGGGTGATCTGCTCATTCTGACGAAACCGCTCGGAACCGGCATTCTCTGTGCGGCGCACCGCGTCGGGGAGGAAAACCCGGGGGGATTTCAAAAGGCAGTGGAATCGATGATGACGCTGAATAAGTACGCCTCGGAGACGGCACGGAAGTATAACATTCATGCCTGTACCGATGTAACGGGCTTTAGTTTCCTAGGACATCTGCATGAGATGATGGAGTCGGGCGTGTCCTGCCATATCTGGGCGGATCAGATTCCGGTGTTCCAGGGGGCTGTGGAAGCGGCGGAGGAGTTTCTGATCACTGCGGCAGGCCAGCGGAACCGGAATCATCTGGAGCAGCATGTGACCTTTAAGGATATACCGTTCGGCATGCAGGAGGTGCTGTTTGACCCGCAGACATCGGGAGGGCTTCTGATGGCCGTGGATGCCGTGGATGCAGAAAAAATGCAGAGAAAACTGCTGGAGCAGGGGATTCCGGCAGCAATCGTTGGAAAAATCACAGAGCCGGCAGGAACCGAAATTTATGTGACACAGAGCAGGAAATGGTAAGGCAGGGAGGATGAAAAATGGCAGAGATGGAGAAAAAGACAGTAAACGCAATGGGTGATGTGTGCCCGGTACCGCTGGTAAAGGCAAAAAATGCGATTGCAGAACTTGCGGGAAGCGGAAAAGTGGAGGTTCTGGTGGATAATGAAATCGCCGTGCAGAACCTGGAAAAAATGGCGCAGCAGAAAGGATATGGCTTTCTGGTAAAAGAGAAGAAAGAAAAAGAGTATCATGTGGAGTTCACCGTATCAGAAACAGAGCCGGCTGAAACAGAAGAGAAAACCGTATGCCTCGTACCGGCGGCAAAGAAAACAAAACTCGTCGTTCTTTCTGCAGACCATATGGGCGAAGGAGCCGAGGAGCTGGGTAAAATTCTGATGAAGAGCTTCCTTTATGCACTGACCCAGCAGGATGAGCTGCCGGATACGATTCTGTGCTACAACGGCGGTGCAAAGTTGACCTGCGAGGGTTCCGAGTCCCTGGAGGATCTGAAAGATCTGGCAGCGCGCGGCGTTGAAATTCTGACCTGTGGAACATGCCTGAACTTCTACGGCATCACCGAAAAGCTGCAGATCGGCAGTGTGACCAACATGTATGACATCGTGGAGCGCATGAGCAGCGCAGACCGCGTGATTAAGCCATGATTTACCTCGATTCGGCGGCAACGTCGCTGTGGCATCCAAAAGAAGCAGAGGAGCGTATGATCCAGGCACTGCGCGGCTGTGGAAATGCAGGCCGCGGTGCACACGATGCGACACTGGATGCGGGCCGCATCGTCTTTGAGACGAGAATGCGGCTGGCAGAGTTGTTTCACGCGGAGAGTCCGGAGCGGATTGCATTTACGTGCAACGATACGGAGGCACTGAACACGGCAATTTTCGGACTCTTCGGGCCGGGGGATCATGTGATCACGACAGTCTGCGAGCATAATTCCGTTCTGCGCCCGCTGTATGCACTGGAAAAACAGGGACTGGAGCTTTCCGTGATTCCGGCGGATGTATCTGGAAGGATCGATTACGATCAGATGGAAGCGGCAGTGCGGAAAAACACGAAAGCGTTTGTCGTTACGCATGCCTCCAACCTGACCGGAAATATCACGGATCTTGCGCGGGTGTGCGAAATTGCGGAACACCATTCCCTGCTTCTGATCGTCGATGCGGCGCAGACAGCGGGGATTCTGCCGATCAATGTACAGAAAAGCGGGATCGACGTGCTCTGCTTTTCCGGCCACAAGGGACTATTAGGGCCGCAGGGAACCGGCGGAATCTACGTCCGTCCCGAACTTTCGATCCGGCCGCTCAAAATGGGCGGAAGCGGAATCCGAAGCTATGAAAAAGAACAGCCTGCGGCGATGCCGGAGCATCTGGAAGCGGGAACTTTAAATGTCCACGGAATTGCGGGACTTCTGGGAGCGCTGGAATATCTGGAGAAGACGGGGATTGAAATGATTTACAAAAGAGAGAGGGAGCTGATGCATCTCTTTCTGGAGGAAATTCAGGGAATCCCGGGACTTACTTTATATGGAACAGACGATCTGCAGCAGCGGGTACCAACGGCGGCATTAAACATCGGCTCCTGTGATTCGGGATATGTCAGCGACTGGCTGTATGAGAACTATGGTATTGCAGTCCGAAGCGGGGCACACTGCGCGCCGCTGATGCACGAAGCACTCGGGACACGGGAGCAGGGAGCCGTGAGGTTCAGCTTTTCCCATGTACTGACGGAAGAAGAAGTCCGGATTGCCGCGCAGGCTCTGCGGGAGTTTGCCGAAGAAGAAATGCAGCAGTGAGAGAGGCGGCAGCCGGCATCCGGGATACAAAAGAAGCTGGAAAAAGGAAGAAACGATATGAGACAGCGAAAAGAAACCTGGATTCTGACGTTTGCGGGGACAACGCAGGCGATGCAGATGGAGCAGTATGCGAGAGCGCACGGCCTGCCGGGAAGGATGATCCCCGTTCCGCGGGAAATTACGGCGGGCTGCGGCCTTTCCTGGAAAGCAGCGCCGGAAGAGGGAAAAGAAATCCTTGCGGCACTTCAGACGGCGGGACTTGCCTATGAGGCGGAGTACCGTGTGCTGTTGTAGAGGTGTGAGGTGGAAATGGAAGAAAAAGAAGAAACATTACGACAGAAGCTGCGGTACGACATGCGGCTGCGCGTCAGCCGGACGGATCATGCCTTCGGTCCCGGTGTGGCGGAGCTGATGGAGCATGTGGAAGCAACCGGCTCCCTTTCGAAGGGCTGCAAATGCATGCAGATGGCGTACTCGAAGGGATGGAAAATCTTAAAGCGCGCCGAGGAGGATCTCGGCATCCCGCTGGTACAGGGCAACCGGGGCGGCAGCAACGGCGGCCAGACGGTACTGACCCCGGAGGGAAAAGAATTCCTGAAGCGGTACCGGAAGTTTGAACAAGAAGTCCGCGCAGGTGCCGATGCGTCGTTTCAGAAGTGGTTTGGAACAGAAGAAAAATAACATTTTTTACGGGGACACGTTGACAAAACGGGTCCTTTCCTGTATTTTTATTAATGGAAAAAGCGTTATTCTCGAACAAGAATAACGAAGCAGGCCGCGGAAGACGGAAGAAAACGGCTGCTGCTGAAACGAAAGAAGGAAGACAGCGAAGATGAAAAAGAAAGATCTGATCGTGGTACGGGGAGCAGGAGATCTTGCAACCGGTACGATCCATCGTCTGAAAAAAGCGGGCTTTCGTCTGCTGGTTCTGGAAGCAGAGCACCCGGCGGCGATCCGGCGGCAGGTGGCTTTGAGCGAAGCGGTATATGCCGGCAGTGCCAGGGTAGAGGACGTGGAAGCCGTGCGCATGGACGTGGATCTCGCAGAGAAAAAGAACCGGAAAGAACTTCTGGAACAGGAAATGGAACGGATCTGGAAGAAAGATGGTGTTCCGGTGCTCGTGGATCCGGCGGGACTAAGCATTGCAGCACTTCGCCCGGCCGTCGTGGTCGATGCGATTCTGGCGAAGAAAAATCTCGGGACGACAAAAGAGATGGCGCCGCTTGTGATTGCCCTCGGACCGGGCTTTACGGCAGGAGAAGATGTGGATGTTGTAATTGAGACGAAGCGCGGTCATAATCTTGGACGCGTGATCCGAAGCGGAAGCGCGGTTCCGAACACTGGCATTCCGGGCATCATCGGCGGGTACGGAAAAGAGCGTGTGATGCATGCACAGGCGGAAGGTATTCTGCGGAATGCGGCTTCGATCGGAGACATTGTGGAAGCCAGGGCTGTGATTGCAGAGATTGAGACAGAAAACGGGACGGTACCTGTGGAAGCATCTCTCTCCGGTCTGCTGCGCGGGCTGATCCGCGACGGCTATCCGGTGACGAAGGGATTTAAGATTGCGGACATCGATCCGCGGAAAGAAGAACTGCAGAACTGCTTCACGATTTCCGATAAGGCGCGGTGCATCGCCGGAAGCGTGCTGGAAGTGATCTGCGGGGAACTGGAATAGATTCAAATAGAAAAAGTGAGGCGTTTCAGATGAAACTGATGAAAACAGAAGACGCGGTAGGCCAGGTGCTCTGCCACGATATTACACAGATTATCAAAGGTGTGACAAAAGATGCGGTATTCCGCAAAGGCCACATCATTACAGAAGAAGATATTCCGGTGCTGTTAAGTGTCGGAAAGGACAACATTTACATCTGGGAAAAGGACGATACAATGCTGCATGAAAATGAGGCGGCACAGATTCTTTACGATATGTGTAAAAACGATCACATGCATCCGTCCGATGTCAAAGAAGGAAAAATTGAACTGATCGCGGACTGCGACGGTCTTTTGAAAGTGGACCGCGAGAAGCTGAAAAAAGTAAACAGCCTCGGCGAGATGATGATTGCGACGCGCCACGGTGATACATACGTGAAAAAAGGCGACAAACTGGCGGGAACGAGAATTATTCCGCTCGTCATCAAAAAAGAGAAGATGGAGACGGCACAGGCAGTCTGTTCCGACGGGCCGATCCTGACCTTAAAGCCGTTCCACAAGAAAAAATTTGCGGTTCTGACAACGGGAAATGAAGTGTATTACCATCGGATCGAGGACACCTTCACACCGGTTATCCAGGAAAAGCTGGCAGAATTCGGCGCGGAGATGATCTTTCATGAGGTTTACGATGATGATGCATCGAAGATCACAGACGGATGCCGCCGCGCGATGGAAGCGGGTGCCGATCTTGTCTTCTGCACCGGAGGAATGAGTGTGGATCCGGACGACAAGACGCCGCTGGCGATCAAAAATACCGGAGCACGCATCGTTTCCTACGGCGCGCCGGTGCTGCCGGGAGCCATGTTCCTTCTGGCGTATGCCGAAAACGGAACATCGATCGTCGGCCTGCCGGGATGCGTCATGTATTCGAAACGGACGATTTTCGATCTTGTCCTGCCGCGCCTCATTGCAGATGATGAGGTGACAGCGGAGGAGCTGGCCGGTCTTGGCGAGGGCGGTCTCTGCCTGAACTGCAAGGTCTGCACCTTCCCGAACTGCGGTTTTGGAAAAGGCAGATAAACGATGAAGGATCAGTATGGCAGAACGATAGATTACCTGCGGATTTCCATCACGGACGCGTGCAATTTGAGATGCCGGTACTGTATGCCGGAGAGTGCGGCGGGCTGTGCACTGGAGCAGGCGGAACAGAATCCACCGCTTACCGTCGAAGAGATGCTGAAGATTGTGCACGCCGCGGCTGGGCTTGGCATCACGCATTACCGGATTACCGGAGGGGAACCGCTGGTAAGAAAAGAGTGCGTGGAGCTGGTGCAGAAAATAAAAGCAGTGCCGGGCACCGCATCCGTTGGGATCACGACGAATGGCGTACGCCTGGCATCGTGTGCGAGGGATCTGAAGGCGGCCGGCTGTGACAGTGTGAATGTGAGCCTGGATACAGTGGATGCGGCAGAGTTTGCGGCGCTTACCGGACGCGATGCGCTGGAGCAGGTAAAGCAGGGTATCTGCGCGGCCAAAGAGGCGGGTCTTTTAGTGAAGCTGAATGCGGTGCATCGAAAAGAACTGCATGCGCAGGAACTGATTGAATTTGCAGAGCAGGAAAAAGTCCCGGTGCGGTTCATCGAGGTGATGCCGGTGGGCGCCGGAAAATCGTACGTGGGTCCGTCGAATGAGGCGCTGAAAACAGAGCTGGAACAGTGGTATGGGGCATGTACGCCGGACCAGGAAAAAGAAGGAAACGGTCCTGCGGCTTATGTGCGGTACGAAAAGCTGTCGATGCCCGTCGGCTTTATCAGCGCGATCCACGGAAAGTTCTGCGGAAGCTGCAACCGCGTACGGCTGACAAGCCGCGGCTTTTTAAAGCTCTGTCTCTGCTATGAGAACGGCGTGGATCTGCGGGAGGTTCTGCAGAACGGAACGGCGGCGGATCTGCGGGATGTGATGGCACAGGCAATCTTAAAAAAGCCGATGGAACACTGTTTTGAACGGCCGAAGGATATGACAGAGCATCACCTGATGTCCGGTATCGGCGGATGAAATGACGGCGGTTCGAAAAGAAGAGGAAACAAAAGAAATGGGAAAAATCATAGGAATCTGTATCAGTGAAAAACGGGGAACGGCAAAGCACGAGGTGGAAACGGCGAAGCTGGTGGAAGACTGGGGCATCGAGGGCGATGCACACGCCGGGCACTGGCACCGCCAGGTGAGCCTTTTGTCGTATGAAAAAATAGAAGCCTTCCGTGCAAAGGGGGCGGATATTCCGCTCGGCGCCTTCGGGGAAAACCTGATCGTGGAAGGATATGATTTCCGGAATCTGCCGGTCGGCACGCGGTTTTCCTGCGGGGATGCGCTGCTTGAGATGACGCAGATCGGAAAGGAGTGCCACAGCCACTGCGAGATTTTCAAACGCATGGGTGAATGCATCATGCCGCGGGAGGGCGTTTTCGCGGTGGTGCTGCGCGGCGGCACGATTCAAAAGGGTGACACCATCGAACTGGTGACGGAAAAGTAGACCAGAGATCAGACACAAGGAGAGGAAACATGGACGAACTTTACCGGAAACTGCTTGCACAGCTGGAAGAGGGACAGGACACGGTTCTTGCCTTTATCACCGAAGGGGACGGCTCCATTCCGCGCACGACGGGCGCCTATATGCTGGTCGGCCGGGAAGGACGGATTTTCGGAACTATCGGCGGCGGAAACCTGGAATATCAGGCGGTTCTGCATGCGCAGGAGCTGGTGCAGGAGAAGAAAAGTGAATACAGAGAATACGATCTCGGAACCGGAGAGGGGAAGGGGCTTGGCATGGTCTGCGGCGGCAGAGTGAAGGTGTGCTTCTATTTTATGAATGGAGCGCACGGCGAAGCAGAAAGTCTGGCGCAGGCGCTTGCGGCGCAGGAGCAGTACCGCAGTTACTGGATTTTTTTTGCGCTGGACGGAACCGGCATCCGCGTGCTGGAAAAAGAAGCGTGGGAAATGCTTCCGGCGGCACAGGAAAAAGCGGGCCACTGCCGGATTCTGGAACTGGACGGGAAAACGTATTACGCCGAGGAATTCTGCTACGACGGAAAGATTTATCTGTTCGGCGGCGGCCATCTGGCCCAGGAACTCGTTCCGGTGCTGCATCATCTGGATTTCTGCTGTATCGTACTCGATGACCGGGAGGAATATGTGGACAAAGCATTGTTCCCGGACGCCGGGCAGACCATGCTGGTGGATTTTACGAAACTGGACGAGATTCTTTCGATCCGGAAAAATGATTATCTCGTGATTGTGACACGCGGCCACCGGTGCGATGCGGATGCCGAGGCGTTTGCGCTTCGCACCGGCGCATCGTACATCGGTGTGGTGGGAAGCCGCAGAAAGACAAAGTATGTGCGCGAAAAACTGGAAGCGCAGGGTTTTACCGGAGAACAGCTCGACAGTGTCTATGCCCCGATCGGAATCGAGATCGGAAGCGAGACGCCGGCGGAGATTGCAATCAGCATTGCCGCACAGCTCATTCAGATCCGGTCAGCAAAAACCGGAAAACGAAAAGGTGCACATCCGGCGCTTCATACGTAAATATACAAAATGAGGAGTCAATTATCATGAAAAAGAAAACCGTATCCATTCTTCTGATGGCAGCTATGGCACTTTCTCTTGCCGCATGCGGATTTTCCAATTCCACAGATTCTTCCAGTAAGAGCAGCTCCAAGGCAGAGAGCACATCTGCATCCAGCGCTTCTTCGGAAGCAGAGAGCGCATCCAGCGCCAAGAGCACAGCAGGCGGCGAAGTATTTGACGATACCACTGTCACCGTATTTGCCGCAAAGAGCCTGAACTCCGTAATGGAGACGCTGATCAGCGAGTACAATAAGACCCAGCCGAATGTCAAACTGGTTGGAAGCTATGACAGTTCAGGAACCCTGATGACACAAATCGAAGAGGGTGCATCCTGCGACGTATTCTTCTCCGCAGCAGCAAAACAGATGGATCAGCTTGAGGAAGAGAATCTTCTGGTTGAGGGAACCCGCCACAATATCGTAAACAATCAGGTCTGCGTTGTAACCTATGAGGGAAGCAATACAGAAGTTACGGGCCTGGAGGATCTGAACAAGGCATCCAGCATCGCACTGGCAGACGGTTCCGTTCCGGTTGGAAAATACACAAGAGAAGCACTGGTCAATGCAGGCATTCTGGAGAAAGCAGACGACGTATCGGCCATCACAACCCAGCAGGTTTCCGAAGCGCTCGGCGGCGTGGAAATCAATGAGTGTGCAAACGTAGGAGCCGTTACTTCCGCAGTTGCAGAGGGATCCAACGAGGTTGGTACGGTTTATTATTCCGATACCTACGGTCTGGAGGACCGTCTGAAGGTTCTGCAGGTCGTTCCGTACGATCTGACCGGAAATGTCATCTACCCGGCAGCACAGGTTGTCAACAAAGAGGCAGATGAGACCGAGCAGGCAGCAGCGAAAGACTTTGTAGAGTTTCTGACTTCCGATGAGGCAGCCGCCATCTTCCGGAATTATTACTTTGATACAGAGGTAGAATAAAAAGAAGATCCCACAAAAAACAGCAGGGATTTGGAATCACCGTCCGAAAAAGAAAGATTTCGTTTCTGCGGACGGTGGTTTTGCATCAGAGAAAATCCGGGCAGGATGCGTGATGCAGGTATGCAGGGCTGCCGTGGATAGAAAGGAAATGTTATGCAGGAAATACTGGATTTTTTACAGTCACTGGACTGGAGCCCGCTTGTCATTTCGATCAAGACCGGTATTGTGGCGACGATTCTGTCCTTTTTCTTTGGTATTTTTGCCGCGCGTGCGGTGATGAAGCTGCGTCCCGGCGCGCGTGCCGTGATTGACGGCTTTCTGACACTTCCGATGATTCTGCCGCCGACCGTTGCAGGCTTTTTCCTGCTTCTGATTTTCAGCCTCCGCCGTCCGTTTGGTGCTGCACTGTATGAGAAGTTCAGTATCAAGGCAGTACAGACATGGCTTGGCTGTATTCTGGCGGCAACGATTATCGCGTTTCCACTGATGTACCGCAATACGAGAGCGGCATTTGAGCAGGTGGATACGAACCTGATCTATGCGGCGCGGACGCTTGGTATGTCGGAGTGGAAGATTTTCTGGAAAGTGGTCATCCCATCGGCAGGTCCCGGCGTGCTCTCCGGTACGGTGCTGGCATTTGCAAGGGCGCTCGGTGAGTACGGCGCGACGTCGATGCTGGCCGGAAATATTCCGGGAAAGACGGGTACCGTTTCCCAGAAAATCGCAATGGTGATTCAGGACGGGGATTATAAAACGGCGGGTTTTTGGTCTGTTGTCGTACTGCTCGTCGGATTCCTTACGATGACAGCGATGAATCTTCTCGGCAACCGGAGAAAGAAAAATCAGAAACAGTGGTAGAGAGGATAAATCATGGCGCTTGAAGTAGATATTACGAAAAGACTGGACGGCTTTTTTATGCATATGCAGTTCCGGGCGGAGCAGGAGATTTTTGCGATTCTCGGCGCGTCGGGCTGTGGAAAAAGCATGACCTTAAAGTGTATCGCCGGAATCGAAAAGCCGGATGAGGGGCGGATTGTCCTTGACGGCAAGGTGCTGTTTGATTCGGAGAAAAAAATCAATCTGCCGCCGCAGAAGCGGAAAGTCGGCTATATGTTCCAGGATTACGCCCTGTTTCCGCATATGAATGTTGTGCAGAATATTGAGGCAGGCATGGGAAAACGGCCGGACCGGAGCCGGACGGAATCGTTGATCCGCCAGTTTCAGCTGGAAGGGCTGGAGAAAAAGATCCCGGGACAGCTTTCCGGCGGACAGAAACAGCGCGTCGCGATGGCACGGATGCTCGCAGCAGAGCCGGAGCTGATTCTGCTCGACGAGCCGTTTTCAGCGCTCGATACCTATCTGAAATGGCAGTTGGAGCAGGAGATGTACAAACATCTGAAGGAGGCCGGAAAACCGGTCATCTTCGTATCACACAACCGCGATGAGGTGTACCGCCTCTGCGATACGGTCAGCTGTATGAACCGGGGAAAGATGGAAGTCATGGAACCGCTGAAGGAATTTTTCCAGAATCCGAAGACGCGCACAGCGGCAATTTTGTCGGGCTGCAAGAACATTTCGGCGGCCGAGCGGGTGGATGCGCACACGCTGCGGGCCGTGGACTGGGGCGTAACGCTGCACGTAAAGGAGCGGGAAATTGCAGACGATATCCGCGCAGTCGGCATCCGGGCACATTTTCTGGCCACAGTAGAAAGGCCGGGTGAGGAAAATGTATTTCCGGTCAACGAATCCGAAATCTGGGAAGATCCGTTTGAATGGAACATTTCGTTCCGGAAGAATGCCGAATGCAGCTGGCTGCAGTGGAAGATCGCAAAAACAGACTGGAGTCCGGAAATGGGGATTCCAAAGGAGCTGTATCTGAAGGAGGAAGATATTCTGCTGCTGACGGATTCCTGATGCTGGTGTGACAGATTTGGATAAAAAAAGATTGTTTTCGAAATCGTGATCGTGTTTCGAAAACAATCTTTTTTCATCGTTTACAGATTCATTACATGGTGATCCAGCCGAATGCATTTGCCACGGAGCTGAACAGAATGATCAGCGCAAACACCGGGCAGAGATACTGGATCATGACAAGAAAGATTTTCTTTCTGCGGAAGCGGCTCTCGCCATGGATGATTTCTTCCTCGATTTTTGCCACACCGATGACTCTCGAAACGAGAAGACAGGTGGCAATGGCAGCAATTGGCATCATTACGGAGTTTGTCAGGAAGTCGAAGAAATCCAGGAACTGCATGCCAAGAATGGTGACGGAGGAAAGCGGTCCGTAGCCAAGGCAGGAGAGCGTTCCGAGCGCAATCATGATAACGCCGATCAGAACGGTCGATTTTTTACGGCCCCAGCCGAGCTCATCCTCAAAGGTGGAAACGGCGCTTTCTGTCAGTGCAATGGAGCTGGTCAGTGCGGCAAACAGCACCAGAAGGAAAAACAGAATACCGATCACAGTGCCAAAGCCCATATTGGCGAATACCTTCGGGATGGTGATAAACATCAGGGAAGGTCCTGCCTGCAGGGTATCCGGATTTCCGCCGGAGAAGGCAAAGACGGCAGGAATGATCATCAGGCCTGCCATGATCGCAATGGCAGTGTCAAAGATTTCGACGTTGCGTGTGGAATCCTCGATCGAGGTGTCTTTTTTCATGTAGGAGCCAAAGGTGATCAGAATACCCATCGCAATCGAGAGGGAGTAGAACATCTGTCCCATGGCGGCAACAACGGACATCCATGAAAAGTTTTTGAGGTTCGGAACAAGGAAATACTTCACGCCTGCCAGTGCGCCCGGTCTTGTCACGGAATAAACGGCAATGATAACGGAAAGGACGATCAGAATCGGCATCATCACCTTGGAAACGCGTTCAATGCCGTTTCGCACACCGGCGTAGATGATGGCGACCGTAATAAGGCAGAAAATGGCAAAACAGAGCTCTGTGGAAACTCCGTTTGAGATGAAGCCGGAAAAATAGCCGTCCTCTGCGAGCAGGGTACTGTTGCCCTTCACGTATTCGATCAGATATTTGATGACCCATCCTCCGATGACAGAGTAGTATGGAACGATCAGAATCGGGATAATGGCGTTGATCCAGCCCCCGGCGGAAAGCCATTTCGATTTGCCGAACGACTGGAAAGCGCCGACCGGGCTTTTTCGTGTCATGCGTCCGATGGCGGACTCGGCAACGATCATGGAGTAGCCGAAGGTGAGCGCCAGCAGGATATAAATGAGGAGGAAAATTCCTCCGCCGTATTTTGCTGCGAGGTAGGGAAAACGCCAGATATTTCCAAGTCCGACGGAAGCGCCTGCTGCAGCCAGCACGTAACCGATTTTGCCGGAAAACGAGCTGCGGGATTTGTTGTGTTTGTTCATAGAGTTCCTTCCTTTTGTGTGTTACAAAAATTTTGGGTTTATGGTCAGTTCTTGAAGATTTTTTATGCTGACACCATAAAGAAGATTGTAACATTATTGGGAAGGAAAGTCACTACTAAATTTTTTATTTTTTGCTGTCCGGCAGGGATTCCCCGGCCAGTTCCGCCATCAGCTCCGGCACGGTGGTCATGTGATCGAGACGCCATGCATTTTCTCCGCAGAAAAGGAGAGCGTTGTCGGTATCGCCATCGGCAGCGCGGGTCAGGGCAGTGGTAATACAGTAGGGAATGGAGGCTTTGTCGCATTTTTTGAGGCACTGGTAGCAGTGTGAGATTTTTTCCCGTTCCTGTTCGCGTTCCGTCAGAAACGGATTGCGGATTGCGCGGCCCGGCATGCCGACCGGACTGTGCATGATCGTGATATCTTCTTTTTTTGCATTCAGGTATGCCTGTTTGTAGCGGGGATCGGCATCGCATTCTTCCGTGACAACGAAACGGGTAGCCATCTGGACGCCTGCGCAGCCAAGCGACAGATAGTGAAGGATATCCTCATGGGTGTAGACGCCTCCGGCAAAGACGACGGGGATGGTACAGGCATATTTTTCTTCGTAGCCATGTACAATCTGCAGAATTTCCCGGATTTCGTCATCGTAGCCGCGTCGTGCTGTTTCTTCTACGGTTTCGGCGGAATAGCCGAGATGGCCTCCGGCTGCAGGACCTTCGATGACAACGAGATCAGGGACGCGGTGATAGTGATTGTCCCAAAGCTTCAGAAGAACCTTGGCGGTCCGGGGCGGGGAAACGATAGGCGCGAGCTTGATGGAGCTTCCCGCTGTGTATTTTGGCAGATCAGTCGGGAGACCGGCCCCGGAGATGATGAGATCGGCTCCGTTTTCGATGCAGCAGCGGACGTATTCCTCGTAGTGGGTCAGGGCGCACATGATATTGACGCCGATGATGCCGCCGTTTGAAATTTCTTTGGCGCGGCGGATGTGGAAGGCGAGGGCGCGGAGATTGGCGCTTAAGGGATCACGCGCGAATTCCGGATCGCGCCAGCCGGGCTGGGCGGCGGAGATGACGCCGATTCCGCCTGCTTTGGCAACGGCACCGGCGAGGGATGAGAGGCTGATGCCGACGCCCATTCCGCCTTGGATGATGGGGTATCTGGCAACTAAATTTCCTATTTTTAATTCTGGCAGCATATAAATTCTCCTTTTTTGATAAACGGACGATCCAGTGGCTGCCGCCGCGCCGTGGATGTTCCTCCAGATGGGCGCGGTTTCGGAGGCCGGGAAACTCTAAGGCTTTGAAATTTTGTTAAAAGCGCTTTCGAAAACGGCAAACTCGCTGCGCTCAGACAGTGCCGTTTTTGAAAGCAACACAAAATCCCATAGCCTAAGAGTTTGCGGGCCTCCTGCAAATGCGCTCACCTGGAGGAACATCCACGGCGCGGCGGCAGCCATTGGATCTGGTTATTGGTGACGAATAAATAGAATAAATATGTGATGTAAAATACTTTAGCATGTGGTTTTTAAAACTAGATATATAATACTTTGAATATCAAAGTATGTCAAGAGGGAAAATGAAAAAGGTGATTGCGGGGGGTGGGGAGGTGTGGTAGAGTGGGTGGTAGAAAGTAAATTTGAGACAGGAGGATATGGGACATGTTAAGGGATCTGGTGTTGAAGAACAGGAGTTATCGTGGTTTTGATGAGTCGGTGAGGATTTCGCGGGAGACGTTGGAAGGGTTTGTGGATTGCGCGCGGCTTTGTCCTTCGAGTGTGAATAAGCAGCCGTTGAAGTATTTTCTGGCGTGGGAGCCGGACGAAGTGGAGAAGGTGCAGGGTCTGACGAAGTGGGCGCGGGCGCTGCCGGATATGGTACTGCCGCATCCGGGAAAACGGCCGACGGGTTTTGTTGTGATCTGCCAGGATAAGAGGATTGATGAGAATCTGAACCGGTATCAGAAGGATGTCGGGATTGTGGCGCAGACGATGCTGCTTGCGGCTGTGGAGCAGGGGCTTGGCGGCTGCATGATCGGGAATTTTCAGGCGGGCGAGGTGATGGAAGTGCTTGGACTGCCAGAGGAGATCCGGCCGCTTTTGATTGTGGCGTTTGGAAAACCGGCGGAGGAGATTCATCTGGTAGATGTGCCGGAGGATGGGAATACGAATTATTACCGGGATGAAAATGATGTGCACTATGTGCCGAAGAGAACGCTGGCGGATGAATTGCTGAACTGAAGATAGAAACTGAAGATAGAGCCGGAAAATTCCGGAAAAATGTCGGATGAACCGTCCTAAAAAGTTAGATCTAAAAAATCTGATTTCTTGGGGCGGTTCAAAGAATCCGGCATTTTTTTACTTTGCAGGAAACTTCGTTGAATTTTCCTGTAAAGTCAAAAGCCCTCCGGGCAGGATCGCACTGCGGCGGAGGGGAAAGGAAAGCACAGGCTCTTATTAGTTTCGGTGTAGCCCGAAAAAGGGAAAATGTCCCATACTTTCTGGCAATCCGGGGAGATGTCTGGTGGGCAGGAAATGGTGCAAATAAAGATGTTTTTTCCTGCAAAACAGAACCTTTTTTCTCGAAAGGGATCATGATAAAATGAGAAAAAATGGGGGAATTTTCAAAAATAAGATGGAGGAGGATATTGAAATGAAAATTTATCACGCACAGGTGAATCATCTGGAAAATCCAATGGGGTTCCGGATGGAGAGAACGGTCTTTTCCTGGAAAGTGAAAGACGCGGAAGGAAAAAAACAGAGCTATGCGAGAATCCGTGTAGCATCGGATGCAGCGATGGAGCATCTGCTGTTTGATTCCGGAGAGGATGATAAGGCGAGCAGTCTTTTCTATCCGGTGAAGCTGGATCTGGAGCCGAGAACGCGGTATTACTGGAACGTGGAAGCGGGCAGTGATGCCGGGGAGACGGCGGTGAGTGAAGTACAGTTTTTTGAGACCGGAAAACGGAATGAAGCATGGACAGGAAAATGGATTTCCTGTGACAGTAAGGAGAACCGTCATCCATATTTTGAAAAAGAAATTGTTCCGGCAAAAGAGGTAGCGAAGGCCAGGCTGTATGTCTGCGGACTTGGACTGTATGAGGTGTATGTGGATGAGAAGCGTGTCGGGGATGAGTACCTGACGCCGTACAGCAATGATTACAATGAATGGGTACAGTATCAGACGTATGATGTGACAGAGGAGGTTTCAAAACAGGGAATGCTCCGTGTGTTGCTTGGAAACGGCTGGTACAAGGCGCGGTTTGGATTCAGTGCGTTTGAGGACAAGGGATTTTACGGCAATGAGTGGAAGCTGATTGCGGAGCTGCATCTGACGTATGCGGACGGTTCGGAAGAGGTGATTGGCACGGATGAATCGTGGCAGGTGCGGCGCAGTAAAATTGCATTCTCGAATCTTTACGACGGTGAGCACCGGGACGACACGCTGTCGGAACTGCCATTGGAGAAGGCGGTTTTTTGTGAGGCACCAAAAGGAGAACTGACGGAACGCATGAGCCTTCCGGTGACGATTCATGAGACGTTTGAACCTAAAGAACTGCTTCATACTCCGGCCGGCGAGCTGGTCTTCGATATGGGGCAGGAGTTTACGGGAATTTTCAAGCTGCATGTCAACGTGCCGGCAGGAACCAAAATTCATGTTCAGACAGGTGAGATTTTGCAGCGCGGCAATTTCTACAATGACAATCTGCGGAGTGCAAAATCCGAATACATCTATATTTCCGATGGAACCGAAATGGATCTTGTGCCGCATTTTACGTTCTACGGCTACCGTTACGTGAAGATCGAAGGCATTCCGGATCTGAAAAAAGAGGATTTCACGGGTCTTTCTTATTACAGCAACATCACAGCGACAGGCTGGATGAAAACAGGAAGTGATTTGGTCAATCAGCTCATCAGCAATGTGCGCTGGGGCTTAAAGTGCAATTTTGTGGATGTTCCGACCGACTGCCCGCAGCGTGATGAGCGCATGGGATGGACGGGTGATGCGCAGGTGTTCTCGCCGACGGCGATGTATCTCGAAGATACGTATGCATTCTATGCAAAATACCTGTACGACATAGCAAAAGAGCAGAGCGTGCTCGGCGGAAAGGTGCCGCATGTGGTGCCATCGTGCGGCATCGAGGATGCAGCGTGTGTCTGGGGCGATGCGGCGTGTATCATTCCGTGGAATCTATATCTGTTTTATGGGGACAAGAGCATTCTGGAAGATCAGTTTGTGAGCATGAAATCGTGGGTGGACTACATCACGAAAGTGGATGGGGACAACCATGGCTGGAGATATGTATTCCACTTTGGCGACTGGCTGGCGCTTGACAATCCGGTGCAGGGCGCTGAGCAGGTCATGGGTGCAACGGACGAGGAGTTTATTGCAAACCTGTATTATGCGATCAGCGCAGGAATCGTGGCAAAAGCGGCCGGTGTGCTGGGATACCGCGAGGAGCAGGAGAAGTATCAGAAGCTGTCCGAGGAGCAGTTTGCTGTGGTACAGGAAGAATATTACAGCGCAACAGGCCGCTGCTGCATCAAAACACAGACGGCGCTGCTGCTGACGCTGAAATACCATCTGTCAAAGAACGAAGAGCTGACAAAACGGCAGCTTCTGAAGCTGTTTGAGCAGAGTAACCACAAACTGAAGACGGGATTTGTCGGAACACCATTGCTGAACAATGTGCTCACCGACAACGGCATGAATGATCTTGCCTACGAACTGTTGCTGAACGAGGAATTTCCGGGTTGGCTTTATGAGGTTAAGCTTGGTGCAACTACCGTCTGGGAACGCTGGAATTCCCTTCTTGCGGACGGTACGATTTCCGGCATCAGTATGAACAGTATGAACCATTATGCTTACGGCTCCATCCAGGAATGGATGTTCCGTCACGTTGCCGGCATCAACACGATGGAATCCCATCCGGGTGTCAGGACCGTACAGTTTGCACCGACGCTGAACTGGGATTTGAGGTATGCAGAGGCAAAATATGATTCTGCATCGGGAATGTACAGCATTCGCTGGGAGCTTTCCGACAAAGAGCACGTGACCATCACCATGGATGTTCCGTTCGACTGTACCGCAGAGGCCGTACTTCCAATGGTTGCCAAAAGTGAAAAAGAAGCGGTTGCAGAAGTGCTCGGATCAGAAGAAAACGGTAGATACCTGCTGGAGCCGGGACACTATGAGGTAAGCTATCAGCTTTCCGGTTGGAAAGAAAAAACGGCAGTATGTGTGGAATAAAACCGCAGTTTTTTTCAAAAAATAAGAAGCGAGGTGAACGCTGCAATTTTGCAATGGGACAAAATGAGAAAATTGTTCCAATTATTATGAAAAGAATATAAATAAAAACAAATAATTTGGAAAATATACAAATTCATTTGTCTTATGAAAACGTTTATGGTACAATCTGACTAAGCGGTTACAAAAATGGAAGACAGAACGCAGACCCGAAAGTCTGACAAAAAAGAGGCGGCAGAAAGGGACAGGATATGAAGAAGTGGACGGGGATGATTACCAATCTCACAATGTTGACACAATTCGGACTGTCTCTTGTGACGCCTCTTTTTCTTTGTCTGGCACTTTGCTGGTGGCTTTGCGACCGCTTTTCGGTTGGAACATGGATTTATCTGATCGGCTTTTTCTTTGGGATCGGAGGCGGTGCCGTGACAGCCTGGAAATTCGGGCAGAGCGTTCTGCGGCATCAGAAACGCATCGAGACGGAGCCGGACGGAAAAAAGAAGAAAAAGCGGGTGTCTTTCAACCGACATATTTAGAACGTGTCTGAAAAAGTTTTCACAGTTGACGAAGATCAAGTGGCAGAGAAAAGATTTCAGACTGATTTTAAGGGGAAAATCCCTTAGAAAGGAAACAAGGCGATATGAGCAATTTCGGAGACAAGGTCCAGCCGGCCGTAAAAAAGGAGACGAAAAATGTTGCCATCTATACTGTTGTCGGCGTGGTTGTGATGTGGGTCGGGTTTCTGATCCTGCACCTGATCTGGCCGGAAAAAATCCCATTTGACTATCGGGTGATCCTCGGGGGAATCGGAGGCGGTGCCGTTGCTGTGCTGAACTTTTTCCTGATGGGCATGGCAGTACAAAAAGCAGTGTCCGAGACAGACGAGGCGGGAGCAAAACGGCGGATGCAGGCAAGCTATTCGCAGAGAAACCTGATGCAGATGCTCTGGGCAGTTCTGGCGATTGTGCTTCCATGCTTCCAGTTTGCCGCAGGAATCCTGCCGCTTTTAATTCCGGGAACGGCCATCAAGCTGAAGGGCATAAAAAACAGCATAAAGCGCTGAACCTGATCTTTGGCGAAAGCCGCAAAGACGGGACGGCGTTTTGAAACCGAAACAGCGAAGCAGCGATTCGGTTATGAGCAAGCAGCGAAGCGGATTGTGAAGATCCGCTTTGACAAAAGGTTCAAATTTTTTATTTTATCTCATACAGAGGAGGTGAGAAAAGAGAATGGAGGTTGATATCTCCGGTGCAAAAGTCTTTTTTACGATCCCGATCGATTTTCCGCTGTTCGGGAAAATTCAGATCAGCGAAACGCTGGTGGTAAGCTGGATTGTAATGGCACTCATTACCGGACTTTGCATCTGGCTCACAAGAGATTTGAAGATACGGAACATCTCCAAACGCCAGGCGGTGGCAGAAATGATTGTGGAGACCGCAAATAAATTCGTCATCGGCAACATGGGAGAAAAATTCCGGTATCTGATTCCTTTTGTGTCGGCGCTTTTCGCGACCAGCGTTGTCTCGAACCTGATCAGCCTGATCGGACTTCGAAGTCCGACAGCAGATCTTTCTACCGAGGCGTCCTGGGCTGTTGTGGTTTTCATCATGATCACCACACAGAAGATCAAAACCAACGGTTTTGGCGGATATCTGAAGGGCTTCACGACTCCGATTGCGGTTATGACACCGTTTAACGTTTTGTCGGAGCTCGCAACGCCGATCAGTATGGCGTGCCGTCACTTTGGAAACATCCTTTCCGGCGTTGTCATCAATGCCCTGATTTACGGATCTCTGGCACTGGCAAGCGGAAAGCTGCTGGGACTGCTTCCCGGCGTGCTCGGAAGAACCCTTTCACAGATCCCGATTCTGGACGTCGGTGTTCCGGCTGTTCTGTCGGTCTATTTTGACTGGTTCTCCGGCGTGATGCAGGCCTTTATTTTCTGTATGCTGACTGTCATGTACATTGCGAATGCAGCAGAGGAAGGCTAAAGAGATTAAAAAATGAGGTTTACAAAAAGAAAATACAGGAGGAAAACAAGATGGATTTTCAGATTTTAGCAAAAGGTATCGCTCTCGCAGGATGCGCAATCGGCGCAGGATGCTCCCTGATCGCAGGTATCGGACCTGGTATCGGTGAAGGTAACGCCGTAGCAAAGGCACTTGAGGCAATCGGACGTCAGCCGGAATGCAAAGGCGATGTAACAAGCACCATGCTTCTTGGCTGTGCGATCGCAGAGACCACAGGTATTTACGGTTTCGTAACCGGCCTGCTTTTGATCTTCGTAGCACCGGGAATGTTCATGAACTTCCTGAAATAGTTGCAAGGAGTAAATGATTGCTAGGAGGAAAGAAACTATGCAGGTTCAGGAACTGGTAGGAATTGTCCCCTGGACTTTTATCGCGCAGATCTGCAACCTCTTCATCCAGATGTATCTGATCAAACGGTTCCTTTTCAAACCGATCAATGAGATGCTGGAAAAACGGCGTGCGGCAGCCGATGCGGAGATCACAGACGCAGAGGCGGCAAAAAAAGAAGCCAACGCCATCAAAGAGGAATATGAGCAGAATATGCAGGAGGCCAAGGCAAAGGCCAACGAGATTCTCGAAAGCGCCAGAAAGACAGCAACGCTGCAGAGCGAGAAAATCGTAAAAGAGGCTTCCGAACAGGCGGCTGCCCTGAAAAACAAGGCAGAAAAAGAGATTGCCCAGGAGAAAAAGAAAGCGGTCAATGAAGTCAAAGGCGAGATCGGCGGCATTGCCATGGATATTGCCGGAAAGGTCATTGAACGTGAGATTAATGAAAAAGACCATGAGAAGCTGATAGATGAATTTATATCGAATGTAGGTGAAGCATCATGACAGAAACTGCCGGAGTATACGGTGGGAGCCTGTATGAGCTGGCCGCAGAGGAGCATCTCGAAGAGGAAATCCTTTCCGAGATGAAGGAGATCCGAGCTCTGTTCCGGGAAAACCCGGAGTATCCGCGCCTTTTATCGGAGCCTTCGATTCCGCGAAAAGAGCGGATCGGGCTGATCGACGCGGCATTTGGCAGCCAGGCGGAACCGTATTTGGTCAATTTTATCAAACTGCTGTGTGAAAAAAATCTTCTCCGTGAATTCGGCGGATGCCAGGAAGCATTCCAGCGCAGATACTACGCAGCCCACAATATTGCCGAGGCAGTTGTGACGAGCGCAGCATCCCTGTCGAAGGAACAGGAAGAGCTTCTGAAGAAAAAACTGGAAACGATGAGCGGAAAAACGGTCGTGATGGAACTGAAAACCGATCCGTCCGTTCTGGCGGGTGTCCGTGTGGAGCTCGACGGAAAGCTGTTTGACGGAACCGTAAAGGGACGTTTGGCCGAGCTTTCCAGAAGAATCAGCGATACAGTGGTGTAGGAGGAAAAAATGCAACTGAAACCAGAAGAAATATCCAAGGTCATCCGCAGCCAGATCAAATATTATGAAAATGCGATCCGGCAGGATGAGACAGGCACCGTTCTGATGGTCGGAGACGGAATCGCAAGAGCCAGCGGTCTTTCGAACTGCATGGCAGGCGAGCTGCTGGAATTTGAGGATGGAAGCTATGGAATGGCACAGAACCTCGAGGAAAACAGCGTATCTGTCGTTTTATTCGGTTCCGGCGAGAACATCAGCGAGGGACAGCTTGTAAAAAGAACGGGAAAAGTTGTTTCGGTTCCGGTCGGAGAAGGCATGATCGGACGCGTTGTCAACGCGCTCGGCCAGCCAATCGACGGCGCAGGCCCGATTACGGCAGCAGAGTACCGTCCGATTGAAAGCCCGGCACCGGGCATCTGTGAGAGAAAAGGTGTTAATCAGCCGCTGCAGACCGGTATTAAAGCGATCGATTCCATGGTTCCGATCGGAAGAGGTCAGCGAGAGCTGATCATCGGAGACCGTCAGACCGGAAAGACAACGATTGCAACCGATACCATTCTGAACCAGAAAGGCAAGGATGTGATCTGTATCTACGTTGCCATCGGACAGAAACGTTCGACAGTAGCGTCCTTAGTAGAAAATCTTGAGAAGAACGGCGCAATGGCGTACACCATCGTCGTGGCAGCGACGGCATCCGAAGCGAGCCCGCTGCAGTATATCGTACCGTATTCCGGCTGTGCCATGGGCGAGTACTTTATGTATCAGGGAAAAGATGTGCTGATCATTTATGATGACTTAAGTAAGCACGCGGTTGCATACCGTGCACTCTCCCTGCTGATCCGCCGTCCGCCGGGACGTGAGGCTTATCCGGGAGATGTTTTCTATCTCCATTCCAGACTTCTGGAGCGTGCCGCAAAGCTGGACGATGAACACGGCGGCGGATCCATGACGGCCCTGCCGATCATTGAGACCCAGGCAGGCGATATTTCCGCCTATATTCCGACGAACGTTATCTCCATCACAGACGGACAGATTTTCCTTGAGACAGAGCTGTTCCACTCGGGCGTTATGCCGGCGGTAAACCCTGGCGTATCCGTATCCCGTGTCGGTGGAAATGCGCAGATTAAGGCGATGAAGAAGGTAGCCGGAACTCTGAAACTGATCTATTCCCAGTACCGCGAGCTGGCAAGCTTTGCACAGTTCGGATCCGATCTGGATGCCGATACAAAGGCGCGTCTGGAGCAGGGTGTGCGTATCGTGGAAGTATTAAAACAGAACCAGAATGCACCGGTTCCGGTAGAAAAACAGGTGGCCATTCTTTATGCGGTAACGAAAGGAATTCTGTCAAAGGTTGCAGCTGAGGATGTCCGCGCCTATGAGGACGGACTGTATACCTGGCTTGATACCGACGCAGAGGGTGCTGCCGTGATGCAGGAGATTTCCGCAACCGGAAAACTCGAGGCAGATACCGAAGAGAAGCTGAAAAGTGCGCTCGAATCGTACACCGAAAACTTTATCAATACAAGACCTGCAAAATAAGGAAAGAAGGAGGAGCCTATGGCTGCAAACATGAAAGCCGTAAAGCTGCGGATCAAAAGTGTCGAAAGCACGATGCAGATTACCAAGGCGATGGAACTTGTAGCGTCCTCCAAGCTGCGAAAAGCGAAGGAGCGGGCTGATACCTGCCGTCCGTATTTTCAGGAGCTGTACCGCACTTTGCAGGATATTGCAAAAGGAAACACGGAATTTTATTCCATTTATGCAAAAGAGGCAAAAAACGAGAAATGCTGCTACGTGCTGGTTGCCGGAGACCGCGGCCTTGCGGGCGGATACAACGCGAATCTGTTCCGATGCTTTGAGGCAGATGCCAAAGGAAAAGAGATCTGTGTGGTTCCGGTCGGCAAAAAGGCAGTGGAGTATGCAAAATCCCGGAAGCTGGACATTCTGACGGACAGCTTTGCCGAGATCGCAAATCTTTCCGTGGCAGACAGCTTTGAGATCGCGCGCGCACTGTGCCGTGAGTTCCGGAAAGGGACCTTCGGACATGTGGAGCTTTGCTATACGAAATTCGTGTCGATGCTGTCGCAGATGCCGGTTTCCGTGCCGATCCTGCCTCTGATTGACATTGCAAAAGAGGACGGAGAGGATCCGGAAGCGAAAAAAATCCGGAATCTGATCCTGTATGAGCCAAACGGTGTCGAGGTATTCGAAGCGATTGTGCCGGAATACTTAGGCGGCCTGATCTACGGCGGTATCTGTGAGAGTGTGGCAAGTGAGCTTGCGGCACGCCGTACCGCAATGGAGGCGGCAACGGGAAATGCAGAGGAGATGATTGAACAGCTCAATCTGTATTACAACCGTGCCCGTCAGGCAAGCATTACGCAGGAGATCACGGAGATCGTCGGCGGTGCGGAAGGCGTGTAAGAGTGGAAACAAGAAAAGTGAGGAGAAGTCGTTAAATGAGTGAAAAACACATTGGCGAGGTTGTGCAGGTAACGGGTCCTGTTCTGGACATCCGTTTTCCGGAAGGAGAGCTGCCGGCACTTCTGAATGCCATCGAGATAGACAACCACGGCGAGAAGCTGGTTGTGGAAGTGGCGCAGCAGACGGGCGACAACATGGTTCGCTGCATTGCCATGAAGTCCACAGACGGACTTGTCCGCGGAACGAAAGCAGTCGACACGGGCGGCCCGATCGCCGTTCCGGTCGGAGAGGAGTGCTTAGGCCGCGTGTTCAACCTGCTCGGTGAGACCGTAGACAATAAGCCGGCACCGGAAACAGCAGAAAAATGGCCGATCCACCGCGATCCGCCGTCCTATGAGGAACAGGTTCCGGCAACGGAAATCCTCGAAACCGGAATCAAGGTCGTTGACCTGATCTGCCCGTATGCCAAGGGCGGAAAAATCGGTCTGTTCGGCGGTGCCGGCGTTGGAAAAACAGTCCTTATCATGGAGCTGATCCACAACGTGGCAACGGCACACGGCGGACTTTCCGTTTTCACCGGTGTCGGAGAGCGTACCCGTGAAGGAAATGACCTTTACAACGAGATGAAAGAGAGCGGTGTTATCGACAAGACAGCACTGGTCTATGGACAGATGAACGAGCCGCCGGGAGCGCGTATGCGTGTCGGACTTTCCGGCCTTACCATGGCAGAATATTTCCGTGATGTGAAAAATCAGGATGTGCTGCTGTTCATCGATAATATTTTCCGATTTACGCAGGCAGGTTCCGAGGTTTCGGCTCTGCTTGGCCGTATGCCGTCCGCAGTAGGATACCAGCCGACGCTGGCAACCGAGATGGGCGCACTGCAGGAGCGTATTACTTCCACAAGAAAGGGATCCATCACATCGGTACAGGCTGTTTACGTGCCGGCCGATGACCTGACCGACCCGGCTCCGGCAACAACGTTTACCCATCTGGATGCCACGACGGTACTTTCCCGTGAAATCTCCAGCCAGGGTATTTACCCGGCTGTTGATCCGCTCGATTCTACCAGCCGTATCCTGACACCGGAAATCGTAGGCCATGAGCACTATGAGGTAGCGCGTGCCGTACAGCAGGTGCTGCAGAGATACAAAGAGCTGCAGGACATTATCGCCATCATGGGTATGGACGAGCTGTCCGAAGAGGATAAGCTGACGGTCAGCCGTGCCCGTAAGGTACAGCGTTTCCTGTCCCAGAGCTTCTCGGTAGCGGAGCAGTTTACCGGTATGGAAGGAAAATACGTGCCGTTAAAAGAAACCCTGCGCGGATTCCGCATGATCCTCGATGGCGAGTGCGACGATCTTCCGGAGAGCTGCTTCCTGTTTGCAGGTACCATCGACGAGGTATTTGAAAAAGCAAAAGCACTGAATCAGTAAAGGAGGAATGACGTATGAGTACATTTCCTTTACGTGTCGGCACGCCGGACGGACTTCTCTATGAGGGTGACGTAGCGCGCGTTGTCTGCAGAACCATCAGCGGCGACCTGGCAATTCTGCCTGGGCACTGCAATTACTGCACTGCACTCGGTATGGGCGAGGCGCATATTGTGCTGGAGGACGGAACGAGAAGAAATGCCGCCTGCATCGGCGGAATGCTTTCCATGATGAATGGGGTCTGCCGTGTTCTGGCAACGACCTGGGAGTGGGAAGAGGATATTGATGCAGAGCGCGCCGAGGCTGCCAAACACAGGGCCGAGCAGGCGCTGGCAAACGGCGGTCTGACAGACAGAGAATACCGTATTGCTGAAGCCAAGCTGCAGCGTGCACTGGTGCGGCTGAGTGTAAAAGAATAAAAAACAAAAAGCCTCCGACGAATTCAGAAAAATCCTATCGTCGGAGGCTTTTTTAATTTACAGGAAACTTCGTTGAAATTTCCTGTGTGTCTTTAAAGAGCAAAAATTCCGCAGATTAAGAATCCCGATACGGCGAGAGCAGCACTGATCAGGACGTAAGGAAACTGCGACACGGCATGTGACATATTGTCAATCTCGCAGGTCGCGGAGGAAAGAACCGTTGCGTCGGAATAGAAGCATGCATGGCTTCCGAAAACACCGCCGGATACGACAGCGCCAAGCGCCAGAAGTACATTAGCATCAAGGGCGATGGCAAGCGGAACAACGATGGAAACGGCTACGGCCTCAATTCCCCAGAAAGAGCTGGTGACAAAGGTCAGAACTGCAATGACAACAAAAATAATAGCTGCCAGTGTTTTGGCATTCATGTACGGAACACACAGGTTGATAACATATTCCGAGAGTCCCATTTCGCCGCAGGCAGTCTTGATCATAAAGGATGCAAGAAGAATGGCGAGAACCGGAAGAATATCTGCAAAGCCGGCAAAAAACAGTTCCACGTACCGCGTAAAGGTCATTTTCTTCCGTGGAAGATAAAGAATCATACAGGAAGCAAGAGCAAGAATGATCGCCTGCATCATATCCTGTGTGGCTACTGTCACACCGATCAGAATGCCAATAGGGATCAGAAAATCCAGTATATTTCCGGTATTGGTATTTTCGGGCGGGTAATCAACGCTCATTCCGGCCATGGCAAGGTCGACGGAAGGGGCATTGTGCATTTTGGGATGCTCCGGTGTCTGCTCTTCCTTTTCCAGATCTGCATAGGCAGCTTTCATTTTTCCGAGCTTTGGCATTAGTTTGCAGGCAAACAGAATCACAACCAGAAGGGCAGTCATGGGATAAAACATATAAGGAAGCACTTTTAAGTAAACACTCATACCAGTGGAAAAGCCCATGTTGAGAATATCCGGTTCCTGAATAAAAACACCGGAATAAAAGACCACCCAGGTGGAAAAGGGAATCAGTGCACAGACAGGTGCACCGGTTGAGTCAATGATATAGGCAAGCGCCTGTCTTGGGACTTTTCGTTTGTCACAGACATCCTTCATACAGGTTCCAACGGTCATGATGTTGAGATAGTCATCGACAAAAATAATGATTCCGAGAAATACCGACATCATCATGGTGATCCGCTCATTTTTACAGAAACGGCTTAACAGGTTGGAAAAACCAAGTGTTCCTTTTGCCTCGCGGAGCAGGAAAATGAAGCCTCCGAACAGTCCGCAGAGAAGAAGAATATACTGGTTATCTGCGTTGCTGATCTCCGAAAGCAGCAGATCACACCAGGGTCCGATAAAAGCTGCTTTGTACATGATGAGATAGGCAACCAGGGTTCCGAAAATCAGAGCTTCGAAAGATTTTTTCGTTTTTAATGCAAAAATCAGCATCGCCGCAGGCGGCAGCAGACATAAAATTCCATATTGCATAGCGGTTCTCCTTTGTAGTTAGAATATGTGATGCAGCGCACCGCTGTAGGAAGAGTTACAACAGGAAGAGACAGAGCTTTACTGTTTCGTCATGATACGATAAGTTTCCGGCCGCCGGTCACGGAAAAGCCCCCAGGAAAAACGTTCTTCGCGCAGGGCATCCAGATCGAAGGAGGCGTACAGGATTTCCTCGGTATCTCTTCCGGCAGATGCTGCGAGTTCACCTGTTGCATCGGCAATAAAGGAAGAGCCGTAGAAAGTAAGAGAAGAGGACTGGCCGCCATTTTCTTCACAGGGCGTTACGGTTTCGGTACCAATCCGGTTTGCAGCAGCAACCGGAACAAGATTTGCGGCAGCATGTCCCTGCATGACGCGCCGCCAGTGCCCGCTGCTGTCTACATTCAGAATCGGTTCACTTCCGATTGCGGTAGGATAGAGCAGGATTTCAGCCCCCTGCACAGCCATACATCGTGCTGTTTCCGGAAACCACTGATCCCAGCAGATGCCGACGCCGACGGTTCCAAAACGTGTTTCAAAGACTTTGAATCCCGTATCTCCCGGAGTGAAATAGAATTTTTCCTGATAAAAATGATCGTCCGGGATATGGGTCTTGCGGTAAACGCCAAGAATGGATCCGTCTGCATCGATCATGGCAATGGAATTAAACAGGCGCTGAACATCCCTTTCATAAAAGCTGACCGGAATCACGACCCCAAGTTCTCCGGCAACGGCCTGAAAACGCCGGATGGCGGGATTTTCTGTCAAAGGCAGGGCATAATCATAATAATCGTATCGCTTTTCCTGACAAAAATACGGTCTTTCAAATAATTCAGGAAGAAGGATGAGATTGGCGCCGTTGGAAGCGGCTTCACGGACCATGGTCTCTGCTTTGTCTATATTTTCCTGTACCTGGCTGCAGCATGAAAACTGCAGTGCGGCAATTTTTATATTTCTCATAATCTGTTTCCTCTTTTCTTTGCCGGAATCTGCTGGGTAATACAGTGAATGTTGCCTCCGCCGGTCAGAATGACGCGTGCATCGACAGGGAGGATCCGTCGATCCGGAAAGCATTTTCCGAGAATTTCTGCAGCCGCGGTGTCGTTTTCATCGCCGAACCGGGGAAGAAGGACACAGTGATTGGCAAGGTAAAAATTGATATAACTGGCGGCAAGACGTTCGCCGGCTTCCCGCTGGTCTTCGCCAGCTTCAAAATCATAGCCGAGAAGATCTTCTTCTGTAATACAGATGGGATGCTTTGGAATGGGCAGCTTGTGAATCACAAAGCTTCGTCCCTTCGCGTCAACGGTATGGGAGAGAAGATCAAAAGCGGCCCTGCTTCTGGCATACTGAGGATCGTTTTCGTCATCTGTCCAGGCAAGAAGCACTTCTCCTGGCTTTACAAAGCAGCACATATTATCAATATGGCCGTTGGTTTCATCGTTGTAAATACCAAAAGGCAGCCAGATGATTTTTTCAACCGAAAGATACTGACGCAGCTTTTCTTCAATTTCCGCTCTTGTAAGAGAAGGATTGCGCCCCGGACTCAGCAGACATTCTTCGGTCGTAAGCAGGGTTCCTTCCCCGTCAACATGGATGGAGCCGCCTTCCAGAACAAAGGGGCGGGCATTATAGAAGGAATCTCCGAGAAAACTGCAGATTCGTTCCGGAACCTCACGGTCATGCTCAAAGTGGGAGTACAGACCGTCATACTGGCCGCCCCAGGCGTTGAATTCCCATTGAATGCCTCTTCGCCCGCCCTGATCGTTGACCACAAACGTAGCGCCGGTATCTCTTGCCCAGGCATCCTCTGTCGGGGCTTCGATCAGATGAATCCGGTCGGAGGAAAGCAGTTCCTGTGCCGATGCTTTATCCTGTGGCCGGACGAAAAGATAAACCTGCTCATAAGCGGCAATTGCTTCTGCAATTTCTGCAAATGCCGTTCTTGCCGCTTTTGCCCCGTAATTCCAGGAACCGGGACGCCACGGCCAGATCATCAGCGTGCCTTCGTGGGGCTCAAATTCGCCCGGCATGTAAAAGCCATCGGCTTTTGGGGTTCTAAGACAATCGGTTTTTGAAATCTTCATATCCAAACTCCTTTATCATTCGGCAGTTTCCAGCTTTGTCCATCACCGCGATGGAAGGGAGTGGGATTCCGTTAAAGGTATTGGTTTTTACCATCGAATAAATCGCCATATCTTCAAAATACAGTCTGTCACCGATCCGGATTTGGGAATCGAAGGAATATTCGCCGATTACGTCGCCCGCCAGGCAGGTATTGCAGGAAAGGCGGTAGGTATAAGGCTTTTCTCCGGGCAGTCCGCTGCCTTTGAGCGGAGGGCGGTACGGCATCTCAAGCACATCCGGCATATGGCAGGCGGCGGAAGTGTCAAGAATTAAAATTTTTCCGTTATTTTCAACAATATCGAGAACTTCCGTGACATTGTAGCCTGCGTTTAAGGCAACTGCTTCCCCGGGCTCCAGGTAAATCTGAAGACCATACGTTTCTTTCATATGGTTGATACAGGAAATCAGGCGTTCGATATCGTAATCCTCACGGGTGATATGATGTCCGCCTCCCATGTTAAGCCAGTTCATTTTAAAAAGCCACTTGCCGAATTTTTCTTCCACGGCGCGCAGCGTGGTTTCCAGATCATCCGAATTCTGTTCACAGAGGGTATGAAAATGAAGACCATCCACAAGATCGGCCAGTTCGTCTGTAAAATCGCAGGCGCGGATGCCCATGCGGGAGCCGGGCGCACAGGGATCATAAATCGCATGGCCTTCCTGCGTGGAGCATTCCGGGTTGATGCGAAGTCCGGCTTTTGCGGTTCCGGAAGCCTTAAGTACAGGGAGGTACGTTCGGAGCTGCTTTTCTGAATTGAAAATAATGTGATCGCAGATCTGTGCGAGCTCTTCCATATCCTGCGGGCGGTAGGCCGGAGAATACACATGATTCTCCAGCCCCATTTCTTCCTTTCCAAGCCGCGCCTCATAGAGTCCGCTGGCAGTTGTTCCGCTGATATATTTTCCAATCAGCGGATATTCCGAAAAGCAGGAAAAGCATTTCTGAGCCAGCAGAATTTTTGCACCGGTGCGTTCTTCTACCTGGTGCAGGAGCTTTAAGTTTTCTTCCAGTTTGCCTTCATCAATGACAAAACAGGGAGTTGGCAGTTCGTTTATCTTATACATAGGCTTAATCTACTAAAACAGGATTTTCTACGACCTTCCACGGAAGACCCCACTTGTTGAGTGCTTCCATGTACGGATCCGGATCGAATTCATCTGTGGTGTAGACACCCGGTTTATTCCAGAGGCCGTTCACGACCATCATGGTTCCGATCATGGCCGGAACGCCGGTGGTGTAGGAGATCGCCTGAGACTCTACTTCCCGGTAGCATTCCTGGTGGTCACAGACGTTGTAAATGTAAATGCTTCTTTCTTTTCCGTCCTTGATACCGGTAAAAATACAGCCGATGTTGGTTTTACCCACGGTGCGCGGGCCAAGGGTGGAAGGATCCGGGAGAAGCTCTTTTAAAAACTGGATCGGTACAATCTGCTGTCCGTTGAAGGTAATCGGAGTGGTGGAGAGAAGTCCTACATTTTCCAGACATTTCATATGGGTCAGATAGCTCTGGCCGAAGGTCATGAAGAAGCGGATTCTTTTTACGCCCGGGATATTTTTTGCAAGAGCCTCAATTTCTTCATGGTGAAGAAGGTACATATCCTTCTCGCCTACCTCATCGAAGTTATATTCCCGTTTGATCGACATTGGCGGAATTTCTACCCAGTGGCCGTTTTCCCAGTAAGAGCCGGGAGCGGATACCTCGCGGAGGTTGATTTCCGGATTGAAGTTGGTTGCAAACGGATATCCGTGGTCGCCGCCGTTGCAGTCCAGAATATCAATCGTGTGAATTTCATCGAAATAGTGTTTCTGTGCATAGGCTGCAAAAACGCTGGTGACGCCCGGGTCAAAGCCGGTTCCGAGAAGACCGGTGATGCCGGCTTCCTTGAAACGGTCCATATAAGCCCACTGCCAGGAATAATCAAAGTAAGCAGAAAAGCCAAGCTCTTCGCATCTCTTTTCGTAGATCGCACGCCATGCCGGATCATCCGTGTTTTCTGCTTCGTAGTTTGCAGTATCAATGTAAGGAACCTTACATGCAAGGCAGGCATCCATAATGGTAAGATCCTGATAAGGAAGAGCCAGATTTAATACGGCATCCGGCTGATACTGTTTGATTAAGGCGATTAATTCTTCTGTACAGTCGGCATCCACCTTTGCTGTTGTGATAATGGTTTTTGTGGTCGGAGCCAGCTTTTCTTTTAAAGCATCGCACTTGGAAAGGGTGCGGCTTGCAATCATAATTTCAGAAAATACTTCGCTGTTCTGGCAGCATTTGTGAATGGCTACGGATGCAACACCGCCGCATCCGATGATCATAACTTTTGACATTGTTTGGTTCTCCTTTTTCAGAAAATGGTGTTGGGTTCATCTTTGGCTATAAGCACGAAAAAAAGACAGATGACGTGCATCATCTGTCTAAAAATCGAAATTTATACATGATCGTATTGTGCAAACTTCAGGGGATGGACAAAAATCCAGGCTTCTCCCTGTTTTCCTATGCAGAAATATATAGTCACGTACTCTTATTGACCGTTTCATAAGATGATGTGCTCGTCGTAGAGCATCGATTATAAAGTAATCAACTCATAAAATTTGCGCTTTTAACGCAATCAATAATGTGGCTCTTAACCACGCTCGGCAACTACCCCTGCCTGTCCGTCGGTTTTTTACCAGGGGCATATATTTTGCATAAGAACAGAATTGTTCGCTTGCAGTTCCAAATTATAAAGTGAAATGACATGGATGTCAAGAAAAATTTGTGAAACTATTCAGAGCTATGCGAAATGGAAGATTAAAAATCACAGGGTGATCCAGTAACGCTCCAGTGTTTTGTTTTCATCGGCACGATAAGCAGTGCCGTCGAACCGGCCGCCATTTTTCAGGATCGTTCTGCGGCTTCCCTCGTTGGTATCCAGGCAGCAGACCAGAATTTCGGAAAGGCCGAGGCTTTTGCAGTACGGCTGCACATTTTTCAGCATCCAGGAGGCATAGCCTTTTCTGCGTTCCGACGGGCGGACGGAGTAGCCGATATGGCCGCCAAAGGTGCGCAGAAAATCGTTCAGGTAGTGGCGCACCTGAATCATGCCGACAAGGCGGTTGTCTGATTTGCGGATGCACAGAAACTGTGTTGCGAGAACCATGCCCTCCGGCAGAGTCTCCTCTCTGGTATACCGCATGGTATCTTCAAGATACGCCTTCATATCATCAAACCGGCGAAGCGGTCCGCAGCCGTCCATGGAATCGCTGTTTTCCAGAAAATCGTTCCGGTAGGCGGCGAGCTCGGCGAAGTATTCCTCCGACGGTTCAACTAACATCAGTTCATCGTTCATCCTTAGCATTTCTCCGGTTCCGGATACTCGACGCCGAAGGTCTCAACGGTAACGGTAGCCATTCTCTGCGGCTGCAGCGGTTTGTCGCTGTAGTCGGTGTTGACAGATGCGATTTTATCTACGACTTCCAGGCCTTCTGTTACTTTTCCGAAAGCAGCGTATGCGCCGTCCAGATGCGGAGCAGCTTTGTGCATGATGAAGAACTGGCTTCCTGCGCTGTCCGGGAACATGGTACGTGCCATGGAGAGAACGCCTGGGGTGTGTGCGAGGTTGTTCTCAAATCCGTTCTGGGAGAACTCACCCTTGATGCAGTAATCCGGGCCGCCGGCGCCTGTGCCTGCCGGATCTCCGCCCTGGATCATGAATCCCGGGATGACACGGTGGAAGATCAGGCCGTCATAGAAGCCTTTTTTTACCAGACTGATGAAGTTGTTTACGGTGTTCGGCGCGATTTCCGGGTAAAGCTCTGCTTTCATCACATCGCCGTTTTCCATAGTAATTGTAACGATTGGGTTAGACATCATTGTTTTCCTCCTGATTTTTAAACGATTTTTTGATAAGACGTAAGCAGCCATTTTTCGAAGAAAAATGAGCGGATTACGAATGTTTTTGATGATTGCCGGAGTGCAAAGCACGTAGCAATCTGGTATCAAAGGGGTCCCCCCCTTTTTCAGACATGCTCCAGGAATGTCTCATGGATCGCACGCATTGCCTGATCTGCGTATGCTTCGTCGATCAGGGCAGTGATGCGGATTTCTGAGGTGGTAATCATCTCGGTATTGATTCCTGCATTGGCGAGCGCGCCGAACATTTTGGCAGCCACGCCCGAATGGGAGCGGACACCGGCTCCGATGACGGAAATCTTTGCCACGTTCTCATCATAATCCAGCTTTTTGATGCCGAGCGAATCCTTATTGTCGTTCAGCACATCGATCGTGCGCAGCATATCCGGCTTTGCAACGGTAAAGGAAACGGACTTTGTGCCGTCCTTTCCGAGTGACTGGATCATGACATCGATGTTCAGATTGTTCCGATCCAGTAAATTTAAGAGGCGGAACGTGCTCTCCGGATCGTTGCCAAGGCCTGCAACACGGATTTTTGCCACATTTTTGTCGGCAGCCACGCCGCTGATTAACATTTTTTCCATTTTGGTTTTCTCCCTTACCATCGTTCCGGAATTCCGGTTCAGACTGGAGCAGACCAGAAGTTCCACGCCGTATTTTTTTGCGATTTCCACGCATCTGCTGTGAAGGACTTTTGCGCCGAGCGAAGCCATCTCCAGCATTTCATCGTAAGTTACCTCTTCCATTTTGCGCGCATTCGGTACAATCCGCGGATCTGCGGTGTAGACGCCGTCTACATCCGTGTAGATTTCACAGACATCCGCGTGCAGCTCTGCAGCGAGGGCAACCGCAGTCGTATCGGAGCCGCCGCGTCCGAGCGTTGTGATATCATCGTATTTGTTGATCCCCTGAAAGCCGGTGACAATGACAATTTTGTTGTCATCCAGCTCTTTACGGATGCGCTCGGTGTCGATCCGTTTGAAGCGCGCGTTCTGATAATCGGAGGTCGTGTGCATCGGTACCTGCCAGGCATTTAAAGAAACAGCACTGACGCCCATCTGAATCATGGTTATGGCCATCAGGGAAACGGAAACCTGTTCACCGGTGGCAAGAAGCATATCCATCTCGCGGCGGGACGGTTTTTCCGTAATCTGTTTTGCGGTTGCAATCAGTCCGTCCGTCGTTTTTCCCATCGCGGAGAGAACGACAACGACCTGGCTTCCGGCCTGCTGTTTTTCGATGCAGCGCTGTGCTACATTGCGGATGTGCGCAAGATCTGCGACGGAGCTTCCGCCAAATTTCATTACAGTCAGCATAACAGTTTTGATCTCTTTCCTTTTTGATTTACGCGGACAAAAGCGCAGAGCGTGTTTTACCGCGTTTTCCGGGCCGAAAAAACAGGAGTGGGACGTTTTTGGGCCGCGAAACTCTGATACATAGTATAGCGAAAACAGATAGAAAAAGCAAGGAAAAGCACAAGGAAAAGCGGTTTCGTTCTGCGGTTGTATTACCTTTTTGTTTGTGTTAAAATGATAGGCAGAAAAAGAGGAGAAGAAAGCATATGATCATAGAAACAAATTCTGCGTCGGAGACGCTTGCCCTTGGCGAAAAGCTGGGAAAAGCGGCGAAGCCTGGCCAGATTTATACATTAAACGGAGACCTTGGTGTTGGAAAAACCGTTCTGACGCAAGGCTTTGCAAAAGGACTTGGCATCACAGAGGCAGTCAACAGTCCCACATTTACCATTATTCAGGAATATACGGAAGGACGTCTGCCATTTTATCATTTCGATGTTTACCGGATCGGTGATATAGAAGAAATGGAAGAAATCGGATACGATGATTATTTTTTCGGTGAGGGTGTCTGCCTGATCGAATGGGCAGAACTGATTGAAGAGCTGATCCCGGAGGGTGCGATTTCGATTACGATAGAAAAAGACCTCGAAAAAGGGTTTGATTACCGGAAAATTACGGTGGAATAAAAGAAAAAAATCCTGAATGTGGTGGAAAAACAAAAGGAAATCGTAAAGATTCCTGTTTCCGGCAGACTGCCAAAATGAGTTGCACAGGAAGGAAATATCGGAAAGGAAACAAAAAATTATGAAAATACTTGCACTGGACAGCTCCGGCCTGGTGGCTTCGGTGGCTGTTGTTGAAAATGACACACTGCTTGCGGAATACACCGTAAATTATAAAAAAACACATTCCCAGACTCTGCTTCCGATGCTGGATGAAATCTCGAACATGACAGAGCTGGATCTTTCGACGATCGATGCGATTGCAGTTGCTGGAGGTCCGGGCTCGTTTACCGGTCTTCGCATCGGTTCTGCAACAGCCAAGGGACTTGGTCTGGCACTTGAAAAACCACTGATTTCCATTCCAACGACGGCGGCAATCGCGTACAATATCTGGGATACTGACAAATTTGTCTGCCCGATCATGGATGCGAGAAGAAACCAGGTCTATACCGGAGTTTACTGCTACACGGATCATCGTCTCGATACGGTCTGGGAACAGGATACGATGAGCATTGAGGCACTAGCGGAGGGCCTGAACTGCCTCGACCACGAAGTGATTTTCCTCGGGGACGGCGTTGCGGTTTACCGGGAAAAATTAGAGGCACTGCTGACGATTCCGTTTTCCTTTGCACCGGCACACGTCAACCGCCAGAGAGCGGCAGCCGTCGGAGCACTGGCTGAGGTTTATTACAAAGAAGGTAAGATTCAGACGGCAGAAGAGCACGAGCCGGAATACCTGAGAAAATCGCAGGCGGAGCGTGAAAGAGCGGAGCGGGAATCTGTGAAGCATGCCGATGTGGTGAAAAAACAGGAGAACGGAGAAAAAAGCGAATGATCACAATCCGTGAAATGCAGATCGATGATCTGGAGCAGGTGATGCCGATTGAGGAGGCCAACTTTTCGATTCCGTGGACAGAAACCGGATTTTTTACATTTCTGATCCGTGACGACGCACTGTTTCTTGTAGCAGAGGAGGACGGTGAAATTTTAGGATATCTCGGAATCCTGATTTCCTTTGATGAAAGTGAGATCACAAATGTCTGCGTGGCAGAAAAAGCGAGAAGACGCGGCATCGGCCGTGCACTGATGGAAGAACTGTTCCGTCGGATGCAGGAGAGAAAGGTGCGCGTCATTCATCTGGATGTGCGCATCGGCAATACGCCGGCGCGGAATCTGTATGAGAGTCTTGGCTTTGTGCAGGACGGCCTCAGGAAGGGGTACTACGATCTTCCAAAGGAGGATGCGGTGCTGATGAGCCGGACGGATGAATCGGTTCCGAAGAGGTAGAGAGAAATCGTTATTGTATACGCATTTAACGCACAGGACTTTCCTTTCATTCCCAGTAGGAATGGCGGGAAAGATGTGTTACAATCGACAGGACACAGGAGAATCTGATTTCTGTTTTGTGTCAGGAACGAAGAAAGAAACGTTTTTTGATACACGGGAGGAAGAAAAATGCGGAAATACAACAAAAACACAAATGAGCTGGAAGCGGCGGTGTGTAACTGCTGCGGAAAAAGCATGAAAATACAGAATGGAATGCTGCTGGAGGGGATCTGCTCGGTCGACACGACGTGGGGGTACTTTTCCGGGAAAGACCTGGAAAAGCATGAGTTTGATCTGTGCGAGGAGTGCTACGATCGGATTACATTGTCGTTTGCGGTTCCGCCGGAAATTTCGGAGGACACGGAGGTTTAGAATTTCGGGCAGTTCGGCATCGTTCTGGAAGAAAGGGGAAGGTGCAATGCAAAGAGGTTTTACGATTCAGTCGAAGGTGGATGGACTGATGCTTGACGGGCTTGTGGTGGAGCCGGAGGAGGGCGTACAGCGGACGGCGCTTCTGCAGCTCAGCCATGGAATGAGCGAATACAAGGAGCGGTATCTGCCGTTTATGGAGTTTATGGCGGAACACGGTATAGTGTGTGTGATTCATGATCACCGCGGGCACGGAAAGAGTGTGAAGTCGGAGCAGGACCTCGGATTTATGTACGGCGCAGGCGGCGCAGGACTTGTGGAGGATCTGTTTCTTGTCACGAAGTGGGCAAAGAAGGAGTACCCGGATCTTCCGTTTGTTCTGATGGGACACAGTATGGGATCCCTGGTTGTGCGCGCATACGCGAAGGAACACGACCAGGAGCTGGATGCGCTGATTGTGTGCGGTTCGCCGAGCAAAAATTATCTGCGGCCGCTGGGGGCGGCTGTAGGACACGCGGAAGCGGCGGTGCTCGGGGATGGGCATCGGAGCAATCTTCTGGAGGCGATGTCGTTTGGATCGTTTGCGGCGCGGTTTGCGGATGAGAAGAGCCGGTTCGCCTGGTGCTGTTCGGACCCGGAGGTGGTGCGGGAGTATGAAGAAAATCCGCTCTGTGGCTTTACGTTTTCGGATGATGCTTTTTTTGCGCTGAATGATCTGCTGAAGGAGACGTATGGATTTCATGGATGGCATTGCACAAACCGGAAGCTGCCGGTGCTGTTTTTGTCCGGCGGGGATGATCCGTGTTATGTGAATGTGCGGCGCTTTAAAAAATCCATCGACCATATGCGGCTGATCGGGTACCGCAATGTCAGAGGAAAGCTGTATCCGGGAATGCGGCATGAAATACTGAACGAGAAAGAGAAGTACCGCGTATATGGCGATGTCTGGAAGTGGTTGAAGAAAGAAAAAGTGGTGGAGAATGTGGAGGGGGGAAGCACACCTCCGCAGACCCCGGACGGCGTTCCGGCAGGGAGCGGCGGTGTTTGATCATTTTTTGAAAAAAACGCTCATCAGCAAAAAACTGATGAGCGTTTTTCAATGAAAGTAAATTTTTGACGATCACATGATCCATCCAAATACGGTGGAAAGGACGATCATAATCATGGAAAAGACAAACGAGTTCACCGACATCAGCGTCGCCCGCTGCCTGGACGGGATCATGTCATTGAGCAGAATATCGGTCCGGACTTCAAGAAAATCATCGGAAAAGGATCCGATAAATCCGCCGAAGACCATAAGGGCCGGCAGTCCGGTAAAGCTCATAAGAAAGGCGAAAAGTACACCGATCGTGCCAAACAGCAGAATCGCGCGGTAGCGGTATTTGTGAAAGTATGCCGTCATCCGCGATCCCAGTGCCGCGCCGAGTCCCATCACGAAGAGGGCAGGTCCAAGCAGCGCGCTGTTCATGCCGGTGAGTGGCAGCTTCGCCTGTAAAAAGAAGAGAACCAGCGTAGAAACGGCACCGATGAGTGCGTTCACCAGCATAATATTTCTTGCTTTTTTCTCACGGACAAGAAACTGCCAGCTTTCCTGCACAACCGAAACGATTTCCTGTCCAACAGGATAATGAACTGGTGTTGCGTCCGTTTTTACTTCCGCAAGGCGGAATGAAATGCCAAGCGCAATCAGCCCGAAGAAGAGATCAATCGCATACGCGCGCCGGTATCCCAGCCACAGGGCAAGGCCTGCGCAGAGCGTTGCGGTGGAATTGGTGATACGGTACAGCATCATTTCAGTAGAAGAAAAACGGGCATAAAATCCTTCGTCCCCGTTCTGCTTCAGACTGTCATACGCAAGTGCCTCCCGTGTGCCGGATGCAAGGTTATAGCTGAGCGCACTGCATCCAAGCGCAAGCGCCGTTGTGGCAAAGCCGGTGGAAAAAATCATCAGCGTACCGGAAATCAGGGCGGCCACCTGACTTGCAATCAGCGTTTTCCGTCGCCCGAAAACATCGGCGACAACGCCGGAGGGGAGTTCAAAGCAGAGGCTCACGATATGGAAAATACTTTCGAGCATCCCGATCTGCAGCAGCGAAAATCCACGGAGTGCGAGCAGTGCAACCCACGAAGCCGCCGCAATCTGAAAATAGCCGACCGTGGTCATAAGATATAAAGTTCGTATTTGTTTTCTGGTATTTTTCTCAGACATAAAAAAATCTCCTTGTCAAAATATAGTAAAATTCTGATGGGGAGATACGTGCATTTTCTGTGTGGTTTTAAGAATACAAGATGTGAAGTTTACTTAAAAAAGAGCGCACTATCCCCATAAACAGCTGAAACATCGCCATTTGTGAGGTGAAGAAACTGGTTTTTCCAGATCATAGTGCTACTCCTTTTGTAATCATAATTTTTTACCAGAATACCACCGGAAACGGAAAAAGTCAAAGAAAAATTTTGACAAAAATAAAAAAAACTATTGACTTTCAAGTATACTTTAATGCTACAATTTTTTCAACAATACTGAGGAAACGAAGGTTTTCTGCGGAAAAGAAAGGGGATATTTTAACATGAGTGTAGATGTAACAAAAATGCCGAAATTAGGATTTGGCATGATGCGCCTTCCGGAGAAGGACGGAGAACTGGATCTGGAGCAGATCTGTAAAATGGTCGATGCGTACCTTGCCTCCGGAATGAACTATTTTGACACCGCCTATATGTACTGCGGCGGAAAATCGGAGAGCATCGTGAAAAAAGCGCTGGTAGAGCGTCATCCGAGAGAAAGCTTTACTCTGACAACCAAACTTCCGCAGTGGATGATGGACGAGGGCATCGAAGGCCGTGACCGCATTTTCAACGATCAGCTCGCGCGCACCGGAGCAGGCTACTTTGATTATTACCTGCTGCACAGTGTCGAGGACGGCGCAAACTATGACGGCTATGTGAAATACGACTGTTTTAACTGGGCCAAGAAGAAAAAAGAAGAGGGACTGATCAAACACTTTGGTTTCTCCTTCCACGGAACGCCGGAGCTGCTTGACAAGATTCTCTCCGAGCATCCGGAGGTTGAAATTGTCCAGATCCAGATGAACTATGCTGACTGGGACAATCCGCTGATCCAGTCCGGACGTCTGTATGAGGTGCTTCGGAAATACGATATGCCGTTCCTTGTTATGGAGCCGGTAAAGGGCGGTTCCCTTGCATCAGCAGGCAAAGAGATTGAAGCAGAGATGAAACGTGTTCATCCGGATGCATCGATTGCGTCCTGGGCACTCCGCTTTGCGGCTTCCCTCCCGGGTGTTGCAACCGTGCTCTCTGGTATGTCAAACGAGGAACAGATGGAGGATAATATCAAAACCTTCCGAAATTTTGTACCGTTAAACGAGGAAGAAAAAGCAGTGATCGCCAAAGCACAGGAAGCGCTGAAAAAGAGTCCGGCGGTTCCATGTACCGCCTGTCGTTACTGCTGCGACGGATGTCCGATGGGAATCGCGATTCCGGATGTGTTCAAGGCATTGAATACCATCCGCCTGTATGGAGAAGAAGACCGCGCGAAAAATTATTATAAAAAGCTGCTGGAAACATCGGGAAAAGCAGAAGACTGCGTGCAGTGTGGTCAGTGTGAGAGTGTATGCCCGCAGCATCTGCCGATCATTGACCTGTTAAAAGAAGCGTCCGAAAAGCTTGACGTGCTGGTGACGGAATAAGAGGATTGCGAATATCCGCTTTTGCATATGCTTTAGAAAAAGGCTCCCCGGAATACTCTGAAAAAAGAGTATTCCGGGGAGCCTTTTTTTCTATGGGAAATCTTGTTGGAATTTCCTGCGGAGAAAAAGATCCTTTGGGCAGGATTGCACTGCGCGGAAAAAATGTGCCACTTGCGAGAGATGTGACGGAGCGGTTTACGACCGGAAAAATGGAATGTAAAAAAGAAAAAACTCATGTTTTACATAAACTTAACATCTCTGAGATTTTGCATTTTACACGCCGTTGTTATGATGAAACCTGTAAAAACGAAATGTAAAAAACGTCGGGATTGCGATTTTACAAAATAGAAATCACAAAAATCCCGTGTGAAAAGAGGAGAAAAGAATATTATGAAGAGAAAAGTAATTGCAATCACCTTAACCGCAATGATGGCTGCAGGAATGCTTGCAGGATGTGGAAGCAGCGATAGCAGCAGTTCTTCCACAGCAGACACTACAAAAGAGGCTTCTGCAACAGAGGCAGATGGCAGCACAGACGGTGACAGCACCGCAGCAGGCGGAGATTTCTCCGGACAGATCAGCGTGATCTCCCGTGAGGATGGTTCCGGTACCAGAGGTGCATTCATCGAGCTGTTCGGTGTAGAAGAGAAAAACGATGCAGGTGAGAAAGTAGACAACACCACCGTTGATGCACAGATCACCAACAATACTTCCGTTATGATGAGCACGGTGGCAGGTAACCAGTACGCAATCGGTTATATCTCCCTTGGATCCTTAAATGATGAAGTCAAAGCACTGAAAATCGACGGAGCAGAGGCAAGCGCAGAGAACGTAGAAAACGGTTCCTATAAAGTAAGCCGTCCGTTCAACATTGTAACAAAAGACGGTCTTTCCGCAGATGCGCAGGATTTCATGGACTACATCTTAAGCACCGACGGACAGCAGGTTGTTTCAGATGACGGATATATTGCAATCAAAGATACCAAAGCCTACGAAGGAAACTGCAGCGGTGAAAAGGTTGTGGTAGCAGGATCTTCCTCTGTAACACCACTGATGGAAAAATTAAAAGAGGCTTATACAAAAGTAAATTCAAACGCTAACATCGAAGTACAGCAGAGCGATTCCACAACAGGTATCACTTCCGCAAGCGACGGTCTCTGCGACATCGGTATGGCATCCCGTGACTTAAAGGATGAGGAGAAATCCTCAGGGCTTACCGCAACCGTAATCGCAACCGACGGTATTGCTGTCATCGTAAACAAAGAGAACCCGACCGACGGGCTGACCAGCGATCAGGTAAAGAGCATCTATGTTGGCGACACAACCGACTGGGCAGATGTAAAATAAAGAATATATAAAGCAATGGAAAAAGAAGTAAGGGCGAACAATGGAAAATCGCTCTTACTTCCGTATCCAAAAATGTTCAGAAAAAGAAGCTGTCTTTCGGAACGTGCTTGAAAAAGCAGTTCGTAAGAAAAAACGAAAGTCTTTTTCAAACACGCTCCGCGAAACAATGAAATGAAAGGATTTATCTTATGAAACTAAGAGAAACGATCATGAAACTTGTATTCCTGATTGCGGCATGCTGCTCCGTACTGGCTGTTGCACTGATCTGCATTTTCCTGTTCATGAATGGCGTTCCTGCCATTTTTAAAATCGGACCGCTGAAATTTTTGACCGGTACCGTGTGGAAACCGGGAAACAATATTTTCGGCATCCTGCCGATGATTGTCGGCAGTATCTGCGTGACCGGTCTTGCAATCCTGATGGGTGTGCCGGTTGCCATTCTTACTTCGGTGTTTCTTTCTCGTTACTGTCCGAAAAAATTTTACGGCATCTGTAAATCAGGCATTAACCTGATGGCTGGTATTCCATCTATCGTATATGGATTTTTCGGACTGGTTGTAATCGTCCCATTGATGGCACAGCTGACCGGAAAAAACGGAAACACAATGCTGACGGCATCCATTCTTTTGGCCGTTATGATTCTTCCGACCGTGGTCGGTGTAACAGAATCCGCCATTACGAGTGTTCCGGAATCCTACTATGAAGCAAGCCTTGGTCTTGGTGCCACGCATTCCCAGAGTGTTTTCTTTGCAGTTGTCCCGGCAGCAAAATCCGGAATCCTGGCAGGTATCGTGCTTGGCATCGGACGTGCCATCGGAGAGACAATGGCAGTGATTATGATTGCCGGAAACCAGCCTCGTATGCCAAAAGGAATCACAGAAGGCCTTCGTACCATGACAGCCAATATTGTACTGGAGATGGGATATGCATCCGGACTTCACCGGGAAGCGCTGATTGCAACGGGTGTTGTGCTGTTTGTCTTTATCCTGCTGATCAATTTATCGGTGTCTATGCTGAACCGGAGGGTACCTTATGGTGATTAAAGGAAATGGAGCTGTAAATACAATGGAAGCTGTAAAAATAAATACAAAAGAAAAAGAAAGAACAAAGGTTACGTATCACAAAAGTGTTTTTTCCTCCGTGCTGACCGGAATTACCTGGGGAGCAGCCATTCTTGCACTTGCCGTTCTGGTTTTCCTGGTTGGATTCATTCTGATTCGTGGCGTGAAAAACCTGACACTGGAGCAGTTTGCCTGGACCTATAATACAGAGAATGTTACGATGCTTCCGGCGATCATCAACACTGTTACGATGACGGTACTTTCCCTTCTGCTTGCTGCGCCGCTTGGCATTTTCTCGGCAATTTATCTGGTTGAATATGCCAACAAGCGCGGAACGCTGGTTGGCCTGATCCGGATTACTGCAGAGACCCTTTCCGGTATTCCGTCGATCGTTTACGGTTTGTTCGGTATGCTGTTTTTTACGAAAACCCTGAAAATGGGATACTCGATGATGTCCGGTGCCTGTACCCTTGCCATCATGATTCTTCCGCTGATTATGCGAACAGCAGAAGAAGCCTTAAAATCGGTTCCGGATTCCTATCGGGAAGCAAGCTTTGGACTGGGAGCCGGAAAGCTTCGTACGATTTTTAAAATTGTTCTTCCATCTGCCGTACCCGGCATTCTTTCCGGTGTCATTCTTGCGACAGGCCGTGTCGTAGGAGAGACGGCAGCGCTTCTTTTCACAGCAGGAACGATTGCAAAGGTGGCAGGCCTTATGGATTCCGGCCGTACCCTTGCCGTTCATATGTATGCACTTTCCAGTGAAGGCCTTTATATGAATCAGATGTATGCAACCGGCGTCATCCTGATGCTGATTGTCCTTCTGATCAACGGCTGTTCCGGAATGATTGCGAAGAAAATTGCAAAGAAATAAAAGAGAGACGAGGAAAAAACATGAGTAAAATAGATGTATCCAATATGGATCTTTATTACGGAGACTTTCATGCCTTAAAAAATATCAATCTGAGCATTGATGCCAATGAGGTGACGGCTTTTATCGGACCTTCCGGCTGTGGTAAATCGACCCTGTTAAAATCCATCAACAGAATGAATGATCTCGTTCCGGGCTGCCGGATCACCGGTGAAATGCTGTTGGACGGAGAAAACATCTACGGCGGAAAAATGGATGTCAACGGACTCCGAAAACGGGTCGGCATGGTATTCCAGAAACCAAATCCGTTCCCGATGAGCATTTACGACAATATTGCCTATGGCCCCAGAACCCATGGTGTCCGTTCCAAAGCGAAGCTGGATGATATTGTGGAGCAGTCTCTTCGACAGGCGGCAATCTGGGATGAGGTGAAGGACCGTTTGAAGAAAAGCGCACTTGGCATGTCCGGCGGACAGCAGCAGCGTCTTTGCATTGCGCGTGCCCTTGCTGTACAGCCGGAGGTTCTTCTGATGGACGAACCAACCTCAGCACTGGATCCGATTTCTACTTCCAAAATCGAAGATCTTGCGGTAGAACTGAAAAAAGATTATACTATTATTATGGTAACCCACAATATGCAGCAGGCAGCCAGAATTTCCGACAAAACCGCATTTTTCCTGTTAGGAGAGGTAGTAGAATACGGAGAGACCGAACAGATCTTCTCCATGCCGAAGGATAAACGGACAGAGGATTACATTACAGGGAGGTTTGGCTGATATGAGGGAAAGATTTGAGCAGCAGATGGAAATTCTGCACACGGAGCTGATTGAGCTTGGCGCACTCTGCGAGCAGGCAATCGGACGGACATATGAGGTTCTGCTGGAGGGAAACCAGAGAGCGGCAGAAGAGATTATCAAAAAAGACCAGGTTGTCGATGCGAAAGAACGGGAGATCGAGGATCTCTGCTTCCGCATCATTTTACAGCAGCAGCCGGTAGCACGTGATCTGCGCCAGGTATCTGCGGCATTAAAAATGATTACCGATATGGAGCGGATCGGAGACCAGGCAGCAGATATTGCGGATATCGTAAAAGTAACGAGTCTTGGTGTGCCGGATGCAAGCATCCGTCTGAAGGATATGGCGAAAGCAACAGCTTCTATGGTAACAAAATGCATCGATGCATACGTTAAGCAGGATCTGAAGCTTGCACGGGAGGTTATCGATTCCGATGATATCGTGGATGATCTTTTTGACGAGGTAAAGGATGAAATTCTGCAGGGTATGCGAAAGGGAATTACCACAGATGTCCAGTCTCTGGACTATCTGATGATTGCAAAATATTATGAAAGAATCGGTGACCATGCAACAAACATTGCGGAATGGGTTGTGTATTCCATTAACGGTCACCATAAAGGGGAATAACAGATGATTTACTGCGTGGAAGATGAAAGAAATATACGGGAACTGATCGTATACACACTGGAATCGAGCGGTTTTACCGCAAGAGGCCTGGAAAGCGGAAAAGAGCTGAATGCAGCTATTGCAGAACAGCTTCCGGATCTGATTCTCCTGGATATCATGCTTCCGGGAGAGGATGGTCTTGAAATTCTTTCACGCCTCAAGGCATCGGAAGTAACAAAAGAAATTCCGGTCATTATGGTAACGGCAAAGGGCGCTGAGTATGATAAGGTCATGGGCCTGGACTGCGGAGCCGATGACTATATTACCAAGCCGTTCGGCATGATGGAATTTATCGCAAGGGTACGTGCCGTGCTGCGCCGTGCCGGAAAAGAAGAGAAGGAAAACGATGTGCTGGAGACCGGGGATCTGCAGATCCAGGTAAAGCAGCATCAGGTTCTGGCCAAAGGGGAGAAGGTTACCCTGACCTTAAAAGAGTTTGAACTGCTGAAATTTTTAATGGAAAATAAAGGAATTGTCCTTACGAGAGACCGTCTGCTCGGCCATGTCTGGGGTTATGATTTTGACGGAGAAACCCGTACGGTAGACGTTCATGTGCGTACACTCCGCCAGAAGCTGGGCGAATGCGGCGAGCTGATCGAGACGGTCCGCGGCGTGGGATACCGGATAGGAGGCTGAGAAAGTAAGATGCGTAAAAAAGTCTTTCAACATGCGGGAGCGTTGATTATCGCTGCGATTATCCTGACTTTTTTCACCATGAGCTGGGCAATGTACAACAATACGGCGGAGCAGCTTCGTGTTTCGGTGAGAAATGAATGTGAGTATTACAGGTATTTTCTGGACAAGATGGGTGATGACAGTCTGGATAAACCGGCCGGAAAGATTACAGCAAGCCGGGTCACCCTGATTGACACAGACGGAACTGTTCTGTTTGATTCGGTTGAGGATGCGAAGATGATGGGAAATCATTCCGGGCGGCCGGAGGTGATTGAGGCAGAAAAGACAGGGGAAAGCAATATTTCCCGTTATTCCGAAACGCTGCGGAGCAAAACATATTATACGGCACTGCGCCTGGACAATGGAAAAATCATCCGTGTTTCCCTGACAACGGACAGTGTGTTCGGTGTGATGCTGCGGAATATATGGCTTGTGGCTGTGCTGATTGCGGCAGTTCTTGTCGTAGAGCTGATGATGGTCAGCCATATGACAAAGGCACTCGTAAAGCCGATCAATGAGATTGATCTGAATCATCCGCTGGACAACAAAGCGTATGAGGAATTGAGTCCGCTGCTTGGCAGAATTCATCAGCAGCAGAAGCAGATCCAGCAGCAGATGGAGGAGCTCCGCCATAATCAGGAGGAGTATCTTGCCATCACGGAATATATGAAGGATGGTCTGATCGTGACAAACCAGTCGGTTGTACTCTCCATCAACCGCTCGGCACAGAATTTGTTTGATGTGACGGCAGAGGAGTGCATCAATCACAATATTGTGACAGTCAGCCGCAATGAGCAGCTGAAGGAGGCGCTGGATCATGCTCTGGAGGGCAGTTCCGAGGAGCGGATGCTGGAATTAAACGGAAGAGTCTATCAGCTTCTTGCTAATCCGGTGCGTGTGGACCGTGTTGTATCCGGTGCGGTCATCCTGGTGCTGGATGTGACAGAAAAACAGAAAGCGGAGGTGATGCGCCGTGAGTTTTCTGCCAATGTGTCACATGAGCTGAAAACACCACTGATGTCGATTTCCGGATATGCGGAGATCATAGAAAATAACATGGTGAAACCGGAGGATATTCCAAAATTTGCGGGAAGAATCCACAGTGAGGCGAGCAGGTTAAGCTCTCTTGTCGAGGATATTATCAAGCTGTCCAGACTGGACGAGAACGACCAGTCGATCCCGATGGAGGAAGTGGATCTGATGCAGATCTGCCGTGATGTCGAGGGACATCTTTCCATACGGGCAAAGGAGCAGCAGGTGAAGATGACACTGAGAGGAGAGAGCTGCCGGATCAAAGGTGCACGGCAGGTTCTTTATGAGATGATCTACAATCTCTGCGACAATGCGATCAAGTACAACCGCAGGGACGGTGAGGTCGAAGTGACGGTTTCCCGCGGAAGAAACGGACGGGCAGTGGTATCTGTGGCAGATACCGGAATCGGAATTGCAAAGGAAGATCAGGAGCGGATCTTTGAACGGTTCTATCGTGTAGATAAGAGTCATTCCCGTGAAACGGGAGGTACGGGACTTGGACTTTCCATTGTGAAGCATGGAGCGATTCTTCATGATGCAAAGATTAAAATTGAGAGTACGCTTGGAACCGGAACAAAGATAATTCTGGAGTTTTAAGTGAAAAACAGATAACGCAAAAGACAGCATGCGGGGACAGAACCTATATGGGAGGCTTGAAAAATTCATGATTTTTAAGTGCCCAAAGCGGTTCCGTCCCCGCATGCTGTCTTTTTATGTATGGCTTGTATCGTTACAAAAATGCAAATTCGTTGTTTTGAATAAACAGAGTATTCAATATTTGGTAAATATGATAAGGGGGTTGGGGGTTGTTTTTTGATGCAGAGTATGGTATTGTAAATATAACGAGTTCCGGAAACGTTACCGACACCGTTTCCGGAAATACAGACGAGATACCGACAGCCCTGTTTTTACGAAACAAAATGAGCTGGCTATAGGGGTTGCATAAGTTACAATTTGCTGCGTATCCGTGAACAGGAATTATGTATTTGTGGGGTCGGATGGATAGAAAAAACGACAAGGAGAAAGGGTTAAAAAATGAGAGCAAGTGGTATTTTACTTCCGGTAGCTTCGCTGCCGTCCCGATATGGAATCGGATGTTTTTCGAAAGAAGCATATGAATTTGTGGATCGCCTGGAGGAGGCCGGCCAGAGCTACTGGCAGATTCTTCCACTTGGACCGACGGGATATGGAGATTCGCCGTACCAGTCGTTCTCTACTTTTGCAGGAAATCCATATTTTATTGATCTGGAGACCCTGGTAAAAGAGGGACTTCTGACAGAAGAAGAGTGTGATGCGTGCGATTTCGGCGACAATGCAGAGTATATTGATTACGAAAAGATTTATCTGTCCCGTTTCAAAGTACTCAGAAAAGCATTTGAAAGATTTGCGGCAGATGACGTATATGATGCATTTGTATCGGAAAATGGTTACTGGCTGGAGGATTATGCGCTGTATATGGCGATTAAGGATGCACTCGGCGGAATCAGCTGGAGTGAGTGGCCGGCAGAATTAAAGGACAGAGAAGAAGCAGCACTGAATCAGAAACGGGAAGAGCTTGCCGGGGAGATTGCATTTTACAAATTCCAGCAGTTTATGTTCCTGAAACAGTGGAAAGCACTGAAGGCATACGCAAATGAAAAGGGTATCCGTATCATCGGTGATATTCCGATTTATGTTGCATTTGACAGTGCCGATACCTGGGCAAATCCGGTTCTGTTCCAGTTTGATGAGGACAACCAGCCAAAAGCAGTTGCCGGATGCCCGCCGGATGCGTTCTCCGCAACCGGACAGCTCTGGGGCAACCCGTTATACAAATGGGACTATCATAAGAGCACAGGTTATGCATGGTGGCTGTTACGTCTGGCTCACGTGTTTAAACTGTACGATACTGTCCGCATCGACCATTTCCGCGGATTTGATGAATATTATTCCATCCCGTTCGGTGATCAGACGGCAGAGCGCGGCCACTGGGAAAAAGGACCGGGCATGGATCTGTTCAACACCGTCAAAGAAAAGCTCGGCGATGTGGATGTCATCGCAGAAGACCTGGGATATCTTACCGAGAGCGTGATCGAAATGGTGAAAGAATCCGGCTATCCGGGTATGAAGGTGCTGCAGTTTGCTTTTGACTCCCGTGAGGAGAGTGATTATCTGCCGCACAATTACGAGAGAAACTGTGTTGTCTACACCGGAACGCACGACAACGATACGATTCTTGGATGGTATTATGTCATGAGTGAGGAAGACCGCGAATTCTCCAAAGAGTATATGGGAAATGCAAAGAGTACCGACGAGGAACTCCCGTGGGATTTCATTCGCATGTCAATGGAGAGCGTGGCAAATCTGGCTGTCACTCCGATGCAGGAGTTTTTAGGCCTTGGCACGGAGGCAAGAATTAACTATCCGTCTACACTTGGAAATAACTGGAAATGGCGCCTGCTTCCGGGACAGTTTACATCGGAAATGGCAAAGAGAATTCATCGGCTGACACAGATTACAGCACGTATTGCAAAATAAAAACACGCGCTGGAAAGAAAGCAAAACAGGCCGGGGAAACAAGCCGGAAGAGATTCCGGCAGAACAGGTACAGAGTTTAAAGGAGAGGCCTGCAGAATATGGAACAGGTAACAATCAGGGACATTGCCCGCAAATGTAAGGTAGGCGTGAGTACCGTATCGAGAGCGATGAACAATCATCCGGACATCAATCCGGAAACAAAAGAGATGATTTTAAAGGTGATTGCTGAATCGAATTACGTACCGAACAACAGTGCCAGAAACCTGAAGCGGTCGAATGCGAAAGCGATTGCCATTCTGGTAAAAGGCATGGACAACATGTTCTTCAACAACATGATCAGTGTGATTGAAGAGGTTGTGCGAAAAAAGAAATACGCCTGCATTATTGAGCGAGTCGAGGAAAAGGCAAATGAGGTAGACTCCGCGATCGAGATCGTCAAAGAAAAACGGCTGCGCGGCATCATTTTCCTCGGCGGAAACTTTACGCATCCGCATGAGAAAATGGCGCAGATCCCGGTTCCGTACGTGATCAGTACAATCGGGGCGGTTTCAGACGGAGGAAAACCGTGCGCGAGCGTATCGGTCGATGACTACAGGGAAAGCTATAAGATGGTAGATTATCTCTGTGGTCTCGGGCACCGGCGCATTGCCATCATTACCGCCTGCGAGGACGACATCAGTATCGGACGGCTCCGTCTGAATGCGTACCGCCAGGCTTTACTGGATCATGGGATACCTTATGACCCTGATCTGGTATTTCATATGACGAAGGACGACACGTATTCTTTCGCCACAGGGTACAAGATAACAAAAAAAATTCTGGAAAAAAAGACGGAGTTTTCCGCGCTGTATGCCACCGCGGATACGCTGGCAATCGGTGCGTGCCGTGCCTTAAAAGAGGCCGGGCTTACCGTGCCGGATGATATTTCCGTTGCCGGATTTGACGGAATTGATGCGGGAGAGTATTATATACCCAGTATCACAACGATCCGCCAGCCGGTGGAGCAGCTTGCCGCAGAGACGGCGAAAATGCTGTTTTCCTTAATTTCAGGAAAAGAAGAACCCTGCAGCAAAGTATACGATGGGGAACTCGTCGTAAGGGAATCCACAAAGTCGCGGATCGCGCAGCAGTAAAATATTTGCTGTTTCGCTGCCCCCAAAAGTGATTCAGAAGTGAACCGTCCCATTCAGGGAAAAGCTTTGAATGGAACTGCGAAAGCTGCCAATTGCAGGAAATCTGGAATGGCAGCGCAACTAAATGACACTGTGGGAATTTATCCACAGCAATACGAGGAGAAAAAAATGGAAGAAAGAATTCAGGCAATCTTAAAAGAGCGTTTTGGAAGAGATCTGGACAACTGCACAAAGAGCGAAATCTTTGAAGCCCTGATGGTTATCACCAAACAGGAGATGGCAGGTCGCAAAAGAAACACCGGAAGTAAGAAGCTGTATTATATTTCAGCAGAGTTTCTGATCGGAAAACTGCTGTCCAATAACCTGATTAACCTTGGCATGTACGAGGAAGTTGAAAAAGCACTTGCAGCTCACGGAAGAGAGCTGACCGAGATCGAGGAGATGGAAATGGAGCCGTCCCTTGGAAACGGAGGTCTCGGCCGTCTGGCAGCATGCTTCCTTGATTCTATCGCAACGCTTGGCCTGCCGGGAGACGGTATCGGCCTTAATTATCACTTCGGTCTGTTCCGCCAGCTTCTGGTCGACCACAAACAGAAAGAAGTGAAAAATCCATGGATCACAAATGAGAGCTGGCTCGTCAGACAGCCGGTATCCTTTGCAGTTCCGTATAAAAACTTCACAATGCATTCTACCCTGTATGATATCGACGTACCGGGTTACAACAATGGCTGTAACCGTCTGCATCTGTTCGATGTAGATACGGTAGACGAGAGTATCGTTCCATCAGACAGCATCAACTTTGACAAGCATCAGATCCAGAAAAACCTGACACTGTTCCTCTACCCGGATGACAGCGACCGTGCCGGACAGCTGCTTCGTATCTACCAGCAGTATTTCATGGTCAGCAACGGCGCACAGTTCATCCTGATGGAGTGCGAGCAGAAGGGCTACGATCTGCATAAGCTGTATGATCACGTTGTGATCCAGATCAACGATACTCATCCGTCCATGGTCATTCCGGAGCTGATCCGTCTGCTGCAGGAGAGAGGCTTTACCATGCAGGAAGCCATCGATGTTGTAAGCAAGACCTGTGCTTACACCAACCACACCATCCTGGCAGAGGCACTGGAAAAATGGCCGATCGATTACCTCGAGGAGGTTGTTCCGCACCTGATGCCGATTATCCACGAGCTGGACGCACAGGCAAAGAAGAAATACAAAGATGAGAAAGTAGCGATCATCGACAAGGATCAGCGCGTCCACATGGCACACATGGATATCCACTACGGATTTTCTGTTAACGGCGTTGCAGCACTGCACACCGAGATCCTGAAAAACTCCGAGCTGAAACCGTTCTACGATATTTATCCGGAGAAATTCAACAACAAGACAAACGGAATCACTTTCCGCCGCTGGCTGCTGCACTGCAACCGTGAACTGGCACAGTATATCGAGAGCCTGATCGGACCGGGATTCAAAAAAGATGCCGACGAGCTGGAAAAACTGCTCAAATACAAAGACAACAAGAAGGTTCTTGCAAAACTTGAGGAGATCAAACACAACCGCAAACTGGATCTCAAACAGTTCCTGTATGAGACACAGAATATCGCGCTGGATGAAAATTCCATCATCGATGTACAGGTAAAACGTCTTCATGAGTACAAACGCCAGCAGATGAACGCCCTGTACGCTATTTACAAATACATGGATATCAAGAGCGGCAACAAGCCGAAAACCCCGATCACCATGGTATTCGGTGCAAAGGCTGCACCGGCTTATATCATCGCAAAAGATATCATCCATCTGATCCTGTGCCTGCAGGAGCTGATTGATAACGATCCTGAGGTAAGCCCGTACTTCAAAGTGATTATGCTTGAGAACTACAACGTATCAAAAGCTGCAAAGGTGATCCCGGCAGCAGATATCTCCGAGCAGATCTCCCTGGCATCCAAAGAGGCTTCCGGAACCGGAAACATGAAATTCATGCTGAACGGTGCCCTGACGCTTGGAACAGAAGACGGTGCAAACGTTGAGATTGGCGATCTTGTCGGAAAAGAGAACATCTACATCTTCGGAAAGAAACCGCAGGATGTCATCGACCTGTACGCAGATGCTGCTTACTGCTCAAAAGACATCTATGACGAAGATCCGGAGATTGCAAAGCTGGTTGATTTCATCGTCAGCGATGAGCTTCTTGCTATCGGCGACAAGGTTTGCCTGGAGAGACTCTACAAAGAGATCTTGAACAAAGACTGGTTCATGACGCTGCTCGACCTGAAAGAGTACATCAAGACAAAAGAAAGAGTATACAAAGACTACGAGAACAAAGATGCATGGAACAAGAAGTGCCTGATCAACATCGCAAAAGCAGGCTTCTTCTCCTCCGACCGTACCATTGCACAGTACAACGAGGATATCTGGCATCTGGCATAAGTGCAGAACATGCATACAAAACGCCGCCGCAGACGATTCGGTTCGTCCGCGGCGGCGCTTTTTAATGCAATTTTTATGAAAGATTCAGCCGTCTGCTTAAGATATAGCGGCAGATCAGGAACAGAACAACGCAGAGCACCACGGTGATGATAAGTGTGGAAACCGAGGATGTGGTAACCACAGCAGTCGGTGTGGAGTCCTGGAAAACACGGACGATGCTGATTCCGCCGAAGATCTGGATCACGGTAGTCATGCCGATGTAAGAGAGGACAGCCGTCAGAATTTTGTGGCTGGATACCAGGCTTCCGATGCTGATGGCGGCATAGAACAGAAGAATGCCAAAGAACAGCGAAGCGAAGAAGCCAACGATGGAAAACAGTGCCATACCGATGTGGTTCGTGATGCCGATCAGGGAAAAAGCAGCATCGGCAACACAGGTAATCTGTGCCCAGAGATAGGACAGAAAATTGGAAAAGGTCATGGCCTTGTTGTAAAAAAGCAGGGTGTTTGCGGTAAAATACCGGATTGCGTACGGCAGAAGCAAAAAAGCGAAGGAAGCGAGAACGGAAAGTGCGTTTAAGATGCTCCATGCGCCGAAAACCAGCATTTTGGAGAGAATATGATCCGTTGCCGATACCGGAAGGACGTTGGTCAGATACCCTTCGTCGGTAAAAAGATTTTTATAGTAGCGCTGGATCATCAGCACCTGTGTCATGACGGATGCGGCGATCACAATCAAAACGTATGCAAACAGATAGAGGACGATCAGCAGATCCGGCAGCTCAGAAATCTGGGAAAAGAGGAATCCGGAGCCTCCGAGAGCGCCCATGAAAATGGCGGCACCGTTCAGCAGCGCCATGTTTTTCCAGCATGCTTTCCACTCATGTTTCAGACATTTTTTTAACATTTGAATACCTCCCTGAAATAAGAATCAATCGATTCACCCTCCTGCATCCGGATATCCTCAACCGAGGCGTGCAGTTTTAACTGGCCCTCCTGGATAAAGATGACCTCATCGAGAATATTTTCGACATCGGAAATCAGATGTGTTGAGATGAGGATGGATGCGTCTGGTTCGTAGTTGTTTAAAATCGTAGATAAAATGTAATCGCGTGCTGCCGGATCGACGCCTGCAATCGGCTCGTCGAGGCAGTAGAGCTTTGCGCGGCGGCTCATCGTGAGGATGAGCTGGACTTTCTCTTTCGTTCCCTTCGACATCGTTTTCAAACGGTCCTTCGGGCTGATTTTTAAGGATTCCAGCATGGCATTGGCGCGGGACATGTCAAAGTCCTCAAAGAAATCGCTGTAATACGTTAAAAGATCCGAGACGCGCATCCAGCTGCCGAGATACATTTTATCCGGCAGATAGGAGACGATCCGTTTTGTCTCAATACCGGGATGATTTCCGGCGATGAGGACTTCACCCTCACTCGGGGTCAGCAGTCCGTTCAGCAGCTTTAAGAGCGTCGTCTTTCCGCTTCCGTTGGGCCCCAGCAGTCCGATAATTTTCCCGGAATCCAGGGAAAGGTTGAGATGATCGAGCGCGGTGTGGTTTCCGAAGCGCTTCGTCAGGTCTTTACACGTTACAAGTTCACTCATGATTTTCTTCCTCCTCAATCGTTTCGGCAAGTAGCTGCCGGATTTCCTCCGGGGTTATGCCGAGCTGTTTCATGTGGGCAACAAAAGCAGATACTTCTGCGGCGGCAAGTTCTTTTTTCATCTGATGAATCAACTCCTTATCTTCGGTAATAAAGCGTCCGCTGGTCCGCTGGGAATAGATCAGTCCGCTGCGTTCCAGTTCGGAAAGCGCTTTCTGCATTGTGTTCGGGTTGACGGCGGCCTCCTGCGCGAGATCGCGGACGGACGGAAGCTTATCGCCCGGCTGATAGCGCCCGGTGATGATGTCCATCTGTACCCGCTCGATGATCTGCAGATAGATCGGCCGCGAGGAATCAAGATTCCATGGCATATGGCATTCACTCCTTTTGTACTACTGTATTAATTTGATAGTACAATCATACAATCGGTTTATGGATTTGTCAAGAAAATTAAGAAAAAATTTTAGATTTAGAGGTTAAATTGTGGTAAACTAAGCGTAAGTGCGGCACATTAGTATTAGAAGAAAAACCGCAGAAATAGTTCCGTCTAAAAAGATGGATGAAGGGAGAAATATGGCAGAAATTAAACTGAAAAAAAGAGAAGAGATGGATCCGGCGTACTGCTGGGATCTTTCGAGTTTGTTTGGTAGTGATGAAGAATTTGAGAAAACAGAGCAGGAGCTTGCGAAGAAAATAGAAGCGTTCCGCGCAAAACAGGGAACAATGAAAGAGAGTGCAGAAGCGCTGTATGACGTTCTTTCCGGTCTTGATGACATCAGCCGCGTCTTTTCCAGCCTGTATGTCTATGCAAGCCAGAAATATCACCAGGATATGGGAAATCAGAAGTATCAGGGCTATGCCGGAAAGATGGACAGCATGATGGCTGTTCTTGCGGATGCCTCTTCTTTCGTAGAGCCGGAGATCCTGGAGCTTGACGAGGAGACGGTTACAGAATTTGAAAAAGCATATGAGCCGCTCCGTCTGTACGATCGCATATTAAAAGAAAATTTCCGCAAGAAAGAGCACATTCTCTCGCCGGAGATGGAGGCGGTTCTTGCAAAAGCCGGAGAGATGGCATCCAGCCCGGATCAGATTTTTTCGGCATTTTCGAACGCAGACCTCAGATTCCAGCCGGTCACGGATGAAGAGGAAAATCAGGTTCCACTGAGCCACGGCACCTTCGTCGGATTTTTACAGTCGAAGGACCGCCGGGTCAGAAAAGAAGCGTTTGAGAAGTATTATGCGGAGTATGAAAAACACAAAAACATGCTCGCCGCAACGTTCGGTGCCAATCTGAAACAGGCCGCATTCTTTGCAGATGTAAGAAAATATCCATCTGCACTGGCTGCATCGCTGGATGGCGGAAATATCCCGGTTTCGGTTTACGACAAGCTGCTCGAGGCGATTCATGCAAAAATGCCGGCGATGTACCGCTACGTGGCACTGCGTAAAAAGCTGCTCGGTGTGGATGAACTTCATATGTATGATGTTTACGTTTCTCTGACGAAAGAGTACGAGCAGAAATATACGTATGAGCAGGCGATCGAGATCGTGAAGAAAGCGCTTGCCGTGCTCGGGGATGATTATGTGGCACTGCTGGACAAGGGCTTTTCGGAGCGCTGGGTGGATGTTTATGAGAACGAAGGAAAAAAGAGCGGTGCTTACTCCTGGGGTTCTTACGATTCCCATCCGTATGTGCTGATGAGCTTTAACGGAAATATCGATTCGGTCTTCACACTGGCGCATGAGATGGGCCATTCGCTGCATTCCTGGTATTCGAACCATACGCAGCCGTTTACGTATGCGGAGTACCGCCTCTTTGTCGCTGAGGTGGCATCAACCTGCAACGAGGCACTGCTGATCCGCTATCTGCTGAAGCATGCGAAAGAAAAAGAGGAGAAGATTTTCCTGCTGAATTATTTCCTGGATCAGTTTAAGGGAACGGTGTTCCGCCAGACGATGTTTGCGGAGTTTGAGAAGCGGATTCATGAGAAGATGGCAGAGGAAGGCACGCTGACGGCGGACGGTATTTCGGAGCTGTATCTGTCGATCAACAAGGAGTATTTCGGACCGGATATGATTTCGGATCCGCAGATCGCGCTGGAATGGGCGAGAATTCCGCATTTTTATACACCGTTCTATGTATATCAGTATGCAACGGGATTTTCGGCGGCGATTGCGATCAGCAGCAAGATCCTGGCAGGGGAGCCGGGTATCGTGGAGAAGTACAAACAGTTCTTAAGCGGCGGCTGCTCGATGGATCCGATTGACCTTTTGAAGATCTGCGGCGTCGATATGACGAAGCCGGAGCCGGTGGAAGAGGCGCTGGATGTGTTTGCTTCTTATGTGGAGGAGCTGGAGAAGCTGACCGCGGAAGCGTAAGCACAGGTTTTAAAGTTGCATAAATTTGATGGGAAATATGTGTGAAAAATATACAAAATTTGGCGCGTTTTTCCCTTGAAAAAGTTTTTGGATATGTTACAATATTATTACAGAGTAAAAATGGATGAGCTGGAAATTGAAAAATATTTGCGATTAAGAGGGAGAATTTCCGTATTTCTGTCGAATGCGGAAGATTAAACGTAAATTTTTCGGAATGCGGCTTTGCTCCTGTAAAAATGGGGAGCGGGCCGCGGCCGGCTATGAAAGAAATATTACTGTTCATTCAGCAGTGAACTGTAACAAAAACAGACGGATAGCAGATGAAGTAAGGGTGAGAGTATGAATTTATATGAGGCTATTTTTGTTAGAAAATCAGTAAGGAATTATTGTTTTGATACGCTTCCGCCGCAGACTTTGGATAAGATTTGGGAGCATTATAAGGAGATGCCGGCACTGTTTTCGGGCATCGGTGTGGATATGGCGATTCTGGACAACAGAAAAGGGCAGGAGAGAATGCTCAGTATGTTCAGTGTGAAGGCACCGTATTATATGGCTTTTTATTCGGAGGAGTCAGAACGATATCTGATGAACGTGGGTTATATTATGGAACAGATGGTGCTGTATCTGTGCAGTATCGGACTGGGAACCTGCTTTATCGGAAGTAATCGTGTGAAAAAGGCGGAACTTGAGAAGAACGGAAAGCGGCTGGTGGGGATCGTCGCTTTTGGTAAGAGTCATGGTTCGCATACGAGACGGCAAAGTGAAGCAAAGAGACTGCCGCTGGAGGATCTTTGTGTGTTCAAAGAGGTGCCGCGGCAGTGGATGACGCAGATGCTGGAAGCGGCGAGACTGTCGCCATCCAGTATGAACAGCCAGCCGTGGAGATTTGTGGTGTATGATAACAGGATTCATATTTTCTCGAAGAAGCACAGTGTGGAGAAGCTTCGGAAGTGGGATGAGGTGAATTTCGGGATTATGTTTGCAAATATGATGGTGGCAGCAGAGGAGCTGTGGCTGGATGTTGACCTGATCAGACTCGGGGATATTTCGCAGAAAAACTTCTCAAATAATCAGTATGTGCTGAGCGCGATTCTGAAGGCTTAGGGGAGAAAGGACGGACGACCTCGGACGACCTCGTGCGGCTTCGTACCTGCGATGCAGGTACGAAGCCACGCGAGGTCTGACGGTGGGGACGGTGGTAAAGCGGCTGGATCCGCCAGAAGGGCGAAAATTGGGTGAATCGTAGATGTTTTTTGATTTTTTTGAAAAAAATTGAAAATAAGTGTTGACAAATGAGGGAAGTTCCTGTATAGTATCATTTGTAAGGTGCAGCGAGCACTTAACAAGATAAAAAATGAAAAATGCGCGAGTGGCTCAGGGGTGGAGTACAACCTTGCCAAGGTTGGGGTCGCGGGTTCGAATCCCGTCTCGCGCTCTACTGGAAACCGGAATGTGTAAGCATTCCGGTTTTTGCGTTGTGGAAAAATAGATGAAAAAGAAATCTTATTTTTAAAACTTAAGAATATTGCATTTTAAATTTTCATATGCTATAATGCCGATAGGCAATGAAATGAATGGCTTGCAAAGTCAACAAAAGCCCCACGAGCTGCAACTCGTGGGGCTTTCTGTGCCTTTTGGGCAAGGCGGCTTAAACCTTAGGCTGGCTGCCAGTTATTTCTTACCGTCCAGCCATTTGCAGATATAGTAGGCTACTATACTTGCCATAACGGAAAGAAAAAATGAAATGAAATGAATAGTTCTTGCACTGTCAACCCTCCCTTCTCTGCCTGTCTGGGAGTGGCAACGTTCATTAGTATAACATACAATTCTTATTTCTAAAATAAAAAAATTCCCTGTTTTTATAAAAATTCAAGGCTTCGAAAAAAAGTTCTTGCCCGGTAGTTACTACCGTACGGTATGCTAAGGATAACAAAGCAAATCAGCGAAAGGGGAATGTAGTATGAACATTACGATGGAGAATTTTAAAACCGCAAAGTATGATGTGTTTTCTATTTTTGATGACCGCTGGGGTTTGTGTACTGCGGGTACGCCAAGGGAGTATAATACGATGACGATCGGATGGGGTACGATGGGGACGATCTGGGGACCGCCAAAGAAAGGAAAGCAGATCATTACCGTATTTATCCGGGAAAGCCGCCGGACGCATCAGATTCTGCAGAAGGAAGACGAGTTTACGGTCTGCTTTTTTCCAGAGAAATATCGGAAGGATCTTGGAATCCTGGGATCAAAATCGGGAAATGATGTGCCGGATAAGATCAGTCTGACCAGTCTGACACCGAAGATGCTGGGAAATGCGGTTGGATTTGAAGAGGCAGAGCTGACCTTTGTCTGCAAAAAAATCTATGCGGTCAGAATGGAGAAAGAAGATCTGCCGGAATTTACGCGCGATACTTTATATAAAGATGGCGATCTCCATTATCTGTATATGGGCGAGATTGAAGATGTCTTTGGCATGATTGAGGAATGAAACAGGAAAATTGGCGTGATGTATCAGTATTTCTTATCACAATCTTGTATATACTGCACCGGGCAGAAAGGCATCAGACTGCGTGAAATGCGGAAAATGTGAGAAAGTATGTCTGCAGCACCTGCAGATCAGAAACCTGCTGGAGGATGTGGTGAAAGAGTTTGAAGCGGAGCGTGCTTGAAAAAATTTCCGAAATTTACAAAAAGTACATCTGATCAGGGAGTAACCTGATCAGATGTACTTTTTTGTACGCAGTATATCAGAGTTTGATCCAAGGGGACCATTCTGCTGCAGAATAATTGGATTAATAGTTGGCTTTATAAGAATTTCTCTTTTCCGCCGTTACGCGGTGCATCCGCTCTGCCATTACAACCATCAGAATCAAAATGGCCATCAGGAATACCGGATACAGTCCGAAGGAAATATGCTGGCCGAGAACGCCGAAAACCGGCGGCATCAGGCAGGTTCCGACGTAAGCAAAGGCCATCTGGATGCCGATGATTCCCTGGCTTAAGTCGGCACCGAAGTTTGCCGGTGTCTCGTGAATGATGGAAGGATAAATCGGCGCACAGCCAAGTCCGATCAGGATCAGGCCGATAAACAGAAGGGAATCGCCAAGCGGCAGCAGCATCAGAATCGTGCCGACTGCGATCACAGCCTGTCCGAGCCGGATCATTTTCTGGTCATTTAATTTCATTGTGATGAAACCGCAGAAGAACCGTCCGATCGTGATGCCAACGTAGAACAGGCTTGCCCAGCTTGCCGCACGCTTTGCATCGATGCCGCGGAACAAAGTACAGTAGCTTGCAGCCCACATGCCGGCAGTAGATTCTACCGCGCAGTAGCAGAAGAAGCAGGTCAGAACCTCTTTGACACCGGGAACGCGGATCAGGCGGGAAAAACTTCTCTGTTCCGGAACGGAGGTCTCATCTGCAGAAGCATCAGCAGATGGCTTCTGCCAGAGCGGAAGACTGAAAAATAAAATCAGAGTCAGCACAATCTGAAACAATGCGATGGTACGGTAGCCGTTGTTCCAGGTGGAATGATTGATGGCATATCCCATGACGACCGGCCCCGTGCTGCATCCGACGCCCCACATACAGTGCAGCCAGCTCATATGGCGGGCTTTATAGTGCAGGGCAACGTAGTTGTTCAGGGCTGCGTCCACGCTTCCGGCGCCGAGGCCATAGGGGATACCCCAGAGGCAGAGGGCGAGAAAAGAGTGGCTGACGGAGAATCCAAACAGCGCCACTGCTGTTGTGAGAACGCTTACTGCCGTGATTTTTCCGGTGCCGAAGCGGGTATTCAGACGGTCGCTGTTCAAACTGGATACGATTGTTCCGGCGGCAATAATCATAGAAATGATGCCGGCAGAAGAAACAGAAGTTCCAAGCTCCTGATACATGACCGGCCACGCTGAGCCGAGCAGAGAATCCGGCAGTCCGAGACTGATGAATGCCAGATAAATGACTGGTAACAAAAGTGAAACCATGGTAAAAACCTCCTCTTAAGAAAAGATAAAATAAGAATGAATCGTTTTCTTGCGTTTAACGCAAAACCAAGATTCATAAGCAGTTTTAAAGTATCATAACCGATAAAAAGAATCAATACTTTCTTTTTTGGATTTTACAGTAAAATCTTTGTGGAAAAAGCTGTAAATTTATTTATTAATGTAGATTATTTTTTATATCAAATTTATTAGTTGTACTTTACAGTACGGAGAAGATCGTGGTACACTAAAAGAAGACTGGTTGCGGTTCCCGCATCGGTGAACAGTAACCGGGCATCCCGGTTTGCCGGGGCATTCATATTTAAGAGAACACAAGGGCGAAAAAATACACAAAGAGAGGTAGACAAGAAATGGGAGGCTTTTTTGGAGTTGCATCAAGAAAAGACTGTACACTGGAACTGTTTTATGGAGTAGACTATCACTCACATCTCGGAACAAGAAGAGGCGGTATGGCGACATACGGAGCAAATGGCTTTTCACGTGCTATCCACAACATTGAAAATTCACCGTTCCGTACAAAATTTGAGCGTGATGTGGAAGAAATGGAGGGAAACCTCGGCATTGGCTGCATTTCCGACTATGAACCGCAGCCGCTTTTGATCCAGTCACACCTTGGAAGCTTTGCGATTACCACGGTTGGAAAAATCAACAACATGGATCAGCTTTTAAAAGAGGTTTACGGCAACGGCCGCACCCATTTCCAGGAGATGAGCACCGGTCAGATCAATGCAACCGAGCTTGCGGCATCTCTGATCTGCAGTGAAAAGACGATTCCGGAGGGCATCCGCCATCTGCAGGATGTTGTTGACGGTTCCATGACGCTGCTGCTTTTGACAAAAGACGGCATCTACGCTGCGCGCGATAAAAAAGGCCGCACCCCGCTTGTTATTGGAAAGAAAGAGGGAGCGTACTGCGCATCCTTTGAAAATTTTGCATATCTGAACCTGGGTTACACGGATTACCATGAACTCGGACCGGGTGAGATTGACTTTATTACGCCGGAGAGCGTCGAGATGCTCGTGCCGCCGCAGGAGGAGATGAAGATCTGTTCCTTCCTGTGGGTTTACTATGGTTACCCGACTGCGTCCTATGAGGGGATCAATGTAGAGGAGATGCGGTATCACTGCGGTGCCATGCTTGCCAAACGTGATGCGGGAAGCAATGTCCACCCGGATCTCATTGCAGGCGTGCCGGATTCCGGAATTGCCCATGCAATCGGCTATGCGAATGAGTCCAAAGTTCCGTTTGCAAGACCATTCATCAAATATACCCCGACCTGGCCACGCTCCTTTATGCCGACAAATCAGGAACAGAGAAATCTGATTGCCCGAATGAAGCTGATCCCGGTGCAGGCACTGATCGATCAGAAAAAACTGCTGCTGATCGACGACTCCATCGTGCGCGGTACGCAGCTCCGTGAGACAACGGAATTTTTATATCAGAGCGGTGCAAAAGAAGTTCATGTCCGCCCGGCGTGCCCGCCGCTGTTGTATGGCTGCAAATTCCTGAATTTCTCCCGCTCCAAATCCGAGCTGGATCTGATCACCAGACGGATTATTCTGGAAAAAGAGGGAGAAAACGCAGAGAAAGTACTGGAAGAGTATGCAGATCCGACCAGCGACCGCTACGAGTCCATGTGCCAGGAAATCTGCCGCCGTCAGAATTTCACCAGCCTTAGGTATCACCGTCTGGACGATCTGGTAGAGTCGATCGGACTGCCGAAATGCAAAATGTGTACCTATTGCTTTGACGGAAAAGAATAAACAGGTTATAATGGTTTTTAAACAGGCCAGCTGACAGAAAAATAAGAGTCTGTCGGCTGGCTTTTTTCTGTAGGAAAAAGAAGAAAAACAGAAAAAATATATTGGAGGCTTACCTATGGGAATTAGTATTCTGATTGTAGATGATGATAAGCTTCTGGTGGAAAAGCTGGAAGAAACCGTCAACTGGAGCGGAATTGGAATTGATATGGTATTTACGGCAAACAACATCCGCCAGGCGCAGAAGCTGCTGGAAGAGTATCCGATTGAAATGCTGCTGTGTGACATTGATATGCCACAGGGCAACGGGCTGGAGCTTCTGGAATGGATCCGGTACAAAAAGCTGGATATTGAATGTACCTTCCTGAGCAGCTATGCAAATTTCGCGTATGCGCAGATGGCGCTGAAGCTGTCATCAAGGGAATATCTGTTAAAACCGATTTCCAATGTGGATCTGGAAACAGCGCTGCGCAGAATTGTCGGGATTGTGCAGGAAAAACATCAAAAACAGAAGAAACAGGAGAAAAAAGGAGAGAATGAAAAGCAATTCTGGGAGGATCTTCTGGTTCAGTGTCTGCAGGAGGAGTATTGGATTGAAAGGGCAAAAAAGAGCGGATATTGTACTCCGAATGAGACCTTCCGTCTGATTCTGCTGCGGGTACTGGAAATTCCGGATAAGGAACATTATAAAAAGGAGATCAGCTTATATAATTTTGTGATTACAAATGTTCTGACGGAATATGTGGAAACAACAGAAATGAAACTGGAAACCGTGGTACATGTCAGCGATCTGGAATGGGCAGTTGTGTTGCGAAATCACGGAAGTGCGATGGGAACGCAGGAGGAACTGGCAGAACTGCGGACCTGTCTGGCGGGTGCGTTTCCGGCAAGATTCTGCATGTACATGGGAAAACCGGCGGTACTGGATGAGATTTCAAAGAGCCGCGATCAGCTCGAAGAGATGGAAAAGTATGTAGTGCCGGATGAAACAGGGATTCTGTATGAGACACGCTGGTCCTTCGTAGAGCGTGATTATCAGGAAGTGCCGTGGAAAACGTATCTGGCTGAGATGGAGCGATCCGATTCCCTTGCGGCTGTGCGGGAAAAGCTGCAGGAATATCTGAAAAAGCGTGAGAAAAGCGGCGGTCTGCGAAAAGATTTCACAAGTCGTTTTTTTGAAGAAATGATACAGAATATATATGTTTATTTAAAAGAGAGCAATATCGTTTTCGGACAGATTTTTGACAGTGAAGAGTATGAAACGAAACGGAGAGAGGCGGTTCTCTCTGTGGTAGGTGCCCATGCGTTCATCGATTATCTGTTTGATGTGCTGGAAGGTCAGAAAAAGAACGAATCCCGCAGTGACAATGTGGTGGAGCAGCTAAAAGACTATATCGAACAGAATCTGAACGAGGATCTTTCAAGATCCGTGCTTGCAGGAAAAGTGTTCCTCTCAGAGGACTACGTTTCCAAAATTTTTATGAAAACAACGGGAATGTCGCTTCCGAATTATATTGCTGAGCGGCGCATTGAGCGGGCAAAGGAGTATTTGCGCAGTTCATCGCTTCCGATTAGCAAAATTGCGATGGAAGTCGGCTATGGAAATTTTTCTTATTTCAGTAAAACGTTCCGGGAGCTGGTCGGATGTACACCAAATGAGTACCGGAGTAGACAAAAATAACAAAAAAACGATGTCAATAACAAAAAAACGTTCTGATTAAAAAAGAGATGTGAAAAGACATCTCTTTTTTAATATACAGACTGCCGGAAAATGATAGAAAAACGCCCCTCTTTTTTGTATAATATGTTCATCGGTTGAAACGAGAGCATGAAAAAGAAAAATTGTAACGATTCAGAGCCATGCGAAATGGAAGAAAAATCGAGATGGGACTCTGAACAGTTACGAAAAATTTAAAGGAAAGAAGGGATGATATGTGAGCGCCAACCATAGTAAAACTAAAAAGAAGAGTTCCATAGGATTTGTAGAGGGAGTGAGAAGAAGCAGGCCATTATATTTACTGATGATTCCTTCTATTATCATTTTTGCACTGTTTACGTACTACCCGATGTACGGAATTGTGATTGCATTTAAAAACTTTACACCTGCGGATGGAATTATGGGAAGCAGCTGGGCTGGACTGAAATACTTCAAACAGTACTTTAACTCCTATCAGTTCGGTCTGACCATTAAAAACACAATTATCATCAGTCTTTACACCATCGCGGTAACATTCCCGCTTCCGGTTATCATGGGACTGCTGGTTAACCAGATGAAGGCACAGAAGTTTAAAAAATTCTTCCAGGTATCAACCTATCTGCCGCACTTCATCTCCACCGTTGTTATGGCCGGAATGCTGATCCTGTTTCTTTCCCCAAGTACAGGTATTATCGCAAAGCTGGTCGGACTGCTTGGATTCAAGCTCCCGAACCTGATGGGAAGTGCAAAAGCATTCCCGCACATTTATGTATGGTCTGAGGCATGGCAGCATGTAGGATGGGACAGTATCCTCTATATCGCAACACTTTCCTCTGTAGACCCGACCCTGTATGAAGCGGCAACGATGGACGGCGCCAACAAATGGCACAAAATGATCCACATCGACGTTCCGGCTCTGCTGCCGACGGCAACCATCATGTTTATCATGAGAATGGGAAGCGTTATGAGCGTTGGATTTGAGAAGGTTTACCTGCTGCAGAATACACTGAACAGTACCTCAAGTGAGATCATTTCCACCTATGTGTATAAGATGGGCCTTGTGAGCAGCCAGTACAGCCTTTCCGCTGCAATTGGCCTGTTTAACAACATTATCAACCTGGTTCTTCTTCTGGCAGTCAACTTCATTTCCAGTAAAATGAGTGATACCTCACTGATCTGACAGAATTTTGAGCCTACATAGGAATGGAGAGCAAAGATATGAGTAAAGCAAAAGCAGTATCAACAAATAAAGTAAAGAAATCCAGAGAAGACTGGATTTTCGATATCATCCTGTATACGATCGGCGTGCTTCTGATCATCATCACCCTGTATCCGATGTACTTCATCGTCATTGCATCGTTCAGTGATCCGGCAGCCGTATCCAACGGACAGATTATGTTCCTTCCAAAAGGAGTTAACTTCAAAGGATACAAACAGCTGGCGAGCTATGCAAAGCTGTGGACCGGCTACCGTAATACGATTGCTTACGTAATTATGGGAACGCTTGTGACACTCGTTGTCAATATTCCGGCTTCCTACGCGCTTTCCAGAAAGCATTTGTATGGAAGAAGATTTTTCACAGCATTTTACCTGATCCCGATGTTCTTCACCGGCGGTCTGATCCCAACCTACCTGGCAGTACAGAGATTTCATCTGCTGGACACCTTCTGGGTTATGGTTGTTCCGTTCTCCGTTGTAACGTATTACATCATCGTAGGACGAACGTTCTTCAACAACAGTATCCCGGAGGATCTCTGGGAGGCGGCGCAGCTGGATGGATGTGGATACCTTGGATTCTTCTTCAAGATTGTGCTTCCGCTTTCCAAAGCCGTTATCGCTGTTATTGCCCTGTGGGCAGCAGTAGGACAGTGGAACTCCTACTTTAATGCATTGATTTATATCCGAAGCGAAAGTCTGCAGCCGCTGCAGATTGTCCTTCGAAGCATTCTGGTCGGCAATCAGACCATGAGTGCCATGAGTACCGGCGCTGCAGCTGTTGAGGCAAAGCAGATGGCCGACCTCATCAAATACGCGATCATCGTGGTTTCCTCCGCGCCGATCATGTGTATGTACCCGTTAGTGCAGAAATACTTCAATCAGGGTGTTATGCTCGGATCACTAAAAGGCTGATCCTGCGGACAGGAGAGAAGTATTGCAAATAAAAAATCATAAAGGAGAGATGATGATGCGAAAGAAAACAAAAATGGCCTGGAGCGTTGCTCTTTCGGCCGCAATGGCAGCTGGACTGCTTGCAGGATGTGGAAGCAATGGAGGAACGGAAAGTACGAGTGGAAGCACTGCAGCAAGCTCTGCCAAGACAGAATCTTCTGCCAGTGACACGACAGATACCAGTGACCGCCCAACCTATAAGATTGCAACGGTAAGATGGACCGATACCTGGCCGACCGATTTCCTGCATGAAGGCGTCATGAAAGAAATCGAGGACAAGATGAATATCAACATCGACTGGCAGGTTTATTACAACAGTGACTGGTCCGAGCAGAAATCTCTGCTGCTGGCTTCCGGAGACCTCCCGGATGCATTTCTTGGCTCCATCTGCTTAACACAGGCAGATATGGCACAGAACAAATCGGCATTCCTGGATCTGACAGATCTGATCGAAAAAGATATGCCAAACCTGAAAGCAGCCTTTGAGGCTGATCCGGAACTGAAAGCAGTCTGCACCAGCCGTGACGGAAGAATCTACAGCTTACCGAAGAAGCTTCCGCTTCGTCCGAAGGTTTGCGGCGATGTTATGTGCATCAACCAGGAATGGCTGGATAACTTAGGACTGGAAACACCGAAGACCTATAAAGAACTGGAAGAGGTTCTTGTTAAATTTGCGACAGAAGATGCTGACGGCGATGGCGATCCGACCAACGAGATCGGTATCACAAATGCGGCAAGCAGCGGACTGTTAAGCGGTGATCTGCGCCACATCCTTTCCCCGTTCGGAACCATGGTAAGCCGTGACGGAAACTACATGGGACTGAATGGCGAAGGAAAACCGGTCTTCATGCCGATGGAAGAAAATTACAAAGAAGCAGTAAAATGGATGCGTCAGTTATGGGAAGAGGGCGTTGTTGACCCTGAGTACTTCACACAGGACGGCTCTATGCAGACAGCAAAACAGCAGGCAGATGGCGGTTCTCAGGTAGGTCTTATCTTTGGATGGACTGCAGATGCTCAGGTTGGCCCGAACGTAGATCAGTTTAAGACCCTTGAGGCAGTAGAAGGCTACGATGGAAATCACTACGTAGAAGCAGCAACCAATTACCTTGATATCTCCGACCGTGAGCTCATGATCTCCAAAGACTGTAAAGATCCTGACACTCTGCTGAAATGGGCAGATGAATTTTATACCGATCTTGCATCGTTACAGACCTTCTATGGTACGATCGGAAGCCAGATCACAGACAATGGCGACGGAACCTACAATGTAGATGTGCCAAGCGATGGATCTTCTCTGGATACTTCCGCATGGTCCAATTCCCTCCGTGACTTCGGACCAAAATACATGAACGAGGATTTCTATGACAAAGTTTCTCTTCCGGAGGATCAGGGCGATGGTGTCAAACTGGCCGATGATGCAATCAATGAGAAATACGTTGATACTGAGAAAAACTGTGGATTCCCGATGGTTCAGTACACTGACGAAGACCTTTCCAGAATCACGGCAATCGGAACCGATATCTATAAATATGTAGAAGCACAGTATGCACACTGGGTAGTAGACGGCGGCATCGATGATGAATGGGATTCCTACATCGATCAGCTGAAAGCTATGGGTATTGACGAGTTCCTCCAGATTCAGACAGATGCTTACAATGCATACAAAGAAAATCTGGCAAAATAAACAGAAAATAACATTACCTGTAAGAAGCAGGCGTTGATCCGGCGGATCAATGTCTGAGGTGCAAAACAGCAGGAGAAACGGCAGGCCAGAAATGACCTGCCGTTTTTGACAAAAGGAGGATTTTTACATGTTTTTGGAAAAAGAGGGTAAGTTAATTTATTCCTACGATGGCGAGACCGTCTGCATCGAAGCGTGGGGGAAAGATGCACTGCGTGTACGCGCGACAAAAAATCGAAGCTTTACCGGCCGTGACTGGGCGCTGGAAGCAAAGGACGCGCATGCGGGAGAGGTTGAAATCTTTGAGGATCCATCAGCAAAAGGCGGAGCCTTTGCCAATATGTATGAGGGAACGGATACTTCCTACGGAAAAATCACAAATGGAAAGCTTCATGCAGTGATCGATTCCGGCAGCGTCATTACGTTCTATCATGAGGATGGAAGAGTTCTGTTAAAGGAGCATTTCCGCCGTCTGCGCGATGAGGAAAGCATGCCGCTCAACATCATGGGACGCGAGTACAGCAACGGCGTCGGGGATAATTTCCGTATTGTAGCGCGGTTTGTAGCAAGAAAAGGTGAGAAAATCTTCGGAATGGGACAGTATCAGCAGCATGAGCTGGATCTGAAGGGCTGTATGCTGGAGCTGGCACAGAGAAACTCACAGGTCAGTGTTCCGTTCTATCTTTCCAGTATCGGCTACGGCTTCTTATGGAACAATCCGGGCGTCGGACAGGTGATGTTTGCGAATAATGGAACGGAATGGGTAACGGAATCCGGGAAAGAAATCGATTATCTTGTGATTGCAGGTGATACGCCTGCCGAGATCGAGGAGAATTATATGACGCTGACCGGAAAACCGCCGATGATGCCGGAATATGGCATGGGCTTCTGGCAGTGTAAGCTCCGCTACTGGAATCAGGAACAGCTTCTGTCTGTAGCAAGAAAATACAAAGAGCTTGGCGTGCCGCTTGATGTAATTGTCGTCGATTTCTTCCACTGGACGAAGCAGGGCGAGTTCAAATTTGATCCGAAATACTGGCCGGATGTGCCGGGCATGTGCCGCGAATTAAAGGAGATGGGAATTCAGGTTGTTGTGTCGGTATGGCCGACCGTTGACATTTATTCCGAAAACTTCGAGGAGATGAAAGAGAAAGGCTATCTGGTTCGCACGGAGCACGGTGTACCGCTGACGATGCTCTGTGGTGGAAATGAAGTCTTCTTCGATGCAACCAACCCGGATGCAAGAACATATGTCTGGGAAAAAATCAAGAAAAATTATTACGATCAGGGTGCAAAACTCTTCTGGCTGGATGTGGCAGAGCCGGAATACAGCGTTTACGATTTCAAGAACTACCGCTATCAGCTCGGAAGTGTACAGGAAGTCGGAAATATTTACCCGAAATACTATCTGAAAGCGTTCTACGACGGCATGACAGCAGAGGGCGATGCGATGCCGATCAGCCTGATCCGTTCCGCCTGGGCGGGCAGTGCAAAATACGGTGCGCTTGTCTGGTCGGGCGATATTGTAAGCTCCTTTGAGTGCTTCCAGCGCCAGGTACAGGCAGGGCTTAACATGGCGATTGCCGGTATTCCGTGGTGGACCACCGATATTGGCGGTTTCCACGGTGCCAGAACCGACGACCCGGATTTCCATCGTCTGTACATCCGCTGGTTTGAGTACGGATGCTTCTGTCCTGTCATGCGTCTGCATGGAAACCGCAATCCACAGGAGGGCTACGGCGCAGAGCAGATCGGCTCCGGCAGTGATAATGAGATCTGGAGCTTTGGCGATAAGGCATATGAAATTTCAAAAAAATACATTTTTCTGCGTGAGCGCCTGAGGGATTATATCCGGGCACAGATGAAGAAAGCACATGAGGACGGAACTCCGGTAATGCGGCCTGTTTTCTATGATTTTCCGGCCGATCAGGAAAGCTGGAATGTGGAGGACGCTTATCTGTTCGGACCGGATCTCTATGTTGCACCTGTGATGGAGGATCACGTAACGGAGCGCGAGGTTTATCTCCCGGATGGAACAGCATGGTTTAACGCATGGACCGGAGAAAAGTATGAGGGAGGACAGAACGTAACGGTTGCTGCACCGCTGGATACTATTCCGGTATTCGTAAAAGAAGGAGCGGATGCAGAAAAGCTGCTGAACATTTTCTCTGAATAAGAGAATGTTACCGCTCACCGGTAGCAGGCGAACGGCAACAAAGAATCCTGTTCTCACCATGTGAAACACGGACTTTGCATGCACAAAGCGAAAAAATGTGATATAATGGGCTGTGTTACAAAGAACATAGCTGCAAATATATTCCGTGAGTGTAAAATGACTGCCGGAGCTGCGCGGTAAGGTGCGGCGTCCGGCAGTCGCTCTGCAGACAGAAAAAAGGAGGGGTGGATGCGCTTATGAATCTCTGGCAGAAAGGAAAACGAAGGATGCTGCATAGCGTTCGAATACGCAGTATGAAGGATACGTCACTGCGGCTTGGAACTCCGGTTTTTCTGGTTTTGATGGGGCTTGTTGTCTGCCTGCTCTGGGGCATTTGGGAAAACCGCAAGCTGGCAGATAAATACATTGCCGATACGGCAAAGCTCTATGTCGATCAGATCAACCGTGATATGTCGCAGATCAACAGTGAACTGATCTATCTGCTGGATTCTGACAGCAATATCAAAGAAATCCCGGATCAGATAACATCGACCGATGCTCAGTATTATGAAATGGAGCAGACGCTGCGAGAGCGAAACCGTGTACTGAAAATCCGTTATCATGAGGTACAGACCTTCTTTGTCTACGGTCAGAAAGCCAATGTTCTGATTACGGACAGCGGAACTATGTTTACCGAGAGTAAGGGAATGACAACACTGAATCAGATGCTGATGTCATATCTGCAGATTATGACATCCAGGGATTCGATCAGCACACAATGGACCGTGATTACATTTGGCGATGACGACTATATTGTCGGCTGGTATGCGAAAAACAAAAAAGTCATCGGCTGCGTCATCAATCTGAATCTGATTTTCCGGACCATCCGCGCCAAAACAGAGGAGTATGATGTCATTCCGTTTATGGTAGATGCCAGAGGACGCGTGATGACGCAGGCAGACACATCGGAAAAATATAAGAATGAGATTATCGATTTTTCCAAAGCGGGAAAGAAGAAAAATGCGACGGTCTATTCCTACCAGCTTGGCACGGTCGGAAAAATCAATCTTATGGTTCTGCCGGGAGGAGGTATTCTTGAGAATGTACTGATTATGCAGATTGCATTTGTCGTCCTGATCGCGGTTCTTCTGATTGTCTGCGCATTGGAAATTACAGCATATTACCACCGGATTCTGGTACCGCTGGAAAAATTCGGACAAAAACTGGAGGATCTGGAAAAAGAGCAGAGTCTGAATGAGGATGGCAACAACAATTTGTTAGAGCTGGAGTCTGTGAGTGGTAAGTTTAAGGAATTGTTGCGGAAAATACAGGGATTAAAAATTGCGATCTACGAGAAAGAGCTTGCCGAACAGAAAGCAGAGCTGGAATACACGCAGGAACAGATCAAGCCGCATTTTTTTCTGAACTGCCTGAGTCTGATTCATGGCATTGCAGATAAGAACCATGAGGGAGAAATTGTGGAAATCACAACAGTACTGTCAGATTATATGCGCTATATTTTTCAGGATTCCAAGAAACAGCGGAATGTGGAGGAAGAGCTGGAACACATTGAGGCATATATCCGCATCCAGAAGCTACGGTACGGGGAAGAAGCCTTTTCCTTTGAAGCGACGATGGACGGTGATATTGGAGAATGGAAGGTTCCGTCTCTTCTGCTGCAGACACTGGTGGAAAACTCCGTGGTACACGGTGTATCCCTGGACCGGAAGAGCGAAATTTCCCTGTATCTGACAAATGAAACGTATGAAGACGGCGAGTACCTCTACATCTGCATTTCCGATACCGGAAACGGATTCCGAAAAGAAGCGTTGGATGCGATCGAACATGATACCCCGATCATCTATCATGGCCGTCACCATGTCGGCATTTCCAATATCAAACGCCGTCTGGCACTGATGTACGGTGAACGGGCAAGCATTACGTGTTCTAATATGGATGAAAATTACGGAGCTGTTGTAGAAGTACGGCTTCCGAAGACAGAATAAAGAGAAGAGAGAATAGCAAAGACGGGAACTCCGAGAGAAGATGCAGGAGATTCCCGCTTTTTGTCGGGAGAACGATTGGACAAAAGGAACGCTCGGGAGACGGTTGAAAAAAATTACAGGAGTTCCCGGAAGCTTTGGATTCCGAAAAACTCCTGTAAAGGGGAGAGATGATTCAAAAATTGTGTTTAAAATCAGATACGGGAAACTCCGTCATCGGTATAACGCTCGTAGGAAGCGCCTTCGTATCCGACCATGCGGATGCTTTCCTCTTTGATATCCGGTACGGATTCTGCAAAATCGGCAACCGGGATTGCGCAGCCTTTGCGGATGAAGAGAGGAACCTCATTCAGGGCAACCTCTACGTAGTGGATACCTTTCGGAAGAATCTCCTGGAACATGTTTCCATTGCCGAGGAATTTTACAAACATCATTTCTTCCGGCAGATATACGTAACGGCCAATGGCATTCTGGGTGTAAACCGGTGCGATCATGATCTCATTACCGATCATCAACTGATCTTCTGTATTTCTTGCCAGCTTGTCATCCGGGTAAACGAAGGCAAGCGGTTTGAAGTACATATCATCGTTTAAAGCAGCCTTCATGTACTCGCTGTACAGATACGGAACGAGGCGGTAGCGGACGCCGATGACGTTGCGGAAGTCCTCGATATGCTCAAACTGGTAAGGTTCCTGCTCACGTGTTCCGAGTGCAGCATGGTTTCTCATCAGAGGAGTGAAAACACCAAGTGCCAGCCAGCGGAGCAGCAGGTCTCTTGTGGTATTTGCACCGAATCCACCGAGGTCGGCTCCGGTATAAAGGAAACCGCACATATTGAGGGACGGCATCATCTTCAGGTTCAGCAGGATGTGTGACCACCACGAGCAGTTGTCTCCGGTCCAGATTCCGCCGTAACGGTGCATGCCGATGTAGGAAGAACGGGAGAACATCAGGATTCGCTTATCCGGGGAAATTCGTTCAAAAGCTTCGCCTGCAGAACGGGTCATGTTGTAGCCAAACAGATTGTGTACCTTGTCGTGGCGGATCTGTTCGCCGTTTACGTTGTGATAAAAGCGTTTATAGTCCTCATGGTTGTTTGCCAGTGCCTGAAGCTTTCCACCTACCATGTAGTGCGGAACTTCCGGGTCACCTTCCACGTATTTCTTTGCAGTCTCTTTGAAATCAGCAAGGCCTTCCTGAGAATAGAAGATGGATGGCTCGTTCATGTCATTCCAAAAGGCATCGATTCCTTTGGAAACGAGAACATCGTATTTGTCGCCAAACCATTTTCTGGCATCTGCATTTAAGACATCCGGGAAATGAGTCCAGCCCGGCCATACAGTAGCTTCGAAGTAGGATCCATCCTCACGGCGGCAGAAGTAGCCTTTTTCACAGCCCTCTTCGTAAATGTCATAATCCTTTTCGACTTTCACACCGGCATCGATGATCGGAACGAGATGGATCTTTTCTTTTTTCATATCCTGTACAAAGCCCTCGAAATCCGGGAAACGTTCTTCATTTACGGTGAAGTCCTTGTAATCCTGCATGTAGTCGATATCCATGTAAACCATATCGAGCGGTACATGGTTTTCGCGGTATTTTTTCACTACCGTGCGGAAATCATCCTCTGTTTTGTAGCCCCAGCGGCTCTGACCGTAACCGAAAGCAAACTTCGGAGCAATGTAGCTGCGTCCGATGATGCCGCGGAACTGTTTTACGATATCAAGATCGGAATCACCGGTGATCATGTAAACGTAGAGGTCTGCGTTTTCGCAGGAAACGGTCATTGTATCGGAAGTCGTGTAGCCGATATCGAAACGCAGGGTGCCCGGATAATCGAAGAAGAATCCTACGTGTGTCTTGCCGGAGATGATGATGAAGTTGTGTGCTGCATACAGAGAGGTTTTGCTCTCTACGTGATTTGGATCATCGGCGCAGTCACTGATGTAAAGAAAGCCGCGTTTGTTGATGCCGCGGTTGGCTTCGCCAAGTCCGAATACCATGTCCTCGTCAGCAAGCTTTGTAGTGAAGGAGAAGCCGTTCTCGGTGGAGAAGGTACCGTAATCAGGGTTTCCTTCGGAAGAGGGGATCTCTTTTACAACAGCTTCGGTTTCAAATGGGGTTCCGTAGACAAATTTTTTTACCATGTCATCCTCCTTGTAAAATAAATGGAAAATATAGTGTTTTGGTTAGGTTTAGCGCAACACCTTTGTAATTTTATTATAACAGGGATCGGAAAAATGTCTAGCAAAATTCTTCCTTTTTTTTAACAAAAAAACGTGTACAGAAAAAATCCGGTTATGTTGGCAGGACTTCTGCACGTTTCCGGAAATCTCTCGGCGTACAATGGTAAGTACGCAGAAAGATTTTGGAATAATAGCTCTGATGATTGAAACCGCATGCGGTACAGATTTCCGCGATGGACATTTTGGTTGTGTTTAGCAGATGACAGCTCACTTCCAGACGGTAATGATTCAGAAAATCAATCGGGCTCTGGCAAAGATAGCGGCGGAAAATCTGACAGCATTTATTGCGGCAGACTTTTCCGGCGGCGGCGATCTCTTCCAGATTGATGGATTCACTGTAGTGGCTGTAAATATAGGAAACCATATCGCGCTGGATCAGAAGATCTGGATCCTGTGAGACGGCGGTGTTGCCGTCCGGCATCATCGGATGCGTGCGCAAAAGACGGCACCACAAAAGGGAAAGCAGAGCAGCAGCCTCGATTTCGTAGGCGGTCGGCTGTTCCTTCTTCAGCCGGAGAATTTCCGGGAGGGTCTGCAGCGCTTCAGTATCTTCCGGATTTTCCGGCTTCAGATGAAGATATTCCAGAGCCGGATTCGAAAGCACCGGCGTAATATAAGACTGGTACAGAACGCTGTTCGCGGTGAGGATTTTCGGATGGCACAGGATACAGATAAAGTCACATTCCTGGCCGTTTTCGGAATATCCGTAGTGCATCTGGCGGGAATTGACGATAATCGCCTCCCCGGCGTTTAAAAGGACTCTTTTTCCATTGATATAGTAGTTCATCTGACCGGAGCGGATCTGTACCCATTCGATATCCTCATGCCAGTGGCAGAGCGCCCGGTGATCCGGATAGGAAGAAAGCAGTCCTTCCCGGATATAAAGCGGAATGCCGACTTCATCGTAGCGGACGATTTCGGATGCGTCCTGCATGACTTTTGTAATTGGGTCATTCATCATAAAAACCTCCGTGAAAAAGTACAATTATTATAAAAAATAAGAAATATTGTCGTAGAAAAAACGCAAAACCTAAGATAATATGATTATAACATATACGTGTATGGAATAAAACAGAAAAAAGGAAAAAGAAATGAAAAATCAGAGGGAAATCAAGAAAAAAGATCCAGAATTCTACCGGAAACTTCTTGCACTGCTGATCCCGATGGTTGTACAGAACCTGATGAATGCACTGGTAAGTGCGTCCGATGCGTTAATGGTTGGTACGCTGGACCAGAATTCACTGTCTGCAGTTTCGCTTGCCACACAGATTTCTTTTGTCCTGAATCTCTTTTATGCGGCGATTACGATCGGAACAACGGTCATGGTCGTTTATTTCCTGCTGAATCTGGATGAAATGATTAAGCTTCCTGCCGTATACAGACACTATAAAAAATATCAGTGGGTGAATAATATTACCAGGGAGGATACAGAATAATGAAAAACGTAGAGAGAAGAGACAGACAGTTACCGTACATTTCCGATGCAGAGGTCATGGAGCAGCAGATGAATGCGAGAAGACTGACGCAGAAACTGAACACCATCGACCGTTCGGATTTTGACGGAATCGCAGCCATTGTAAAAGAACTGTTTGGAAAATCCGAGGGTGCATTTGTCAATCCGCCATTTTACTGTGACTATGGCTTTCATATTGAGGTTGGAAAAAATTTCTTTGCAAATTATAACTGCACCATTCTCGATGTGGCAAAGGTAAAAATCGGAGACAACTGCCAGATGGCGCCGAACGTTGCCATCTATACTGCAGGTCATCCGGTGCATCCGGCGGCAAGAAACAGTGCGTATGAATACGGCATTGAAGTTACCATCGGAGATAATGTCTGGATTGGCGGAAATACCGTTATTTTACCAGGTGTACATATCGGAGATAACGTTGTTATCGGCGGCGGAAGTGTTGTAACAAAGGACATTCCGGACTGGTCGATTGCAGCAGGAAATCCGTGTAAAGTCATTCGGAAGATTACCGAAGAAGATAAACAGTACTATTTCAGAGATAGAAAATTTGATGATGAAGCATGGGAGGTAATCAAAAATCTGTAAAAACGAAATGTTTTCTTGGGCAGTTATGCGACGAAAAAAACTCTGTACCGTATCCATCCGGGAATTTCCGGGGATGCGGTGCAGAGTTTTTTTGCGATAGGAGACAGGAGATTCTGCCGGATTTTGCTGTGGCAAAAAATGTGAATCCTGCTTTTGTGCAGCAAAAAATGCCCAGAGCCGGAATCGAACCAGCGACACGAGGATTTTCAGTCCTCTGCTCTACCAACTGAGCTATCTGGGCATTTTGATTTCCTGTTGGAAACCTCTGTTAATATAACATGGATTCGCGAAAATTGCAACTGTTTTATCGAAAATCGCGAAAAAATTGTGCTTTTGGAGGAATGGCGGTGTATTTTCGTTCGAGAATGTGGTAGTATAAAAGATATGCAAAGAGGAACCAAGGAGAAGTATTAGAAAAATTATGAAAATTATTCTGACTGCGGTCAACGCAAAATATATTCATTCCAATCTCGCAGTTTATACACTGCAGGCGAGCGCGGAGAAAGCCGGCGTGTTCCCGGAGATCCGCGAATTTACGATCAATCAGTCAAAGGATTCCATGCTGCGAAGCCTGTTTCTGGCGCGTGCAGACGTTGTCTGCGTTTCCTGCTACATCTGGAATATATCAATCGTAGAGGATCTGATTACAGAATATCATAAAATCAGTCCGAAAACAAAGATCTGGCTTGGCGGGCCGGAGGTTTCGTACCATGCAGAGGAGATGCTGGAGCAGTATCCGTTCCTTGACGGAATCATGAAGGGTGAGGGCGAAATTACCTTCCGTGAACTGGCAGTGTATTACCAGAATCAGGAGAACGGCACGGAGGGGAAAACGCTTGAAGAGATCCACGGCATTACATACCGTGATGCAGAAGGAGCCATCAAAAGCAACCCGTGGCGTCCGGTCATGGATCTGTCCGAGGTGGATTTTCCGTATGCGAATCTGAAAAAATTCGAGAACCGCATCATTTATTATGAGTCAAGCCGCGGTTGCCCGTTTTCATGCAGTTACTGTCTTTCTTCTATTGATAAGCGGCTTCGGTTCCGAAATCTGGATCTGGTCAAAAAGGAACTCGCCTTTTTCCTGGAACAGAAAGTACCGCAGGTCAAATTTGTGGACCGTACGTTCAACTGCAAGAAAGACCATGCAATGGCGATCTGGAAATTCATTGCGGAGCATGACAACGGCGTGACGAATTTCCACTTTGAGATTGCCGCTGATCTGATTACTGAGGAGGAACTGGAACTCTTAAATACCCTGCGCCCGGGGCTGGTACAGCTTGAGATCGGCGTTCAGTCTACGAATCCGCAGACGATCGAGGCGATCCACCGGAAGATGGATTTTGGAAGAGTCACAGAGATTGTAAACCGGATTGCGAAGGGAAGAAACATCCATCAGCATCTCGACCTGATCGCGGGCCTGCCGTATGAGGATTATGACAGTTTCCGCCGTTCGTTTGCGGATGTCTATGCACTGCGTCCGCAGCAGTTACAGCTGGGATTTTTGAAAGTGCTGCGCGGTTCTTTCATGTATGAGCATACCGAGGAATATGACTGTCATTATCAGGAGCGCGAACCATATGAGGTACTGTACACGAAATGGCTGCCGTATGACGATGTGCTGAAGCTCAAAGACGTGGAGGAGATGGTGGAAGTCTACTACAACAGCGGCCAGTTCGTCCACACACTGCCGATGATCGAGCGTCTGTATGAGAACCCGTTCGATTTCTTCCAGGAACTCGGCGATTTCTACCGGGCAAAGGGCTACAGTGAGGCGGCACATAACCGGATTCAGCGGTATGAAATTCTGCTCGGGTTTTTGCAGGACGAAAAACAGCAGGACGAAGCATTCTTCCGTCAGATGATGGTGCTCGATCTGTATGCGCGTGAAAATATGAAGACACGGCCACGCTTTGCAAAAGATCCGTCCGAATGGAAAAACGAGTCGCGTGACTTTTATCAGAAAGAAGCCGAAACGAGAACGCTTCTGCCATCGTATACGACATACGATTGGAAGCAGCTGCAGCGCATGACGCATGTGGAAGTTTTTGATTACGATGTGCTCGGAAACGGGGAAAAGGCGCGTACGGTACTCCTGTTTGATTATCAGAAGCGCGATCCGCTGACGGGAAATGCGGAGATGATCGACTGTAGTGAGCTTTTTTACGCTTGACATTTCAAAAGAACATGAGATACTAGAAAAGGTAATAAAAGATGAAAATACAAGATTTTGTAGTGCTCGATCTTGAGACAACGGGTCTTTCTGTAAAGGAAGACCAGATTCTGGAGATCGGTGCAGTAAAAGTGCAGGGCGGAGAGGTCACGGCATCGTATGAGACTTTCGTCAATCCGGGCAGAAAAGTGCCGGAGCGGATCACGGAACTCACCGGAATCCGGGATGAGATGATTGCGAATGCGCCCGATGTGGAGACTGCTGTCCGCGGCTTTCTGGATTTCTGCGGCGGCCTGCCGCTTCTTGGGCACAATATTCTGTTCGATTACAGCTTCATCAAGCAGGCAGCGATAAATGCCCGTCTGGACTTTGAAAAAGAAGCGTGGGATACGTTGAAAATTGCACGGAAAGCCCTCCCGGATCTGGAGAGCAGAAGCCTTGAAGCACTCTGCGGCTACTATCAGATCCCGCGGGAACACGCACACCGTGCAATGGACGATGTGCTGGAAACGCTGGCACTGTTCCGAAAACTGGAAGAAGGATTTTCGGAAGATCACCCGGAATGGTTTGCCGCAGCGCCTCTGAAGGCCAAAATGAAACGTGAGGTTCCGGCGACGGAGGCACAGAAAAAATATCTGGCGGATCTGATCCGGTACCATGAGCTGGATCTCGAACCGGAGTGGGGAGCACTCACAAAAAGCCGTGCATCCCGCATGATCGATCAGATTATTCTGGCACATGGAAGAATGGAAAAACGACAGAGAACTGAGAAAAAATAGAAGAGAAAAAGAAAGGATGGAACGATGAGTAATAAAGTCAATCGAAAAGCCCCGACAGAGGCACAGAAAAAGAAGAAAGATCCGCTGGCAAAGAAGAGAAATGCAGCAAAGATACTGGCATTGATTCTTGCAGTGGTTATGGTGCTTGGTATGGTTCTTCCAGCACTTTTATGGCTGGTGTAAAGAGATTCTGTAAAAGACAGAGTGAAATGGGAAACGGATCAAGAAGAGGCACAGTATGAAAAACAGCAGAAAAATGAGAGGCCTGCTGGTGATGCTTATCGCATTCGCATTCTGCTTTCTGGCAGAACCAGTCAAAGCGGATGGCCGGACAGCGCTGGACGGAATCTATGTAGAAGACATTTCCGTCGGCGGTATGACCGAAGAGCAGATCACACAGGCAGTAAACGACAAAATTGAACAGTTAAAACCCTCGGTTATCAACCTGTCTGCCGGAGAGCAGAATGCACAGGTGACAGCAGGGGATCTCGGACTTTCCTGTGCCAACCCGGAGGTGGCAAGAGAAGCCGTCACAATCGGGCAGGAAGGCAATGTACTGAAGCGGTTCCTGACACAGAACCGGCTCAAAAATGGAGAGACGGTGACGTTTTCCCTGAAATATACAGTCGATGGCGAGGCAGCGCGCCAGGCGGTAGAAAACAACACAGCCGTGCTGAACCGCGAAGCAACAGATGCAACGCTGACCCGCGAAAACGGCGAATTTATCGTCAATCCGGGCCAGACCGGATGCAGCGTCAACGTGGATGAGTCCACGGCGAAGGTTGTCAATTACCTGACGACAAGCTGGCGGGGCGGCATCGGCGGCGTAGAACTGGTAACAGAAGAAACACCGGCAGGCGGTAATCCGGAGCAGCTTGCACTTGTCAAAGATCTGCTCGGCGAGGGTACGACGGAGTATGGCAACGGTACGAGCGGCAGAAAACAGAATGTCGCAGTCGGCGCAGAGAAGATTAACGGAACGCTGGTACAGCCGGGCGAGGAATTTTCCGTAGAGGCGGTCGTTGTGCCGTTTGATGCGGAAAATGGTTATGCACTGGCAGCATCGTATGAGATGGGCAAGGTCGTCGATTCGTACGGCGGCGGTATCTGCCAGGTTTCCACAACGCTCTATGTTGCTGTCTTAAAAGCAGAGCTTGAGGTAACGGAGCGGTACAGCCATTCCATGATTGTCCACTATGTGGATCCGTCGATGGATGCGGCGATTGCAGAGGGATTGAAAGACCTGAAATTCATCAACAATACGGATGCGCCGATTTATATTGAGGCGAGCGCGGACGGAAGCACCCTGCATTTTGCCATCTACGGCCATGAGACGAGAGATCCGAACCGCACGGTCCGCTATGAGAGTGAGACGACAAACACGGAGGATCCGACGCCGAGCCTGACGGAAGATGCGAATGCATCGTTTGGAACAATTGAACAGACATCGTACGGCTATCAGGGTTCGACGGCGCGGCTGTGGAAGATTGTGAATGACAATGGAAATGAGACGAAGGAGCAGGTGAATTCCAGCACTTACCGCATGACATCGGATGTCTATACCGTGGGAACAAAGACGGACAATGCAGCGGCGCGTGCGGAAATGCAGGCGGCGATTGCGGCAAATGATCTTGCAAAAGCAAAGGAAGTTGCAGCGAAATACAGCCAGAGCAGTTCGTCATCGAGTTCTTCGGAGAAGAAGGAAGACAGCAGCGATACAGAGAAAACGGAGGACGATGAGGACTAGGCGTTTTCTGGTTACTGTTCACTTAGCAGTGAAACACTTGCTGTTTCGTTGCGTAAGAACATGACGTCTGCTTTTTCGTTTGAAACAGGAAGTTCGAGGAGGACGAGGGATGCGAAAGGGTAAATTACAGCAGAGCGTGCTGGTGCGCTCGGTGTTTAAGATGCTGGGGCAGAAAAGAGAGGACGCAGCAGGGCCGGCGGTCGGACGTGGGGTATCGGCATTTGCAGGAGAAAAGGAGACGCAGGTGTTTTCGTGTGCGCCGGTGCTGGTGAAGGATCCGGAGGACGCGGTGCTCGCGGTCTGCCGGGTGTGCAACAGTGTGGCCGCGGCGGGGGCATCGGCAAAAGGAGTGCTGGTGTCGCTGATGCTGCCGGAGGCGATGGAAGAAAAGGATTTAAAGGAGCTGATGCGGGCGGTTGACGGTGCGTGTGTGCGGTATGGAACTGCGGTGATCGGCGGGCATACGGAGGTGACGGACGGGGTTTTGTATCCGGTGCTTACCGTGACGGCGGCAGGCGGGACAACGCGTGCGGGGCTGTTTGATCCGTCGTGTGTGACAGCGGATTTGGATCTTGTCGTGACGAAGGGGATTGCGCTTGGCGCGGTGTCTTATCTGGCAAAGACAAGAAGGGATGAGCTTCTGACGAGATTTTCTCCGGGATTTATCCATGGGGCGGCGGATTTTTCGGAGGATTACTCTGTCTGCCGTGAGGCGGAGATTGCGATCGAGCACGGTGCGGCTGCGATGCAGGATCTCTCGGAGGGCGGGATTTTCGGGGCGCTCTGGGAGATGGCGGATGGCGCGGGTATCGGGCTTGATGTGGCGCTGAAGAAGATTCCGATCCAGCAGGAGACGGTGGAGATCTGTGAATTTTTCGGGGTGAATCCGTATCAGATGCTTTCGACGGGGGCGCTGCTGATTGCGGCGGCGGACGGCGAGGGGCTGGTGCAGAAAATGGCACTCGAAGGGATTCCATCGGCGGTGATTGGGCGGACGACATCCGGGAAGGAGAGGATTCTCCGGAACGGGGAAGAGGTCAGGTATCTGGATAAGCCGCAGATGGATGAGATGTACCGGGTTGGCAGATAAGGCTTAAATATACGACAGGAGTGATTGGTAAAATGGCACATTTGAATATTGTTCTTCATGAGCCGGAGATTCCAGCAAATACAGGTAATATCGGACGGACGTGTGTGGCGACGGGGACGAGGCTGCATCTGATTAAGCCGCTGGGGTTTGATATTTCGGACAAGGCGGTCAGGCGCGCGGGGCTGGATTACTGGTCGAAGCTGGATGTGACAGTGTATGAGAGTTACGAGGATTTTCTGGAGAAAAATCCGGGGGCGAAGATTTACTATGCGACGACGAAGGGGCCGCAGACGTATGTGGATGTGCAGTATGAAGAGGACTGCTTTATCATGTTCGGAAAGGAAAGCGCGGGGATTCCGGAGGATATTCTGTACGATAATCAGGAGACGGCGGTGCGGATTCCGATGATTAATGATATTCGGTCGCTGAACCTTTCAAATTCCGTGGCGATCGTGCTGTACGAGGCACTGCGGCAGAATAACTTTGACCATATGCAGCTCGCGGGGCATTTGCGGACGCATGAGTGGAGGTAGACGGACGGGACTCTGGTGATCGTAGACGGAGCTGCATTCTTTTTATAAGGAAGAAGTTGAGATCATTTCCAATTCGGCAAAGACCTGCTCTGCGTAAAGCTGTTTGATTTCGTGGCGGGTCATGCCGGAGACGTTGGTCTGGAAGGTGAAGGTGTGGGCTTGGGCTTTGTATAAAATACAGAAGTAGACAACGCCCTGTACGCTGTCAGCGTTGTTGGGGTCGAGATTTCCGGTTGTGCCGGTGATTCCGATGGCGATGGCGGTGTGCAGGTTTTCTTGTACTGTGCGGGCCATGGCTTCGGCGCATTCGGGGGAGTAGACGCCGTGGATTTCGATGACGGAAGGGTCGACGCCGACGAGGACTTTGGTTTCGTTCAGATACGTGACGTAGCCGCCGGGGAAAATGGCGGAGGCGCCTTCGGTGTCGGTGATCAGGGAGGCGATCAGGCCGGAAGTGCAGCTTTCCATGGTGGAAATGGTGGTGTGGGATGCAATGAGCTGTTTGATGATGGAATCAATGGTGTTTGGGTTCATAGTGAAAATTACCTCCAGAGTTAGTTTGATATGTCTGGCAAAAAAGCCCCTCGGCGGAGGGGCTTATTTTGGTGCTTCGCCTTTGGCGAGTGTAAAGATAAATTCGGTACCAACGCCCTCTGTACTGATGACATTGATATTCTGGTTATGCGCAGTGATGATCTCTTTGACGATTGAAAGCCCAAGTCCCGTTCCTTTGCGGTCCTTGCCGCGGGAGGCGTCGAGCTTGTAGAAGCGCTCCCAGATTTTCGTGATACTTGCCTTTGGAATGCCGCAGCCGGTGTCCTTGACGGAGACGAAGACTTTACCGTGCTTCTCCGTTGTCTCAACTGTGATGGTGGAATCGTTGTTGCTGAATTTGATTGCATTATCAATGAGATTGTACAGCACCTGCTGGATTTTTCCCATATCGGCGCAGACGTATAAGGTGCGCGATGCGAGGATCAGTGAAATGGAAATCCGTTTTTTTGTGCAGGTTCCCTCAAACGAAGCGGCGGTATCCTTGATGACGGCGTTGATGTCAAACGAGGTCAGATCGAGCATATTCCCTTTATCGTCGATGTCGTTCAGCGTCAGCAGGCTCTGCGTCAGCTTGTGCAGCCGTTCTGTCTCAAACAGAACGATTTTCAGATATTTTTCCTGCATTTCCGGCGGAATCGTTCCGTCGAGGATTGCCTCCACATAGCCTTTGATCGAGGTCAGCGGTGAGCGGAAGTCGTGAGAGACGTTCGCCACAAATTTCCGCTGGTATTCGCCGGTCTTGTTCAGCTCGCCGGACATGTAGTTCAGCGTGGAAGCGAGATACCCCATCTCATCGTGAGATTTAACATCAATTTTGTGGGTCAGGTTGCCGGAGGCATACTCCTTTGCACCGTTGATGATCTTTTTCAGCGGCCGGTACACGACGAGGGAGAAAAAGATCAGAATCACAAACGAGAGTCCGAACACGAGCAGGAACAGAAAATCAATCCGTGCCAGCAGACTTTCCCTCTGCTGATAGACGTCCTGCAGCGGAAGGTGGATGGCGACATAGCCATTGATCCGGAAATCGGAGGTGACGGGAACCATGACGCTCAGCATTTTGTCTTCGAAATAGCCGAAAAACGTTCCCGTGCTGTAATACTCGCTGCCGAGCGCAACTGGATCAAAACCGTCGATGATCTCCGGGTTTTCCTCATCGAGTACAGCTGCCGTGTTCAGCAGAATTTCCCCGTCTGCGCTGATGAGCCAGATCTGGGAATTGTGATAGGAAGCCAGTGCACTGAGCGAATTGTAAAGATCCGTCAGGGAACGCTCACTGTGGTAATAAAGGTCGCCCTGTTTGGAAGCGATCTGCGTGGCCTCCCGGTACAGACTGGTGCTCGCGCTGGAGACCAGACTGTCCTCCACCATGCGGGAGCCGACCGTTGAGATCAGCGTAAAGCCGGCAATGGCGAGAATGACATAAATGAGAATTAATTTCCGGTAAAGCGTGCGTCGCATTATTTTTTAACCTCAAACTTGTAACCGATGCCCCAGACCGTCGTGATGGCCCAGGAGGCATGGTCCTTGATTTTTTCGCGGAGACGTTTGATATGAACGTCTACCGTGCGGGTATCGCCGATGTACTCATAGCCCCAGATATGGTCGAGGAGCTGTTCTCGCGTAAAGACCTGGTTTGGTGAGGAAGCAAGGAAGTAGAGAAGCTCCAGTTCCTTCGGCGGCATATCGACGGTGCGGCCCTGGTAAATGACGGAATAGTTCGTCTGGTTGATGATAAGATCCGGGTACTCGACACATTTTCCTGCGGTCGCGGACACCGGGATCGTGCGTGATGGCTGAAATCTCCGCAGCACTGCTTTCACACGGGCAACGAGCTCCTTGGAATCAAATGGTTTGATGATGTAGTCATCCGCGCCGAGTTCCAGGCCGAGGACTTTGTCGAACACCTCGCCCTTTGCCGAGAGCATGATGATCGGAACATCGGAATCGTGCCGGATTTCGCGGCAGACCTGGTAGCCGTCCATGCCGGGCAGCATCAGGTCGAGCAGAATCAGGTTCGGCTGGAAGGAGTGAAACTCCCGGACAGCCTCTTCTCCATCGTTTACAATTTTTGTGTCATAGCATTCCTTGGTCAGATAGAGAGAAATCAGTTCTGCGATATTGTTATCGTCATCGACGATCAGAATTTTCTGTTTGGAAGCCATAAAAGATTCTCCTTCACTGGGGACAGGACGGAACCGCATACAGTATGCGTTCCGTCCCATATTTTCCTGAGTTTTTATTTCTTAAACGTAACAATCGTAACGCCGGCATCGCCCTCGCCAAATTCCGCTAAATGGAAGTCCGCTACGTGTTTCTGGCGACGCAGATAATTGTGAATGCCTTTCCGCAGTGCGCCCGTTCCTTTTCCGTGGACAACGCGGACACTCGGCAGATGGGAGAGATAAGCGTCATCGAGATATTTGTCGAGTTCGGCAACCGCTTCATCCACCGTTTTTCCGAGCAGATTGATCTCGGTAGAAATCGTGGCAGCCTTGGAAAGCTTCGATTTTCCGCTGCTTGTGCGGGAGATGGACGGGCCGGTGATGACAGCCTCGTCGATCAGCACAAGGTCGGAGATATGCACTTTGGTCCGCATGATACCCATCTGGACGAAGAGATTTCCCTTCGAATCCGGGCGGGTGCTGACAGTACCTTTGAGATTCATGCTTAAGACTTTGACGGCATCGCCGAGATGAAGATCCTGCGGGCGGAGATTTCCGGTGCGCTTCGGCACTTCCTTCGCCTTTTTCTTATCGAGCTTGTTCATTTTTTCACGCAGAGCGGTACGTTTCTGCTCCATTTCGCGGACGGAAACATTCTCTTTTCCAAATTTCTGGAAATCGCGCATCGTCTGGTCGGCGTATTCCTTCGCCTCGCGGAGAATTCTCTGTGCCTCCTCGGTTGCATCGGAGATCATCTTTTCTTTTCTTGCGTCGATCTGTTCCTGATTCTTGGCAAGGCTCTGCTTCAGGGATTCGACTTCCGCGCGGGTGCGGGCAAGCTCTTCTTTTTCGCGTTCCAGCGTGATCCGGTTCTGCTCGAGAGTGGTCAGAACGTCTTCAAACGATTCATCCTGCTCGCTGATTTCGTCTTTTGCCTTGTTGATGATGTAGTCCGGCAGGCCGAGTTTGCTGGAAATCGCAAACGCATTACTCTTTCCAGGAACGCCGACGAGCAGGCGGTATGTCGGGCTTAAAGTCTCGACATCGAATTCACAGCAGGCATTCTCCACGCCCGGTGTGGATAAGGCATAGATTTTCAGTTCACTGTAGTGTGTCGTTGCCATGGTGCGGATGCCGCGCTCGTGGAGCGTAGAGAGGATCGCGATGGCAAGCGCCGCGCCCTCTGTCGGGTCGGTACCGGCGCCGAGCTCATCGAACAGGACGAGGGAATTGCGGTCTGCCTTGTCGAGGAAGGAAACCACATTCGTCATGTGGGAGGAGAAGGTACTCAACGACTGCTCGATGCTCTGCTCATCACCGATATCGGCGTAAACCTCGTCGAAAACGGAAAGGGAGGAGCGGTCGAGTGCCGGAATGTGAAGTCCGGACTGGCCCATCAGTGTTAAGAGTCCGACCGTCTTTAAGGAAACCGTTTTACCGCCGGTATTCGGTCCTGTGACGATCAGAAGGTCGAAATCTTCGCCGAGCGACAGATCAATCGGAACGACTTTTTTCGCATTGATCAGCGGGTGGCGTGCCTTGCGCAGGTGGATTTTACCTTCGGTGTTGAAGATCGGCTCATTGGCGTTCTGCTCCATTGCAAGAGCGGCGCGCGCGAAGATGAAGTCAAGCTCTACCATGTTTTCGAGGTCGTAACGGATCTCATCGCGGTGCAGGTCTGCCTGGGCACTCAACGTAGAGAGGATGACCTCGATTTCTTTTGCTTCTTCAATTTCCAGCTCACGGATATCGTTGTTCAGTTTGACAACGGCCATCGGCTCGACAAAGAAGGTGGAACCGGTCGAGGACTGGTCATGTACCATGCCAGGAACCTGGCCTTTGTACTCGGATTTGATCGGGATACAGTAGCGGCCGTCGCGCATCGTGATGACGGCATCCTGCAGATACGTGCGGTAGGAACCGTTGACGAGCGAGATTAACTGGCTGTGGATTTTTTCCTCACACGATTTGATGGAACGACGGATACGGCGTAGATTCGGGCTTGCATCATCGCTGATTTCATCCTCGGAGAGAATACAGCGGCGGATTTCCGTGGAAAGCAGCGTCAGAGGCTCCAGTGTTTCGAAGAGATCTTCGAGGCTGTCCGGCGTCTGGTCCGCATTTTCGCGGCGGCCGTACGCTTTGACGCGTGCCGTGTTTTCCAGAAGTGCGGCGGTCTGCAGAAGCTCCGTGATGTTCATGGAGCTGCCGATTTCGAGACGCTTTAATGCGCCGCGGATATCTTTGGCATCACCAAAGGAAATGTGGCCTTTTTTAAAGAGCCGGGTGAGCGCGTCGTGTGTCTCGTGCTGCATCCGCGTAATCTGGGAGAGGGAAGAAGAAGGAACGAGCTCCAGACATTTCTTCCGGCCCAGCGGAGAACTGGCATACGAAGCCAGTTGTTCGATAATTTTGTCGTATTCGAGCGTTTTTAATGCTTTCTGATTCATAATACTTACCTTTTCGTAATTCATAATTCAGTCATTGTCTACAGATAACGCGGTATTTTTGATGCAATACCGCACGGATCTGATGTTACAGTTCACAGGTACCCTGCGAACTGTAACATTCGCAGCCCTCATTTAAAGTTTTGTTTCGCAAAAGGAGGGCTGCTCACACATGAATCACTTTCTTACGCAGCGAAACAGCAAGTGTTTCACTGCTGAGTGAACAGTAGCGATCTGATTATATATCTGCACGGGAAGTACAGACCGGAAGTGGAATGTGGGTCACAGGTTTTTCCACTCCCCCAATTATACCTTAAAAAAGAAAAGAAAGAAACCCCAAGAACGAGAAAATGCAGGATGTTGCGCAAATGAGAAAAAAATGTAACAGTCTTCATAAAATGTTCATATCTATCTGGTAAAGTTTTTTATATATGTGAAGATTGCGGAAGCGCATATGCGCAGAGCAGTTCGGTATGGAATACAGATGTATGGAGAAAGAAATGTATGGAAAATGACCCAAAACCTTACAAATTCATGAAAGAGAGCATCAAAAAGCAGCCGCCCGACTGGAAAAAGATTGTTCTTCTGATTGCCGGATGGCTGGCACTTGCGGCGCTTGGCGGTCTGGTTGCGGCTGCGGTATTTGCGGTGACAGAGCCAAAGATTGCAGAAGCAGTTACCAGGGAAGAGCCGCCGGCGAAAGTGGATATCCCGGGAGATGAGGATCCAAACAGCGGACAGGAGCCGGATGAGACAATTACCGCATCTTCGGCGAGTGCGTCGGTAGACAGCAGCGGCTCCGGTTCGGAAATCAGCAGTTCTACAGTGGATAGCAGTACTTCAGAAAGCAGTGTATCCGAAAGTATGGTTTCCGAAAGCACAGAGGAGAATGGAGCGGCAGAGGGAACGGAAAGCAGCACTTCCGAAGAGCCGGAGGAGGGCAGCGAGGTTTCCAGTGTCGATGGGGAAACGGATGCGGAGGAAAAGGACAGCAGCCTGAAAAATTATGAAGCGCTCTACCAGGATATGCTGGAAGTAACGGAAAAACCAAAACGAGCGCTGGTTACCGTCATCGGCATTACCAATCAGATGGACTATTTTAACCAGAACTATGAAAACCAGCAGCAGATTTCCGGTCTGATTGTTGCGGACAACGGGCAGGATCTCTTTATTCTGACGGAATACCGCATCGTGGAAAATGTGGAGCGGATTCAGGTCACCTTCTGGGACGAGACGATGGTGGATGCCACATACCAGCGCCACGATCCGAGCACCGGCCTTACGATTGTGAAGGTGGATGAATCGAAGCTGGATGAGGAAACACGGGACGGTCTTGCGGTTGCGCCGCTCGGCAGTTCGTATCTCGTCAGCCAGGGTGACCCGGTCGTGGCTGTCGGAAGCCCGGTCGGCTATAGCAATTCGATTGCGTATGGTGTGGTGACTTCGGTTACGAACAAGATTTCCGCGCTGGACAATGAGTACAATCTGCTGACCACCGACATCCTCGGCAGCACGGACGGCAGCGGCATTCTGGTAAATCTTGACGGCGAAATCGTCGGCATTATTGCGCAGAGTTACAGTGCCAAGGGAAACAACGTGGTGACGGGCATTGCGATTTCCCAGATCAAAAAGCTGATCGAAAATCTTTCCAACAACGTGAGCCGCGCGTATATCGGCATCCGCGGACAGGATGTCACAGAAGAACTTTCCGATAAAACCGGCATTCCAAAAGGCGTTCTCATCAGCCGCGTCGCAGACGATTCTCCGGCGATGATGGCGGGCATGAAAGAGTACGATGTGATTGTAAAGGTCGGGGAGCACAAGGTTGAGACGATCAAACAGTACCATGAACAGCTTGGCAAATACAGCACAGGAGACGTGGTTACCGTGACGGCGATGCGGAAAGGCGCTGAAGGGTATGCGGAGATGACGTTTGATGTGACGATGGGGGAAGTATAAAAAACAGAGGCTTTCGGGAGCAGAAAAAGCCGGTTTTAGCCGGTGGGGCTTCCGGAAGCTTTTCTTTTCGAATGGTTTTCCACTGGCGGATGAAAAAATACGTGCATTCTGCAGGAAAATCTGGTAGAATTGGTAAGGCATGCAGGAGCACAGGCTTTGCATCATAAAAACGGCATCATAGAAACAAAAACGGAACACTGTGTCCGCATTTATTTTAGAAAAAGAGGATTTATTTTTATGAAGTATATCAACGAACTCCGGGAAGGAAACCGCATTTCCGGAATTTATCTCTGCAAACATAAACAGTCGGCTGTTACCAAAAACGGAAAACAGTACGAAAACGTGATCTTACAGGATAAAACCGGTACGATCGATGCGAAAATCTGGGATCCGAATTCTATGGGAATCCGTGAATTTGAAGCACTGGATTATGTAGATATTATGGGAGATGTTTCCAGTTTCAATGGAGCACTTCAGGTTTCCATTAAAAATGCAAGAAAAGCGGAAGAGGGCGAATATAATCCGGCGGACTATCTGCCGACGAGCCGTTACGACATCAATACGATGTATCAGGAGCTGATCTCCTGGATCGGAACGGTGAAAAATCAGTATCTCTCCGAACTGCTGACGTATTATTTTATCCAGGATCAGGAGACCGCAAAACGGTTCCGCATGAGCTCTGCAGCAAAAAGCGTGCATCACGGATTCGTCGGCGGCCTTTTAGAGCATACGTTAAGTGTCACCCGTTTCTGCGATTTTATGGTAAAATCGTATCCGATTCTGAACCGCGATCTGCTGATTACGGCAGCAATTCTGCACGATATCGGAAAGACGAAAGAACTCTCCTTATTCCCGCAGAACGATTACACCAATGACGGACAGCTGCTCGGCCACATCATGATCGGTGCGGAGATGGTACACGATGCGGCGCAGAAGATCGACGGTTTCCCACAGGAACTCGAGAATCAGTTAAAGCACTGCATTCTGGCGCACCACGGCGAGCTGGAATACGGTTCCCCGAAAAAACCGGCAATGGTAGAGGCGGTAGCGCTGAACCTGGCGGACAATGCCGATGCCAAAATGGAAACCCTGACCGAGCTGTTTGACGCAGCGCCGGCCGGCAATGAGTGGCTTGGCTACAACCGGTTTTTTGAGTCCAACATCCGCAGAACAGGAGACTTTTCATGAACTATCAGAAAAATGATGTACTGACGGTGAAAATTGAAGATATGGGACACGACGGAGAGGGTATAGGCAAATGCGAGGGCTATACCCTCTTTGTCAAGGACACCGTCATCGGCGATCTTGCCGAGGTAAAAGTGATCAAAGCAAAGAAAAATTACGGCTACGCGCGCCTGATGCGCCTGATCGAGCCGTCCGCGCACCGCGTCGAGCCGGTCTGCCCGGTTGCACGTCCGTGCGGCGGATGCCAGTTGCAGATGCTCGACTATGCGGAGCAGCTTCGCTTTAAGGAGAAGAAAATCGCCGGAAATCTCCAGCGCATCGGCGGCATGGCGGAGATCCCGATGGAGCCGATCGCGGGGATGGAAAATCCGTTCCGCTATCGAAACAAAGCCCAGTTTCCGATCGGGCAGGATAGAAATGGAAAGCTGATTACGGGATTTTATGCGGGAAGAACGCATCAGATCATGGAAAACCGGAACTGTTATCTCGGCGTGGAGCAGAACGAGGAGATTCTGAACCGCATTCTTGCCTGGATGGAGGAGAACGGCGTTCCGGCATACAACGAGGAGACCGGCAAAGGCCTGGTGCGCCATGTGCTGATCCGGTTTGGATTTATGACGAAAGAGATTATGGTCTGTCTCGTTGTGAACGGAAAGAAACTGCCGGCCGAGGAGAAACTCATCAAATCGCTGACAGAACTCGAAGGCATAACAAGCATTACCCTAAGCGCAAACCGTGAGCGGACCAATGTGATCATGGGAAAAGAAATCCGCTGCCTGTGGGGACAGGGGTATATCACCGACTATATTGGAACCGTAAAATATCGGATCTCCCCGCTGTCCTTCTACCAGGTCAACCCGGCGCAGACGGAAAAGCTGTACGGTCTTGCCCTGGAATACGCAGGCCTCACCGGAAATGAGACGGTCTGGGATCTCTACTGCGGCATCGGAACGATTTCCCTGTTCCTCGCGCAGAAAGCCAAAAAAGTCTACGGCGTCGAAATCGTCCCGGAGGCAATCGCGGATGCGAAGAACAATGCGAAAATTAACGAGATCGAAAACGCTGAATTTTTCGTTGGAAAATCGGAAGAGATTCTTCCGGCCTACTACGAACAGTACGCCAAAGACCACCCGGGCGAACACGCCCACGCGGACGTAATCGTCGTCGATCCGCCGAGAAAAGGCTGCGAAGAAAACCTCCTCCACACCATGGCCAGCATGCAGCCGGACCGCATCGTGTATGTATCCTGCGATTCCGCAACGCTGGCACGAGATGTGAAGGTGCTTGGGGAGCTGGGGTATGAAGTAAAGAAAGTCCGAGGGGTTGACCAATTCCCGATGACGTGCCATGTGGAGTGCGTGGTTGCACTACATCGGGTCGATATGTAAGAATCCTTGATTTGCGCGAAGGCAACGAGGAGAGTTCCGAAGAAATAACTGGCTGTAAAGCCAGTGTTTATGCGGAATTCGACGACTGCCCGCGAGTCGGGAAGTTTGTAAAACTTCTCGACTTCCGGCACTTTGAGCGACATATGATGTTCTCACAGAGTGATAGAAAAACCTACAAAAAAGCAATTTCAGACGGTGTGAATGTCTCAGTCGTATTGGATGTGGGGTGTGGAAACACATAAAAGTACAATTAATATTTTGAAGTTATTCAATAGAATACGAAGCGTGAAAGACCGTTCATTTTCAAGTAATTGGAGATGAGCGGTCTTTTTCTGTTTGCAGATAACATTGACGTAACTGAGTAGAAGTTATTCTACCGGAAGAACGGAGGTTGTAATGGAAGAGATAAAGAGTATCAGAATAAGCGAGTTAAAGGACTTTAAGAACCATCCTTTTCATGTGCAGCAGGACATAGAGCTGTGTGCCCTTATGAAAAGTATTGAAGATGAGGGTGTGATTGTACCTTTGCTTGTAAGACCGAATCCTGACGGAGAAGGTTATGAAGTGATTGCAGGACACAGACGAAAGGCAGATGCCGGCTGGGCTGGTCTTGCGGAGGTTCCGGCAGTTATAAGAGAATTGGATGATGATCAGGCGATAGTGGCGATGGTAGATTCTGTGCGCCCGTAAGGCGTTTGGGGTGGACACCCAAGCGACGTGGGTCATTATGATTTTGTTTTGAGAAAACAATAAGAAAAATTATCAAGTGTGAAGAACACAGTCTTATCGCCAACAACTAACCTTGAATGGAAACATAAAGGGGACAACAGCACGTTTGTAAAGGCACAAGTCAACAAAGCTTCCAAGTTGCGACTGAGTGTCGAGGTGAAAGGTACTATATGAGGATGAAAGCTAAACTGCTTGAAGGAAAGTCAGAGGCTAGAGCTAACCATCTCCGCACCGAAGGGAAGATGTTACGGTGATGTATTGGCAGATTAGTATTTTGCTGTCTGCAATCTGCGTGATAATCAATGCAAGCTAGCCATAGGTTCATTTGAGGATGCATCTGAAATCAAGGAAAAATTCAGAGTATTTCTCGAGGATACTCTGCATCTTGAGATGTCCGAAAAAAAGACCAAGATAACACATAGTCAAGATAAAGCAAGATTTCTTGGATATGATATCACCACCGCAAAGAACTCAGCGCTTATGCAATCATCAGGGCATACAGAAATGCCTATTCAGGCGGTTGGACAGGAACAACCTGTGCCTGACGATAAGGGTGCTTCTGGGAATATGGATTACACAGAGGAGGATGTGAAGAAGTATCAGATGGATCCTGATATCAATGAGTTGCTGGATTTCAGTTTTTGCGGGGAATGACAGCAGAAGGCTACAAAACATTTATAAATGGAAGTGTTATGGCATCATTTATGGAAGGAATTGTAGCCTCAATTTTAGAAGAAAAAAGTGGTGCCGGATACGGCACGAATTGTAGCCAATTAAATACAGTTATCAGCGTAATTGAAGCCATGTATCTTTGCGAAGGTATGTGGCTTTTTCCTTTTTGCGCTGAGGATAGATTTTTTAACCAGCCCTCGTGCATTTATGCGAGGGCTAAGCCTCGCAGAGCGAAATACACCCATCGCACAAAACTTCGTTTTGTACTCTGTGTATTTCGCCCTTGCAGGGGGCTATCACGCCGGATACGGCGGTGGGTTCGTAAACGGACACCTATATGTCCACTCACATTGGCATTAGAAGTGAAAGAAAGAGTTGCAGGAGCAGATTGCTGTATTGGATAGAAAAGCAGGGAGGATGAAATCAGAGCTTTCAAATGTGCTTCAGGATGCAGACTATGCAAATGCTTCGGAGTTTTATACCGAGCTATTCATGGTTCGTGAGGAGAGGCAAAGGTATGAAGAGGCTTGTAAGGAATGGCAGCAGAAGTGTGTTGAGGTGGAACTTGTAGCGGTGAAGGATAGTAAGTATTTTGGGGACGTAATTCCGATTAGCAGGAATAGAGGGCGATAAAGTAAGGCGATGCTATTAGTGAATCTGATAGCATCTGTGTAACTACATAGTGACAATTTTGCATCTTCGAAGTGGTAGTCTATGCAAAATATCATCGAATTGGATGAAAAAGGAGAGAATTACCGCATCCTTTGGGGTCTGGTAAACGGAGGCAGACCGACCAGTGAGCTGCCGAGTCACCTGATGAACCATGAAGTGAAAAAAGGCGTTACCAATGTTTATCATGCACATACCACGAATGTGATCGCACTGACATTTGTACTGCCGTTGGAGGATAAAGTATTTACTAGAGAACTCTGGGAGATGGCGACCGAGTGCCCGGTTGTATTTCCTTCCGGAATCGGTGTAGTAGGATGGATGGTGCCGGGCGGCCGTGAGATCGCAGTGGCGACAAGTGCCCTGATGAAAGAATATGATGTGGCAATCTGGGCGCATCACGGCATGTTCTGCTCAGGGGAAGACTTTGATCTTACATTCGGATTAATGCACACCGTAGAGAAATCCGCGGAAATCCTTGTAAAGATGCTGTCCATGAGACCGGATAAAAGACAGACAATCTCACCTCAGAATTTCAGAGATTTGGCGAAAGATTTTAAAGTAACTTTACCGGAAAAGTTTCTATATGGCAAATAATGTACATATCACATATTTGGCGTATCAGAAGCATGAAGCATGTTTCGATATTCCATAGGCGTACATCCGTATTTCTTGCGGAACAGCTGAAAGAAAAAGCTGGTATTCTGATATCCGACGGCAAGGCTGATATCATTTGTGGAAAGTGCGGTGCTCCTTAACAATTTTGCCGCCTGAGAGAGCCGGTGTGTCTGGACCAGCTCTTTGTAAGTGGTTCCGGTATGCTGGCGTATGTAGGCAGAGAGATAGTTTGGGTGCATATTAAAAAACTCAGCTGTAGAAGAAAGGGTACAGTCCGCAAAGTTTGTTTCGATATATCGGAGTATGGTATAAATCTGATCCACAGAGGCGTGATCTAGAACCATACCGTGCTGGAACAGATTGATCATCTCGCAGGTAATCAGCGTAAAAAGACTGTCTAAAAAAGGTCCGGATGTTACGGACGGAGAATAAAATTCACAGAGAAACTGGTTGGCAAGATCTGCCAGCCGGTTTTGTTTTTGTTCCGGGGAAAAGACAATATACATGCTTTCCTGCATCGTGGTGTTCAGAGCCTCAATGAAAAAGTGTGTAAGGTAATTATCCTGAGACAGGCGTTCAAAAAAAGTACCGTTCAGATATTCGCGCGTCAGCAGAAAATTGATGATAATATCATTTTCTGAACATCTTTTGACAGAATGAGGTGCATTCTGGCTGATCAGAACCATCTGCCCGGCTTTTAGCCTGAATGTAGTCTTATTTATCGTCATTGTGCAGGAACCAGAATAAATATAACTCAACTCCAGCCACTCATGGATATGCAGAGGTACGTTTTCAAAACGATCCTGTTTTACAACAGCGAAGTTGTAATAACTCGGAAGCACTTTCTTTGAAAGAAATAAAGAACGCAGATCTTCAAGGTTCGTATCAAAACGGTAACAGGGTGTATCAAACTTACCTCTGGCAACAGGAAATTGTGAATAATCTTTCTTTACACCATTCAGATGCTGGGTTTCTTCGGTAGTGTGCTGCTTCAGAAATTGATTCAATGCAGATAATGTCATCATATATAATCTCTCCTTTTCGAGATATGAATGAACTGTGATTATAGTCATCAGCAGTTTATTTAACCTGTCTAAAATATACCATATTGGGGGCAAAGGTGTACAGAGTAATCTCGGATATTTATTAAGTTTGGTCGGTAAATCACTTATGTTTCGTTGATGTAATTTTAGTCTGTATAAAGTAAGATGTCAGTAAGAAAAGGAGGCATAGGTTAGGATGAAGATATTTTTTGCAGTAGTGGTGATTGTTTTATTATTTGTAATCGGTGCGACATTATATGTCTATAAAAAAAGTGCCATGTTTTTGCCGGCACTTCTTGGCATCTGCGGATTTCCAAAAATAAAGGAAAGCAGCTATTACGATGAAAACGGACATTTCCGTCCGGGAACGGGGGAGGACAAAGTTGGATTTTTCATGCAGCATCCGGTATTCGGCGGTTTTAAACATATGTTTTTCAATGTGGAGGACAACGTGCTGAAAGCTATTGCGCCTGTAAAGTATAAGGATTTTTTAAAGGCGCCGGGCCGTGAGGAACAATTGGATGCAGCCTTGGAATCTTTCAATTATCTAACCGGACTTGTTGAGAAAGGTCAGGCAAGGCTGGTGTCGGATCTGTATCCTGCGGAAGCAGTGAAGGGTCATCCGTACAGGTCACATCTGACGGGAATGTTTTATCAGGGACAACAGGGAAAACCACTTGCCATTGTAGTTCCGGGAGGCGGATTTATCAGTAATGTAACTGATTGCGAGGGGTATCCTGTGGCGATGAAGCTGCATAAAATGGGATATTCTGTTTTCGTCGTAAGTTATCCGGTCGGCAGACAGCTGGGTGAGACAGAACAGGTAAAGCAGGGACAGGCTGCCGCGAGGGAACTGACACAAGTGATTCGATATCTGACGGAGCATCAAAAACAGTTTTCTGTAAACATGGATGATTATGCCATCTTTGGTTTTTCAGCAGGAGGACTTATGACCACGGCGTATTCATTTGCCAATTATGAGGACTGCTGCCACAAGAATCATCTGCCAAGACCGAAGGTGATCTTCCCTATGTATGGTCTGGACTGGAATATCAAAGCTTTGCAGGAGGACAAGGGACTGGCGGTATTTTCTATCGTAGGGCGGGATGATGAGTTCGGTTTTGCAAATGTGGAAGATAAACTGCCGGAATTAGAGAAGGTACTGGGCAAAGAAAATGTGTCGGTCAGAATCGTTGACGGACTGGGACATGGATTTGGAATAGGAAATGAAACAAAAGTGAAAAACTGGCTTCAGGAAGCAGTCATCTTCTGGGAAGCCCACAGATAGGAACAGATAAGAATTTATTTAAGGAGGATTTCATAATGAGCAGAAACCTGAAAGAATTGATCAGACAGATGACACTGGAGGAAAAAGCAGGACTATGTTCGGGAGCGGATTTCTGGAACACGATGGGAATCGAAAGGTTAGGGATTCCTTCCGTTATGATGACAGACGGCCCGCACGGCTTGCGCAAACAGGAAGGCGCGGCAGATCATCTCGGCCTGAATAAAAGTGTGAATGCAGTCTGCTTTCCGGCAGCCTGCGCCACGGCATCCAGCTTTGACGTGGAACTGATGGAATGTATGGGACAGATCCTTGGGGACGAGTGTCAGGCTGAGAACGTGGGCATGCTCCTCGGCCCTGCAGTTAATATCAAACGCAGTCCTCTCTGCGGAAGGAATTTTGAATATATGTCCGAAGATCCATATCTGACAGGAAAGATGGCGTCAGCATATATCCGGGGCGTACAGTCGAAAGGCATCGGAACCAGTATGAAACACTTCGCCGCGAATAATCAGGAAACAGACCGTATGCAGATATCGTCGGAAGTATCGGAACGGGCTTTCCGGGAAATTTATCTGCCGGCTTTTGAGGAGGCGGTGAAGAAAGCGCAGCCAAAGACTGTGATGTGCAGCTACAATAAGATCAACGGAGTATTTTCTTCAGAGAATAAGAAGCTTCTGACAGATATCCTGCGGGATGAGTGGGGATTTGAAGGATATGTGGTCAGTGACTGGGGAGCTGTAAATGACCGGGTGAAAGGACTGAAAGCCGGTCTTGACTTGGAGATGCCGGGATCAGGAGGATATAATACAAGAAAGATTATTCAGGCAGTGGAGAATGGAGAACTGGAGGAAGAAATTCTTGACAGAACGGTGGAACGCATACTGAAAGTAGTCTTCTCCTACACAGATAACAGGAAAGCGGAGACTGTATTTGACAGGGAAAAGGATCACAAAGCAGCGGCAGATATCGAAACAGAGTGCGCCGTACTTCTGGAAAACAGGGGAGTGCTGCCGCTGAAAAAAGAACAGAAAGTAGTCTATATCGGGGAATTTGCAAAGAAACCGCGATACCAGGGCGGGGGATCGAGTCACATCAATACGGACAGCGTAGTGTCGGCTCTGGAAACTGCGGTGAGAAAAGGCAGGGCAGTGGAGTACGTGAAAGGCTTCTCGTCAGAGCGTGACGAGATGACAGAAGAGGATCTGAAACAGGCGTGTGAAGCGGCAGCGGGCGCAGATGTAGTTGTAATCTTTGCCGGACTGCCGGACAGCTTTGAGTCGGAAGGATATGACAGAACATCCATGGAACTGCCAAAGTGTCAGAATCGCCTTATAGAGGCTGTGGCTGAGATACAGAAAAATGTGGTAGTGGTTCTTCATAACGGAAGTCCCGTAGAAACTCCATGGGCGGAGTCTGTAAATGCCATTCTGGAGATGTATCTGGGAGGAGAAGGCATTGGGGAGGCCAGCGACCGGCTGTTATTTGGGGAGGCAAATCCAGGAGGACGTCTGGCGGAGACGTTCCCATATCGTCTGGAAGACAACCCGAGTTACCTGAATTTCCCTGGAGACGGCAGGACTGTTCTCTATGGAGAAGATATCTTTGTCGGATACCGTTACTATGATGCGAAGAAAGTACCGGTGCGCTGGGCATTCGGCCATGGACTGTCATATACGGAATTCAGCTACAGCAATATGAAACTCTCTTCTGCGGAAATGAAAGATGGAGATATTCTGAAGGTGAGCATTGATGTGGAGAATACAGGGAAGAGGGCAGGAAGTGAAGTGGTTCAACTCTATGTCAGTGACAAGGACAGCACGGTGCCAAGAGCAGTGAAAGAACTAAAAGGGTTTGCGAAAGTATTTCTGAATCCGGGTGAGAAGAAGACGGTTACAATGGAACTTTGCGCGAGAGATTTTGCTTACTACGAGACAAAGATTCACGACTGGTACACTCCGTCAGGTACATATGAGATCCAGATCGGGCATGCCAGCGATGTGATCAGAGAGGCTGCAGAACTTACATTTACTACTGATGTGCTGCTGCCGTTCACTGTGGATATGACCACTACAATGGGGGAATTGATGAACCACCCGAAGACAGCAGGGAAAATGATGGAGTATCTTGAGGGGATATCACAGGGAGAAGAACCTAAGAAAGAAGATGGGGAGGTACAGCTTGTGACTCCGGAAATTATTGCGCAGATGTCGCTGAAATCATTTTTAAGCGTTATTCCGGGCGAAGCGATCGAGCAGATGATCGTGGAGTTAAATGCTCTGTGTCAGTAGTGGGAGGAACGGTTGGCTTATTATTGGATGAAAAAGTATCAGCATGAAAATGAGGAAGAATTATGGGCAAGATTTATGCGGCAAAAACAAATCATATCACAAACCCTTTAGGGTTTTATCTGAAACCGTTGGTATTTTCATGGAAAGTGAAAGGCGGCAGAGGACAGGAACAGAAACATGCAAGGATTGTGATCAGCAAGAACAAAACCTTTACAGATATCTGTCACGACACGGGGGAGGCAGAGCTGGACAGTCTCTCTGCAAGAGTGGAATTTGAACCGCAGCCGTATACAAGATATTACTGGAAAGTTATTGTGACAACAGATGCAGAGGAAGTGATCGAATCAGACACGCAGTTCTTTGAGACCGCCAAAATGGATGAACCGTGGACGGGCAGGTGGATTACCTGTGACAGCAGTCAGGAACGGCATCCGATTTTCTCAAAGAGGATTCGTCCGGCAAAAGAAGTGAAAAGCGCAAGACTGTACATTTGCGGCCTGGGATTGTATGAGGCATATTTTCTTGGGGAAAATAAAGAAAATCCTAAGAAAATCGGTGAAGAGTATCTGACTCCGTACTGCAATAATTATGACCGGTGGATCCAGTATCAGACGTATGACATCACAGAACAGGCAGAACGAGGAGGTGTGCTGTCTGTTCTTCTCGGAAACGGTTGGTATAAAGGCAGGTTCGGTTTCAATGATCCGGAGCGGGAAGCATATTACGGTGACGAGTGGAAGCTGATTGCGGAGATTCACATAGAGTACAAAGACGGAACGAAAGATGTGATCAGTTCTGATGAAACCTGGTCAGTTACAAGAAGCAATTTGTGGTTTTCCAATATCTATGACGGTGAGAGAAGAGATGATACGCTGCCGCCGGTAGAGGAGTCTCCTGCGCGGATCGCAAAGGTTCCGAAAGGCCGGCTTATGGAACGGTTATCTCTTCCAGTTAAGGTACAGGAGGAGATGAAGCCGGCAGAGCTGATCCATACTCCTGCCGGAGAAGAGGTATTTGATCTGGGGCAGGAGATCACGGGGATCTTCCGGCTGCGGGTGCATGAGCCGGCGGGGACAACTATCAGGATTCAGACGGGCGAGGTGCTTCAGGGCGGATGTTTCTACAACGAGAATTTAAGAACTGCACTTTCGGAGTACATTTATGTTTCTGATGGTACAGAAAAGGTGATTACGCCTCATTTTACATACTATGGTTATCGATATGTGAAAGTGACCGGGGTTAGGGACCTTTCGTGTGAGGATTTTACGGCGCTTGTTCTTTACAGTGATTATGAGAGCATCGGGGCAATCGAGACAGGGAATGATCTTGTGAACAAATTAATCTCCAATATCGAATGGGGAATGAAAGGGAACTTTCTGGATGTGCCTACAGACTGTCCCCAAAGAGATGAGAGGATGGGCTGGACAGGAGATACACAGGTATTTTCCGCGACTGCAAGCTATCTGGCTGATACCTATGCGTTTTACCGAAAATATTTATACGACCTGTATCAGGAACAGCTTCTGGCGGGCGGAATGGTTCCGGAGATTGTCCCCACATTCGGACCGACAAAATGTTCCTGCGCATGGGGAGACGCCGCATGTATCATCCCCTGGAACGTATATTTGTTCAGCGGGGACAAAACAATACTCGAAAACCAAATTGAGAGCATGAAAGCGTGGGTCGATTATATCCGGAGAATTGATGGAGACCATCATGGATGGAGACAGGTTTTCCATTATGGTGACTGGCTTGCTCTTGACCGTACAGGTGCCGCTGCGAACAGCGTGTATGGAGCGACTGATGAAGCATACATTGCAGACATCTACTACGCGGCAAGTGCACAGATTGTTGCAAAAGCAGCAGAGGTGCTTGGACTGGAAGAAACGAGACAGGAGTATCAGAAAATCGCAGACCGTCAGTGGCAGGTCGTGAAAGAAGAATATTTTACTGCTACAGGCAGATGTGCGGTGAAGACGCAGACAGGGCTTATTCTTGCACTGAAATATCATCTGTCTGAAAATGAAGAACTGACAAAGCAGATGCTGCAAAAGCTTCTCAGGGATAATAAAAATAAATTAAATACCGGGTTTGTAGGAACCCCGCTTCTGTGCAATGTCCTGACTGATCATGGAATGACAGACGCGGCATACCGGCTGCTTCTGAATAAGGAATACCCGGGCTGGCTCCATGAAGTGAAGCTGGGAGCAACAACGGTGTGGGAGCGTTGGAATTCACTGGATGAGAGCGGACATGTCTCCAGCACGGGGATGAACAGTCTAAATCATTATTCTTACGGCGCTGTATTGGAGTGGATCTTCCGTCATGCGGCCGGGATTGATGTGACGGAACAGAACCCGGGAGGCAGGGTGATGCGGATCAGCCCGAAAGTGAATAATGGACTGAAATATGTAAAAGCTGTTTATGATTCGGCAAGCGGATGCTATCAGTGCGGCTGGGAGATATCAGAGGATAATAAAATCACGGTCACTGTTACGGTTCCGTTCGGCGGAAGTGCAGAAGTGGTTCTTCCATATGCGTCGGAATCTGTATATGAAGATAAAGAAAATCCATTATTTGAAGAGGTGGAAAATGGAATCTGCCGTGTGAGAGCCGGAGAATATGAAGTCGCTTATGAGGCGTCACAGCCTTTAAAGAAGAAATACAGCATAGACTCGACAATGGAAGAACTGCTGAACCATCCGGATATCCGCGCGTTTCTTTCTCAAATGATGGAAGTGGATATGATCCCCGATATTGCATATGGGCTTTCGCTTAGAGATGTCGCGAAAACATTCGCAGGAGAGATAAAAAAAGATGAGGCGCAGATGCTGGATGCGGCACTGGCAAAATTCTAATCAGGAGGGTTGCTATGGAGCTTATAAGGCTTAAAGTAAACAGTCAATATAGACCATGCGTGGACGAAGCACCTTATTTTTCATGGGTAATCACTAGTGATGAAAAGAATGTGATGCAGACATCCTATCATATCACAGTGAAAAATATGGACGAAGTAATGTGGGATTCTGGAATGGTAGAAAGTGATAAAAGTATTTTTGTGGAGTACTCCGGGAAACCATTACAAAGTCTCAGTGACTACAACTGGACAGTGGAAGTGACAGTTAATAACGGAGAAAAGGCGGCGGCATCCTCATCCTTTGAGACAGGATTTATGAAGAAAGAATGGACGGCCGAGTGGGTGAAATCTCCGTTTCCTATGAAAAAGGTAAAACCCGGAACCGGCGGGCAGAACCCGGCAGAATATTTTCGCAAAGAATTTGATGCACGAGACGGCATAAAATGAGCGCGCGTTTATGCCACCTGTCACGGAGCATATCAGCTCAGCATGAACGGAATGCGTCCGGATGACAGAGAGTTTGCGCCGGAATTTACCGTCTATTCTAAATATCTGTGCTACCAGACTTATGATGTGACCCCGTTTTTGAGAGAGGGAGGAAATGTCATAGGAATGCTGGTGGGGGACGGCTGGTATGACAGCGCGAACTTTAAACCGAGAAGCAGGAAGTTTAAAGCCGAACATTCTGTGTTATTTCAGATAAAGATTGATTATGAAGACGGAACGAGTGAAATGGTGCTGTCAGATGATACGGTGAAAGTTTCAGAAAGTCCGATTCGTTCATCAGATCTGTTTGCAGGTGAACTCTATGACGCACGGATGGAACAGGAAAACTGGAACTGCTGCGGATTCGATGACAGCAGCTGGAAAACCGGTATTCCATGCGGAAAAATTTACGTGAACCTGGTGGCTCAGTACGGGGAACCGGTGCGCCCGGTAAAAGAAGTGCCGGCAGTAGGAATGACAGTTAGCCCGAAAGGCGAGACGATCATTGACTTTGGACAGAACTTGGCAGGTGTTCTGCGGGTAAAAAGCAAACTGCCGGCCGGAACAAAAATGGTATTAGATCATTTTGAAACTCTTGATCAATATGGAAACTATTTCAACAATATTTTCATGTCAGAGAAAACAGGGCACAAGCAAAGTGATATTTATATCTCAAACGGGAAATTCACAGAATACATACCGCATTTTACATATCATGGATTCCGCTATGTGAGAGTGACATGCGATCAGCCGGTGAGCCCGGAGGATTTCACAGCGATTGTCCTGTCTTCTGACAATGAGGATCTGGGAACATTTGAGACGTCCAACGAAGATATAAACCGGCTTTACGAAAATACAAGATGGTCTCAGCGGTCGAATCTGTTTTCAATCCCCACGGACTGCCCGCAGAGAGAAAAAGGCGGATGGACCGGAGATATCCAGATTTATGCAAGAACAGCCATGCTCAACGAAAATGTAACCCCATTTCTGACAAGATGGCTGCGTAATATGACCTTCAGTCAGCAGAAAAATGGGGCAATCCCCAATGTGATCCCCCTTACCGGAATCTATGAATTACTGGAGAAACTGAATCGGATCGTATACCGCAATTTTGAACCGGTGGGAGAAGCAGGATGGGGAGATGCCGCCTGTATCGTACCGTGGAGCATGTATCAGCTTACAGGAAATATCAGGATACTGAGAGAGCAGTATGACACAATGAAAAAGTGGTGCGACTATATCATCAACACTGCAAAGAAGCGTAGAGGCAAGATGAAACATCCAAAAGAAATTGACCAGTATCTGTGGAATACAGGACATCAGTACGGGGAGTGGCTCATACCGAGCCAGACAGTAGACGGAGCAGACCAAAGCGCTGCAAAACTTATCAATACTTCTACATACTGCGCGCCAATTTTTGGATGGAATTCCTGCCGGATCATGGCAGATACGGCAGCACTCCTCGGGCATACATCAGACGAATTATACTATGATGACATTGCGTCCAGAATGAAATCTGCCATTCAAAAAGGACTGATCGATGATGATGGGAAGATGCCTCTTGATTTTATGGGCAGTTATGTGCTGGCAATCGCATTTGATCTTGCTCCTGAAAGGAAGAAAAAAAGTATCGCCGGACATTTGATCCGCAAGATAGAAGAAAACGGGGATTGTCTGGATACAGGGTTCCTGACGACGCCGTATCTGCTGGATGCGCTCTGTAAGATCGGCAGGATGGACAAGGCATATAAAATCCTGCTCCAGACAAAGTGCCCGTCATGGCTTTATGAGGTGAAGCAGGGAGCGACAACAATCTGGGAAAATTACATTTCTTACAAGGAGGACGGGTCTCCGGTTATGACAAGCCTGAACCACTATGCCTTTGGATGCGTGGACGACTGGATGTTCCGGAAGATAAGCGGCATTGATATGGCTGCTCCCGGATTTAAGGAGATTGTAATCGCACCGGAGCCGGACAATGCGTTTACCAGTGTAAAACGTACTTATATAAGTGAGTACGGGGAAATCGCAGTCAGGTGGAGTATGGACGAAGGGAAATTTAAGCTGAAAGTAAAAATCCCCTGCAACACGACTGCCGTTGTAAAGATGCCGGATGGCAGATTATACAAGGTAGGAAGCGGAATGTATCAGTTTGAATAAAGAATCAAAGAAAACAAAATGACAGTATTTGCGAGAACTGACCGGTAAATACAGACGGTTAGTTCTCTTAATATGAAAGTTGAAAATAATAAGGAGTTAGGGATTATGAAAAAGAAAATATTGAAGATTATCTTAAGTATCGTTTTAATTCTGATTCTGGCTGTGGGAATCGGCCTGACATATTTAGTAGGAGCAGCAGGCGGTGGAGGACCGTTTGATTTTGTCTGGAAGAACAAACTGAAAAAAATGCCGGGAAACGCAGAAAAATACAGTCTGGAAAATATAGAACCGTTAGAAAACAGCCCTCTTGAAGGGAAGCGTATCTGCTACCTTGGATCATCTGTAACCTTAGGTCTGTACTCAATGGATGTTTCTTTCGCAGATTATATCTCTTACAGAAATGGCTGTGAGTATGTAAAAGAAGCTGTAAGCGGTACTACTTTAGTGGATAACGGAAAGACGTCTTATATCCAAAGGATGAAAAATAATATCGGTACAGATGAGAAATTCGATGCATTTGTCTGTCAGCTTTCCACGAATGACGCGTCGAAGGAAATGCCGATGGGAGAAATCAGCAGTTCAGAAAATCTGGAGGATTTTGATACACAGACGATAACAGGAGCAATGGAATATATCATTGTATATGCAAAGCAGACATGGAATTGTCCCGTGATCTTTTATACCGGAACAAAATATGACAGTAAACAGTATCAGCAGATGGTAGATGTATTGTTTGAGCTTCAGGATAAATATGGAATAGGCGTGATCGACCTTTGGAATGACGAGGAGATGAATGACGTTTCTGAAAAAGAATATGAAGTTTATATGGCAGATCCGGTTCATCCGACGCAGGCAGGATATCTGGAATGGTGGACGCCTAAGATGGAAGAATACTTATATCAGTTTTTAGAAAGATGATTATTATATTAAGTTTCGTCGGTAAACTGCTTATATATCGTTGGTGATTTGCCCTTTGGAATTATTTATAATTGAATCAAACAATGAAAGGACGGATAACGAAATGGAAAATTCAGTTACAAAAAGAGAAAAAATCAGTTATGGTTTGTATTTTATGGGACAGAATGTATTCTATGGACTGGTAGGATATATGACTACATATTTTACAGATATCGGCATAACGGCAGCATTGGTTGCGATCGTGGCGCTTATCACGAAAGTGTGGGATGCCATCAACGATCCGATCTTCGGTATGATCATGGATAAGGTGAATTTTAAGAAAGGGAAATTCCTGCCGTGGCTTCGAATATCTGTCATAGCGATTCCGGTGGCAACTATTCTTCTTTTTATAATACCTACCGGGATTTCCATGACGGCTAAAATCATATGGGCAACACTTGCTTATATGTTATGGGATACAGCCTATACCCTTTGCGATGTACCGATTTTTGGTATTGTTACCACGATGACAATAGACCAGAAGGAACGTGTTTCACTAAACAGCATAGGAAGATTGTTTGCTATTTTTGCAGGTATTGTTACAGGAATTGCCCTGCCGTTGGTACGGCAGCGGTTAGGCGGCTGGTCAACAACAGTAATTGTGTTATCTCTTTTGTCATGTGTTATGATGATTCCGATTTGTCTGTTCGCAAGGGAGAGAGTAATTGAAAAAGAAAGAGTCCAGAATGACGGGGCAGAAGAAAGTTATACATTGCGAGATATGGTAGAATGTCTGCGGAAGAACAAATATTTATTGCTTTTCTTTGCGGCTCCGCTCATCAGCAGCCTGCTTAATGTTGGTGCAAATTGGGGCTTATACGTTGCCCGGTACTGCCTTGGCGGTGAAGAAGCTGCCTCATATGTTTCGATGGCGGTAATTATTCCGACCTTAATCGGTGCGGTTATGGCAGTAGAATTATGCAAAAAATATGATAAATTTAAAGTCTTCTATATTTCATATATTTTCGCGTTACTTCTGGGAATTGTAAGATTCATAGCCGGGTATGAGAATATGATGGTGTATGTGATTTTAAATGCCTTAGGAGGAATTCCGCTGGGAATAGCAGTTATACTGCAGTATCAGTTTACGCCGGACTGCTACGAGTATGGACAGTACAAGACAGGATTAAAAATGCGTGGTGTAACGTTTGCGGCGCAGACATTTTTTACAAAATTAAGTGGAGCGATCGCAACAGCAGTCAGTGTGTTTGCGTTAACTATAATCGGCTTCCGAGAGGGAGAAGGCGTTGTTCAGGCGGCAGGATTTGCCGATAAATTATGGACATTCAGCTGTCTTGGCAGCATTATCGGGGGTATTTGCACTCTGCTTATACTTCGTCTTTACAAGCTTAATGACCATGATGTCCAGCTGATGGCAAAATGCAATAATGGTGAGATCAGCCGTGAAGAAGCAGAGGCACAGATGATCAATCAGTATTAAGAAAAGAAAGGAGGACTTTTGCGATGGACAGAATAAAGGAACTGATTTCAAAAATGACGCTGGAAGAGAAGGCAAGTCTCTGCTCGGGCGCTGATAACTGGCATACGAAAGAAATCAAACGACTGAACATTCCGTCAGTTATGATGGTGGACGGCCCTCACGGACTGAGAAAGCAGGAAGGGGAAACGGATCATCTGGGATTGAATGAAAGTGTGAAGGCCGTTTGTTTCCCGGCAGCCTGTGCAACAGCCTCCAGCTTTGATGTTGACCTGATGGAACGGATGGGAGAGACGCTGGGAGCGGAGTGTCAGGCCGAGAATGTAAGCATACTGCTTGGCCCGGCGGTGAATATTAAAAGGAGCCCGTTATGTGGGCGGAACTTTGAGTATCTGTCGGAGGATCCATATCTGGCAGGTAGGATGGCATCGGCATATATCCGCGGAGTACAGAGTCAGGGCGTGGGGACAAGCATTAAGCACTTCGCACTGAATAACCAGGAAACACTCCGTATGACGATATCTTCCGAAGTGTCAGAACGTGCGCTCAGGGAAATCTACCTGCCTGCGTTTGAGGAAGCGGTGAAAGAATCAGCTCCAAGAACCGTCATGTGTAGCTACAACAAAATAAATGGAGAATATGCTTCGGAAAACAGATATCTTCTGACAGATATCCTGAGAAAAGAATGGGGATACAAAGGCTGCGTCGTCAGTGACTGGGGCGCTGTAAATAACCGTGTGAAAGGACTGCAGGCCGGACTGGATCTGGAGATGCCTTATTCCGGAGGATACAATGACAGACAGATTGTGAAAGCAGTACAGGAGGGAAGACTGGACGAAGCTGTGCTGGATGAAGCGGTGGAGCGGGTATTGAATGTTGTGTTTGCCGGTGAAGAGCAGCATCGTCCGGAAGATATATCTGATAAGGAAACAGATCATAAAAAAGCAGCTGATATTGAGACGGAATGTGCGGTCCTGCTGGAAAATAACGGTATACTTCCGCTGAATACAGACAGAAAGGTTGCCTATATAGGGGAATTTGCCGAAAAGCCGCGGTATCAGGGCGGCGGCTCCAGCCATATCAATCCGTTCAGGGTTGTTTCGGCATTGGATGCTGCCGGAGAAAAAGGGCGTAGCGTGACTTATGCAAAAGGATTTTCTAACGAAAATGACTCGATGACGGAACAAGAGCTGGAAAAAGCGCTTCGGACTGCTGCAGAAGCAGACGTCGCGGTAATCTTTGCCGGGCTGCCTGAGATATTTGAGTCGGAAGGGTATGACAGAACATCCATGAAGCTGCCAAAATGCCAGGACCGGCTGATCGAAGAAGTGTTGAAAGTACAGCCTAATGTTGTAGTGGTACTCCACAATGGAAGTCCGGTAGAACTGCCATGGGCAGACCGGGTAAGCGCGATCCTTGAAATGTATCTAGGAGGTCAGGGCGTTGGCGAAGCCTGCGACCGGCTGTTATTCGGGGAAGCAAATCCGTCCGGCAGGCTGGCAGAGACATTCCCGTACCGGCTGGAAGATAATCCGAGCTTCCTTCATTTTCCGGGAAATGGAAAGCGGGTGTTATATGGCGAGGATATCTTTGTCGGATACCGTTATTATGATACAAAGAAGGTTCCGGTGCGGTATGCATTCGGACATGGGCTGTCTTACACGGAATTTACTTATGGGGACCTGACTTTGTCATCGGCTCAAATGACGGATGAGGATATACTGACAGTCTCTCTCAAGGTGAAAAATTCAGGAAAGACAGAAGGAAAAGAAGTCGTACAGTTGTACGTGGCTGACCTGTGCGGCATATCGGAGAGACCGGTCAAGGAATTGAAAGGATTTGCCAAAGTTCATCTCCTGCCGGGAGAGGAGAAAACGGTGTCGATGGAAATTTCGGCGAGGAATCTATCCTATTATGAAGAACGTCTTGGGGACTGGTATGCGCCATCCGGAACATATCGGATCCTGATCGGCCATGCTTCTGATGACATCCGCTTACATGCTGATGTTGTGTTTGAAATAAAGAAAAAATTGCCCCTTCGCGTAGATTTCACAACAACGTTCGGAGAATTATTGGATCATACGAAAACCGCTCCCGTTATTACGGAACTGCTGGCGCCTTTGGCAGCAGCGGCCGCATCAGCAGAAGGGATGAGTGACGAATACAAGAAGCTGGGAGAGCAAGTTATCCGGGAAATGCCGCTGAAATCTCTGCTGGGGCAGATGCCGGGAGAGCAGGTGGAACAGCTGATCGGGCAGCTGAATTGTTTACTTGCACAATAGGATAATTGAGGATGAGGTAGCGGTAAATGGTATTCGTAATATGGCAGAAGAGATTGTGTTGAAAGAATTGATTTACAGGTAAACAAAGAGCTGAAATCTTAAGCTTGGTAGGTAAAATGATGAAATTCCGTAAATGATTTTATGAGGCAAATCCATTATACTCGAATTACAGTGTACACAATGAAAAAAGGAAGGAGCTTAGAAAACGGCAATATGAATCAGATTTACGCAGCAAAAACAAATCATATCACGAATCCGGTGGGATTTTTACTGAATCCGGTGGTTTTTTCGTGGAAGGTCAGAGAATGCAGGGGAAAGAACCAGAGATGTGCCAGAATCCTTGTGGCAAAGGATGAAACCTTCGCGGATGTTCTTTGGGACACCGGGGAGGCAAAGCTCGACAGTCTGGCTGTAAAAGCGGAGATGAATCTGGAGCCTTGTACCAGATATTACTGGAAGGTAATCGTTACTACGGACGCAGACGAAGTGCTGGAGTCCGACGTACAGTTCTTTGAGACGGCAAAGAGGGACGAGCCGTGGGTGGGAAAATGGATTACCTGCGACAGCAGGATGGAACGCCATCCCATTTTCTCAAAGCGAATCATTCCCCGTGGAAAGGTAAAAAAAGCCCGTCTCTATCTCTGCGGACTGGGGCTTTATGAGGCATATTTTACGGATGGAGAGAAAACCGAAACAGATATTTTAAAATCCGCGAAAATTGGGGAAGAATATCTGACCCCGTACTGCAATAACTACAATCAGTGGTTACAGTATCAGACGTATGATGTGACCGCGCAGATGCAGCGCGAAGGTGTGTTGTCCGTTCTTTTGGGGAATGGGTGGTACAAAGGGAGGTTCGGGCTCAATCAGACAGAACAGAAAGGATTTTACGGCGACGAGTGGAAACTGCTGGTAGAGGTGCATCTGGAATATGAGGATGGCACACAAGAGATAATCGGCACGGATGACACATGGGAAGTGACAAGGAGCAATCTGTTTTTTTCCAATATATATGACGGGGAGAAACGGGATGATACCTTGGAACCTGTCGAACCTGTCAGCGCGCAGCTTGCGGAGGCGCCGCAGGGGCGACTGACGGAGCGGCTGTCCCTTCCGGTGACTGTGCATGAACAGTTTACACCGAAGGAACTGATTCACACCCCGAAGGATGAATGGGTGTTTGACTTAGGGCAGGAGATTACCGGGATTTTCAAACTTCATGTCCATGAGCCGAAAGGAAAAGAAATCAGAATCCAGACAGGCGAAATCCTGCAGGACGGATGTTTTTATAACGAAAACTTAAGAACCGCTTTGTCGGAATATGTGTATATCTCTGACGGGGAAGAAAAAGACATTGTTCCGCATTTTACATTTTACGGATACCGGTATGTAAAAATCAGCGGGGTAACCAATGTCTCCTGTGAAGATTTTACGGGAATGGCACTCTACAGTGATTACGAAGGTACCGGTAGTATACAGACAGGAAATGAACTGGTAAATCAGTTGATTTCCAATGTGGAATGGGGCATGAAGGATAATTTCTTAGATGTGCCGACAGACTGTCCGCAGAGAGATGAGCGCATGGGATGGACAGGCGACACACAGGTGTTTTCGGGTACGGCATGTTATCTGGCGGATACCTATGCATTTTACAGAAAATATCTGTACGATTTGTATAAGGAACAGCTGATTGCCGGAGGGATGGTTCCGGAGGTGGTGCCGACCTTCGGTCCGTCGAAATGTTCCTGTGCATGGGGCGATGCGGCCTGTATCGTTCCGTGGAATGTCTATCTGTTCAGCGGGGATGCTGCCATATTGGAACAGCAGTTTGACAGTATGAAGGCTTGGGTGGACTATATCCGTAAGGTGGACGGAGAGCACCACGGATGGAGACATTCCTTCCATTACGGAGACTGGCTGGCGCTTGACCGGGTGGGAGCCGCGGCGGGAAATGTATACGGAGCGACCGATGAAGGCTATATTGCGGATATTTATTATGCGGCAAGCGCGGAGCTTACAGCGAAGGCAGCGGCGGTTCTCGGGCGAAAGGAAGAGGAAAAACAATATCGGGAAATCGCCGAAAAACAATGGCGTGTGGTAAAAGAAGAATATTTTACCCCGACCGGAAGATGCGCGGAAAAGACACAGACGGGTCTTCTGCTGGCTCTGAAATATCATTTGTCAGAGGACGAAGAGCTGACCAGAGAGATGTTAAAGAAACTTTTCCGCGAGAGCAGAAACAAATTGAATACCGGATTTGTGGGAACCTCTCTTTTGTGCAATGTGTTGACCGATAACGGAATGACGGATACCGCCTACCGCCTGCTTTTGAACGAGGAGTATCCGGGGTGGCTGCACGAAGTGAAACTGGGAGCCACCACAGTCTGGGAACGATGGAATTCACTGGATGAAGACGGTAAGATATCCAGTACCGGAATGAACAGTCTCAACCATTATTCTTACGGGGCGATTCTGGAATGGATGTTCCGCCATGTGGGAGGAATCCATCTTTTGGAAGAATCTCCGGGAGGAAGAAGGATTGCAATTTGTCCGAATGTCCATTATGATTTGAGAAGGGCAGAGGCAGTGTATGATTCGGCCGTCGGACAGTATGCATGCAGCTGGGAAATTATGGAGGATAACAGGATTAGAATCAAAATTACGATTCCGTTTGGCGGAGAAGGCGAGGTGCGATTGCCGCATGCTCCGGAGATTCTGTTTGAAGATAAGACAAATCCACTATTCGCAACAGTGGTGAACGGTATTTGTTATATCACTGCAGGAAACTATGAAGTCGTATATGAGGCAACTGAGAAGTTAAAGAAAATATACAGCGTGGAGTCAAAGCTGGAAGATTTGCTGAACCATCCGCAGATACGGGCATTTTTGTCGACGATGACCGAGGTGGATATGATACCGGATGCGGTCTATGGACTGTCGTTTCGACAGGTGGCGGAGATGTTTTCCGGACCGATGGATGAAGGGCAGACAGAGATGTTGAATACAGCATTATCACAATATTAACGAGGAGAGAACAAATGAGTGAGAAGAGTAAAAAACAAAAGGTTAGTATCGTGGAAAAAATGGGCTTATTTATGGTATGTGCGGGAAATATTCCACTGATGGGATTATTGTCAGGATTCTTTATGATTTACTATACGAATGTGGTTGGTCTGGAACCGGCAGCACTGGCGACCCTGTTTTTAATATCCAAGGTGGTGGATGGAATCAGCGACCCGATTATGGGATATTTTCTGGACAAATTTCCGGTAACAAAAATGGGAAAATTTCGCCCTATGATTATTCTGGGAACAATCATCTGTGTTATAAATTATATTTTACTGTGGTTTGGCGCAGTCTGGATTCCGGTCGGAAAATATGTGATTGTGTATGTGACGTATCTGCTGCTGGGCTGGACGTTTGATATTATGGATATCTCCAAGAACAGTTTGCTCCCGGTCATGAGCGCGGATGACAAGGAGAGAAACAGTTTGTCACTTTTCAACGCGTTGGGAACAATGATAGGTAGCGCGGTACTGGCTGTGGCAGCACCGATTCTTGTGGCGGAAGGAACGTTACAGAACTATTACGTGTTAATTTTCGGTTCCATGGCCATGGTGTTGGTTTTATCTATTGCAGGGGCTCTTTGTGTAAAGGAAAGAGTAGCTTTTGAAGGAAAAAAAGAAGAAAGTTATACATTCAGGGAATTGTTACAGTTTTTGCGGTATAAACCTGTCTGGGCACTGTTTTTAGTGGCACTGGTAGTCGGGGTGGGCAGTAATATAGCAGGAGGAGCCGGCGCTTATTTTTACACATATATATTGGGTGATATGACGCTTATGTCAGGGGTGTCACTTGTTTCAATGATAACTGCTCTGGTGGGAATTTTCCTTGGACCAATTCTGGCAAACCGGTTTGGAAAGAAACAGATTTTTGTAATGGCAATCGTCGTATCCATCCTGTTTTCCGCACTGCGTTTGATTGATGTGAGATCTATGCTTTTGATCTATATTAGTACAGTGGCAGGAGGTGTGGCAGGCGGATGTATAGCACCGCTGACAACCAGTATACAGGCAGATAATACTACTTACGTGCAGTATAAAACCGGAAAACGTGCAGAAGCGGCGATCGCATCGCTTACATCTTTTATTACAAAAGTGGCGCAGGGACTCGGAGGAGCGATTCCGGGGTATGTATTGGCAGCTACAGGTTTTGTTACCGGCTCGGTTGCCCAGCCGGAGAGTATCAATACAGGAATTATCCTCTGCGTACTGATACTTCCGACTATCCTGACTGCCGCAGGGGCGATTCTTTTTGGTACACAGTATACGTTGGATAAAAAAGCAGTAGAGGAAATGCACACGGCAATCGCAGCGCGCAGCAATAAGTAACATATTGAAGGAGAATGCGATGGAACTGTCAAGATTAAAAGTAAACAACCACAGCGACGGATAACACCGGTGATACCGCCACCGCCACATCCTCCTTTGAAACAGGTTTTATGAAAAGGGAGTGGAGTGCGCAGTGTTGTTTGAAACGAGAATTGAGTATGAAGACGGCACATTTGAGACAGTTCTCTCTGACGATAAGTTGAAAGTTGCCGATGGTACAGTATGGTGAACCTGTGCGGCCGGTGAAAGAAGTGGAGGCGGTCGGTATGGAGGTAAGCCCAAAGGGAGAGACCATTATCGATTTCGGTCAGAATCTGGCAGGTGTACTGCGGGTAAAGGTGGATTTGCCCGCAGGAACAAAGTTGATACTAGATCACTTTGAGACCAAGGATTCTCAGGGGAATTATTTTAATAATATAGCTGGTGCTGACATGACAGGTCATACACAGACGGATGTATATATATCTAACGGGAAACCCGCAGAGTACAGACCGCATTTTACATATCATGGTTTCCGCTATGTGAGAGTGATATGTGATGCTCCGGTAAAGCCGGAAGATTTTACGGCAGTGGCGCACGCAGGACAATTTTGGGCAAGAGATAAGGAGGAAAAGAACATATGAAAATTCTGGCAATGATAATGCTCGTGCTGCTCATTTTAGCAGTCGGCTTTGTGGGGTATGTTTATAAGAAAAATGCGATGTTTCTGCCGGCACTGTTTGGCATCGGCGGTTTTCCGAATATAAAAAAGAAAGATTATTATCAGGCAGACGGAACATTCCGGAAAGCGGAAAAAGATGATAAAATGGCATTTTTTATGCAGCATCCGGTGTTTGGCGGCTATAAGCATATGTTTTTTAATGTTGAGGATAACGTGTTAAAAGCGATTGCCCCGGCAAAATATGCAGATTTTCTAAAAGCGCAGGGCAGAAGTGATCAGATGGAAAATGCACTGGAGGCTTTTAATTACCTGACCCGGCTTGTGGAAAGTGGAGAGGCGCAGTTGATTTCCGATATTAACTCGAAAGAAATGATAGAACAGAATCCATATCAGTCTCATTTGACCGGAATGTTTTACAAAGGAAAGCAAGGAAAACCGTTGGCGGTGGTCGTTCCCGGAGGTGGATTTATCAGTAATGTGACGGACTGCGAGGGATATCCCGTGGCAATGAAATTACACAAGTTGGGGTACTCCGTATTGGTAATCAGTTACCCGATTGGCAAACAGCTGGGAGAAACGGAACATGAAAAACAGGGGCAGGCAGCGGTCAGGGAGCTGGTGCAGGTAATCCGTTATCTGAAGGAGCATGAGCAGGAACTGTCTGTGGATATGGATGACTATGCGATATTCGGTTTCTCGGCAGGCGGCATGATGACTACGGCATATTCCTTCGCAAATTACGAGGACTGCTGTCACAAAGTAAAACTGCCGAGACCGAAAGTGATTTTCCCGATGTATGGTCTGGACTGGAATGTGAAAGCGCTTGAGCAGGATAAGGGACTGGCGGTATTTTCCATCGCAGGGCGCGAGGATGAATACGGATTCGGAAATGTAGAGAAGAGACTTCCGCAATTGAAATCCGTGTTGGGTGAGGACAATGTGTCTGTACGGATTTACGATAATCTCGGACATGGATTTGGTATTGGTTCCAATACCATAGTACCTCATTGGTTTGAAGAGGCAGTGGAATTCTGGGAGGCACATCGGAAATAATTTTTTCAAGAACAGGAAGAGTGAATTTTGAGAGGTCAAGTGTTTTATAAAATTATAAAACATCTGACCTTTTTTAAAGATGTTGGGGTCAAAAGCCCCCAACTATGATGCCTACGGATTGTTCCGTGCTTTGCACTCCCACAATCCTCCCAATTATTCGCAGAGTAGTCTCGGAAACTCAATAAATAATTGATATAATTCAGAGAGTATTCCAGCAAATCAGTAATACAGTGGTTTGCGAGCGGAGGAGATGATGTTTAGAAGAGCTGCAGTAAAAAAAGACATGGTAAGCAGCCATCTTGAATGAGAGCTGAAACAAACGCTATTGGGGAAAGAGTCCGCTTATATGTTGGATAGTTATCCATGGCAGAATCAAGGCACATATTTGATATGTGCAGGTCGGGCATGTGTTTTTCAAATTCATGGAAAGCTACCAGAAAACTGACAGAATCATGTCTTTTGGCACTGGTAAACCGCAAAAGGAGTGGAATATCAACGTGTAGTGAATGGCGCACAATTCACGAGAAATGACAATAGTTTTTTGGAAATTTGCTGAAAAAATTTAAAATCCCTCTCTGAAAATGGGAGGAAACGAAAAAAGTAACAAGTACAAAAAGAGCGGAGATTCGGGTTTTATGGAGTTTCCGAGACCGTTCTGAAATAGATAAGGAGGAAAAAAACATGGGTAAGTACAAAGGGCTGTTCTGGCCGGCAATCTTAGGCGTCAAGCATATGCCGAAGGTAAAGGAATCGGAGTTTTACAATGTCGCGGGAGGGTTCCGCAGGGCTACGATCAATGACAAGATTGCGTTCTTCCTGCAGCATCCCGTATGGGAGGGCAGGCCGGAGCTTTTTATGAAGACCGGGTCGCCAAAGGAAATATATGCCATGTCAGGCATGAGCGTCCATGGTTTGTGCAATCTTATCGGGCAGCCCGCACAGGCGCAGAGCATCGTGGATGGTTTCAACTATGTCGTGGAGCAGAAAGGGCTGAAAAAGGTGCATTTCATCAGCGGGCTTTATGCGGAGGATGAGGTAAGGCGTGATCCCGACAAGGGAAAGGTACAGGGGATCCTGTTCCAGGGGGAGCCAGGGAAGCCCGTGGCTGTGCTGATTGCGGGCGGCGGGTTTGACGGCGTAGCCTCTTATTTGGAGAGCATCCCGGCAGCCATGGAGCTGCACAGGAGGGGATACAGTGCGTTTGTGCTGGTCTACCGTGTGAATGTGGAGCTGCATGAAACCGAACCGCAGGCCAAGGGCGGGGAGGCATCCAAGGATGTGCTGCCGGCGGTAAGGTATCTGATAGGGCATCAGGCAGAGTACGGCTATACGATGGACGGCTTTGGTATGTTCGGGTTCTCCGCTGGAGGCCTGATGACGACAGCCTACGCATTTTCTGATTATAAGGACTGCTGCCATAAACATAATCTGCCAAGGCCCGCCGCCATCTTCCCCATCTATGGCCTGCACTGGGAGCTTAAGGTTCACGAGGAGGACAAGGGGCTTGCTATATTTTCCAGGGTCGGGCGGGATGACCCTACCGGTTTTGCGGCCGTGGAGAAGATCATCCCGGACATCAGGAAAGCGCTGGGGCAGGAAAATGTCGATATCGTCATGTATGATAAGCTGGGTCATGGCTTTGGCCTGGGGATAGATACTGCGGCAGAGGGCTGGCTGCGGGATGCAGTCGCATTCTGGGAGGAGCATCGGAAATGTTGATTTGCTCTTCACGGATTTCAACTGTTGTTTGTGCCGCGGTGCGGCATGTCCGAAAGCGTGGGAGAACAGGAGAAATGACAGTATGGGACAGGTAAAAAACAATGATTCTTTTTTGGGCAAGGCTGAAAAATTAAAGCCTGTGCTGAAGCACAGGATGCTCCGGCCGGTGGGCGTTGTGTCCTTTGAGCGGAAAAAGGCGGACAGCGGGGCGGATTTCTGGAATACGGTGGGAATTGAGCGGTTGGGGATCCTCTCCGTTATGTTATCGGACGAGCCTCTCGCATATCGTGGGATTGTCATCCCACTTTTAGGCTCATATTGGGGCGGGTCCCAAGGCCTTTCATCCACTTATGAGCAAGCTCATGTGGATTTAGACCTTTTGACCTTGGCATCATGACATTACCTGATTTGGGGCTCCCTTTGCGCCATGCCTGCAGTCAGTCCGGAAAGAAAAAGTGGCAATGCCTGTTTCAGACTGTTTTCCACTGCATCTACAATCTGTTTCACAAAAAGTTCTTCCCGTTCTCTTGTTTCCAGATAAGGATCAGCCCGTGTGCGGTAGTAGCGGTCAAAATAATCTACCAGTGCAAGAGAGATTACCTGACTGTAAGATTTAAAATCCTGCCTGTCCATTGTCTGTAAATATTCCCAGGCTCTCCGCTGCTGTTCTTTGTCCAGATTAAAACGCAGGTTTGTGTTGCGGATATTGTTCTGCATGGTTTATCCCCTCCTTTTCAGGCTCATATAAGCAAGAGATTCGTAACCTTTAGCGGTGGCGCAGATGTCATCAATGATGGTGACTCGTGATTTGTCATACGTTCCGAAGTTACGGAACAGGCATCCACCGCCGCCAACCACATACAGGCGCATCAGGTCAGGATTGTATTCATATTTGCGGAGCGTGGAAAAAAGTTCTGCCACATACTGTCTGGCAATAGAACTGATACAATCCAGATATGGTGCTGAAATGTCAGCTGTTCCAAACCGCAGAATCTGTTCTACTGTGGATTCTTCAATTTTCACTCCGAATTTGTCCAGAACAGCGTTCTTTGCAGCAATCATGCATTGGTTTACACCAAGTTTTTCTGTCCAGCATCGGCTCTCCTGCGCTTTCTTATTGTTGATATACAGAATGTTCATGGTTCCGTTTCCGATATCTGCAAGGAGATTGGTTCCCTTGAAATCTCCAAGTTGGTTTACGATAGCCGGATACCCCTGTGGGTAAAGGCTGCATCCCACAAAGTGGAGATGATACTCTTTGCTGTTAAAAAGGTAACGGACTTCTGGATTCTGGAGCAGATAGGAACGAAAAGCTTCTCTTTGAGTTCAGATCCATGTCAGAGGGAGTCCGGCAGCCAGATGAACATCTGCTTCACGGATGGAAAAGACATTCAGTTCCCTTGCAATAGCCATTAGCGTCAGAAGATAATATTCTTCGTCCATAGCTTTATCCGGGATAAATTCTTTGTGTCCTTCGCCAATCCGGTAGTAAATGCCGTTATATTCCAGAATATTCCCGGTGAAGATTGGTTCGGTTTCATAGGCTTTGATGCCGGTTGGTGTGACGATGTTTGCTGTTTTCATATTGCCGTAGCCATGATCTACAGCAATGATTTTTGTGTTTCTGAGTTCTCGCATAAAAAATACCTCCGTTTTCGTATTGATTGATTCAGCAGGTCGTACCGGTGTGGTACTGCTCTGCTGTGAGATAAGCATACGAAGATCGGAGGAAAAAGGCATTGAGGGGAAATTGAGCAGGAATTGAGAAAAAAGATATATTGTGCTTACGTTCTTCATGTACTCTTGTTGTGATTTCATTGTTTTTTATCGTATAATATGGATACTGGAGGTGGTTTGGATGAAATACAAGATTTTAGTTGTCGATGATGATAAAGAATTGGTGAAAATGCTTTGTAGTTATTTTAATATGAAACAATATGAAACCATTACGGCTACAGATGGAATGGAAGCATTAAATAAAATAAAAATGAAACCGGATATTATTTTGTTGGATATCAATATGCCACGCATGGATGGGATTGAAGTATGTCGTCTGATACGCAGTAAAGTGTTATGTCCAATTTTATTTCTAACAGCAAGAGTTGACGAAGATGATAAAATTAATGGGTTGCTTTCAGGTGGGGATGATTATATTACGAAACCATTTAGTCTTCGGGAGTTGGAAGCGAGGATTGTTACAAACATAAAGAGAGAAGAAAGGCATCAACAAAAAACGGAATACCGTTTCATGGATGAAATGCTGATTGATTATTCTGAAAAAATAGTAGCTATAGCTGGACACAGGATGGAGTTCACAAAAATTGAATATCAGATTATTGAATTCTTATCCATGCATCCAGGGCAGGTGTTTGATAAAGAACGTATATATGCACAAGTCTGTGGATATGATGCGGAAGGGGACAGTAGAACGATAACGGAATTAGTACGGCGTATAAGGAAAAAAATAGCGGATTATTCAGAAAAAGAATACATAGAAACTGTATGGGGGATTGGATACCGATGGAAAAAATAAGAAACTTGTCACTGAAAAAAACAATTCTGCTTTATTTTGTGATCAGCTTAACGGCAGCATTTCTGTTATCTGGATTTACAGTTCATTTTGCAAGAAATATGCAGAATAAAATATGGGAAAAATATATTGATTATGCAGATTATACGGACGTGTTTCAGCAATATGGAAAGAAATACGAGATTGAGATATCAAGACCTAATCAATCACAGATGAATCGTTTGGACCATCATCTTTCGGAAATGTGTGACTTTATGGAAACATATTCGGTACTGATTTTTTCGATTGTTGGGAGTGTTGTTGCGGTATTCTTTTTTTATAAAAATAAGTTAAAGACACCTCTACAGGAACTAAAAGATGCCTCACAAATGATTGCAGATAATGAACTGGATTTTCATGTGTCCTATGAAAATAAAGATGAGATGGGAACTTTGTGTAAAGAATTTGAAATGATGCGAAGTGATTTATCAGATAACAACAGAAAGATGTGGCGAATGATTGATGACGAGAAGGCTTTGCGGAATGCAATTGCACATGATATACGTTCTCCACTTTCCATATTGCGTGGGTATCAGGAAATGCTCTTAGAGTTTGTTTCTGCTGAGAGTATAAAAACAGAGGATGTTATTGATATCTTACAAACAGGCATGTATCAGATTGACCGTATAGAGCATTTCACGGAAAACATGAGAAAAATGTCCCATTTAGAACAGAGGGAACTGCAATGCTCAGAGATAGAATTATCGGAACTGGCAAAAAAGATTGAGGCAGAAGCTGCCATGCTGTCCAAGAAGGAAAGTAAATTATGTAAGGTAGAAAGAGTGCAGGAACAAAACATTGTGAAAGTGGATGAGGAACTTGTCATGGAAGTGACAGACAACTTACTGGAAAATGCGGTTCGATATGCACAAAAAAGTATTGCTTTGCAGATAAAGAAAAAGGATGGTTTTCTTATAATTTCTGTTGAAGATGATGGAATAGGATTTGTGGATACTGAGGAAAAAGTAACAGAACCATTTTATCATAAGAATCCACAAGATGATTTAAAGCATTTTGGCCTTGGTATGTATATTTCTCGTATTTTCTGTGAAAAGCATGGAGGAAATTTGAAAATATATAATGCCAGACAAGGCGGTGCTCATGTAGAAGCTCTTTTCAAAGCTGAATAAAAATACTTTATAAGGCTGAAATCACAAATAAAGTGGTTTTAGTCTTTTTTGTTGTGAATTTATTGAGAATTGATTTGTATGATGTTGTTAAAGAAATAAAGAAAGGAAGAGATACAATGAAAACAATCATAAAAAGAAGTATACTTGATTATTTAAAGAACCCTGTTTTGTGGATTGGCTTGATTATTATAGTTGCCAGTATGTATCAATGTCTGTCACCGTATTTGCAAATTCATTATATCAAACAGAATGAACAGGTCACACAAAATGATGTAGAATTGGAAGATGCCGATGTCATGGATGGGTACATTCCCACATCTGATGATAAAGAAAGAAGAAGGGAGTGGGAAGATACGATCAAAGAGACGTTAATGGACACCTCCCAAAATGGTTTTGGATTTAGCAGGCAGGAAGCGGATCATGTAATGAAAGAAATTCAGAATATGGATGTAAAGACTGCTTCTGAGTTTTTGGAATCCCAATATGGCTATTATAATGCAATATATGCTTATGAGGACCTTGAAATTCATAAGGGGACAGCAGAAGAAATCAATCATTATATCGAGCGGAAATTATCCGAACATTCTTTTTCCTGGTACTTTGCCAAAAAGTTCACGGATTTTGCAGGATTGCATATGGCCTTTTTTGCAACAGTCTTGCTATCATTTTTATTTATTCAGGATACACGAAAAAGTACCTATGAATTATTACATACAAAGCCTGTTACGGCAATCCAATATATATGTGGGAAAGTAATAAGCGGATTCATTAGTATGCTGGGAGTATTAGTGATTTTGAATGTTATATTCTTTATGCTGTGTTTGAAAACGTCTTTAGAATCGGGATTTCCGGTAACACCAATTGATTTTTGCGTGAATTCTCTGATCTATATTGTGCCGAATCTTTTGATGATATGTTGTGTCTATACAATTACAGCATTAATATTTAAAAATCCGCTTCCGGCAGCACCAGTTTTGTTTTTACACATTATATATTCAAATATGCTGACCGAGAAGAATGATATTTATTATATGAGACCGTTCTCTATTATGGTGCGATTTCCTGGCAGGTTTTTTGAAACACATGCAGCCAAAATGTCAAATATAAATCAGATTATGCTTGTGATCGCATCTGTTATATTAGTATGTATTTCTGTTACAATCTGGAAAAGGAGGAGGGTTCATTGAAAACGGAACTCAAAAACTGCCTGTCGTTATATAAGATTTTTTATTCATGTGCCTTTATACTGATATTGTGTGTTATTCATCCGATTATATACTATGAAGAAATCGGTTCAGCAATTCAGTCTCCAATAGCATTTTTAACAATTATTTTTTGTAGTGACACATATTTGATGGAAGTAAAAAGTAAGCGTGCCGATGTATTTCATTTGTATGACCCAAAAAAGCAGTTAAAAGTAATATTGCAGAGAGTGAGCGTTCAAATATTATATTTATTAATACTTTCTTGTGTTGGATATGTTTTGTTTTTCTGGCAAAAACCGGGCAGTGTAAACGAAGGCATTTCGGGTATTCAGATATTTCTTTTATATTTCATTGCAATGTTTGGAACTATCTGGTTTTGGAGTATATGCTCTGTGATTTTGTGTACATTGCTTCGAAATATGTGGGCAGGTATTGGATGTTTATTTGGAATTGTCATTGGACTTATATCAAAAGCGGGAAGTTCATTTTTCGGAAATCTGGGATTGTTTTCTTTCAGCTTTTGTGAACCTACTCAATTAATGTCCGAGAGTTGGATTTATGGAACGCTTGTGTCTTTTATAGCGGGGCTGTTTTTATTTGCAGTATTACCAATTACTTTAAAGAAAAGAGGATAGATTATGAGTATTAGAATAAATGATTTAACAGTTAGATTTAAAAATGGTGTAGTTGCAGTAAATAAGGCATCTCTTGAAATACCTAAGGGAATTTACGGACTTTTGGGTGAGAATGGTGCTGGAAAAACCACTTTGATGAGGGTTCTTACAACTGTTTTAAAACAAACGGAAGGAATGGTTTCCCTTGATGGAATTCTGTATAACGAGGGAAATTATGAGAAAATACAGAAAAAGATTGGTTATCTTCCACAGGAAATCGACTTATATCCGAATCTTACGGTGAAAGAATGTCTTGTATATATGGGGGGACTGTCAGGAGTATCCAGAAATGACCTCGAACAAAGAATTACCTATTATCTGGAAAAGACTTCTCTTACAGAGCATCAGAATAAAAAAATGCGGCAATTATCTGGTGGTATGAAGAGACGTGTCGGACTCATACAGGCACTTCTTAATAATCCGGATTTTTTGATTATTGATGAACCTACCACTGGGTTAGATCCGGAAGAAAGGATTAGGATCCGCAATCTTCTGGTTGATTTTTCAAAGGATAGAACTGTGCTGTTTTCCACTCATGTAGTAGAAGATTTAGCAGCAACCTGTACACAGCTTGCCATTATGAAAAAAGGAAGTTTTTTATATTCCGGAAGCGTGAGTGGGTTGCTGGAAAATGCAAAGGGTTGTGTTTGGAATTGTACGGTACAAAATGCAGAAGAAGCCCGTTTGTTAGAAGCCAATTATTCTATTTCATCTAAGCAGTATGTAGAAAATGGAATTCATATGAAAGTATTAAGCAAAGGAAAGCCAAATGAGAATTGCGCCCCGGATAATGATATCACTTTGGAAGATGCATATATTTATTTGACGAATAGTTGAATATAACGGCGGGCAAGTTGCCCGCCGTAAATTGTACTTATTTTGTTAAAAGACCGGATAGAGTTTTTCAAATGGAAAATCCAATCTGTGGATATAACTCCTGAATCTCCAGATATTTTGCTTCAATCATTTCAGGCTCATCAGCCCAGATCTTTTCATATATTTTGAAAGCTTTTTTAAAATGTGTTTTGGCGTGTGAAAGATTGGCGGTCATCAGATAAATGGTTGCAAGGGTTTCCTGTACTTTGGCATAATCCAGACATTCATCGGAATGGTATTCCTTGATGATGCCGGATAATTTTTGCAATTCGGAGATTCCTCTTTCGGGTTCCTGCTGTTCTGTCAGGAACATTGCATAATTGGCAATCTGAGGTATGCTGTCATTTATATGAAGCAGGTTAAATTGGTCAAGCAGTGAGATACTTTTTTCCATGTGTTCTCTTGCGAGATCGGGATGACCGTTCATGCGGTAAAGTCCACCGAGATTGGCATGAAGGTTGGAAACAAGGCGAGCATTGTCAGCAGTGATATTTTCTATCTGGGCAAGTGCATCCTTTTCCAGTTTTATTGCTTTTTCTGGCTTGATTTCAAGAGTAGCCTGAAAATCCAGTAACAATGCCCGGTCAGAATCGGTGCCAATGTCTTTAGGCTTCAAAAAATTTTTTAATTCCTGAATGATTTCTTTCATACCTTTCTGGTAATTATAATTATCCATATATGGAAAAATATTTTCCAGAAAAAGTAGATATTTTGGTATATCATCTTTTTCAATCAATTCTATGATGTTTCCTGCTGTCTGAAACAGCTTCTTGTAATAATCGACTTCGATTCCATGCATTAAACATATTTTCTGTAAAGAATCCAGTAATATGTGACAGCTACTTACAGATGGTTTTGTCTCTGAAAGGGCAATTTCCTTAATCATAGGATGCAGGGAGATTGTGTGACGTGTAGTTGTCTGCACAAAACCAGTTTCAATCAAGTCGTTAATTTCATTTAAGGTAGGCAGTTCCAGCCATTTGGCGAATATGCGGGCAGAAATACCAGTGTAAGGAAGAAAACACAAATTGCACATGATATCCTGCTGTTTTCGGGATAAAGCATATAGTGAAAATAGAGTATGGATATGACTATAATAAGTGGCTTTACTGCTTTGACCATCCTTGATTATCTTAATTTTATCTTCATTATCGAGAGATGCTCTTTCTTCCTGAAGTCTTGCTAATAACTGACCTGGAGTTGAAATTCCATTTTCCAAAAGTTTTGCAGCCAGTTCTACAGCAAAAGTATGATAGTGTACGGTCTCTATGATTTTTTCGACGGTCGAACGATACTTGTCTGCTTCTGAATAAAATGCAGATGTCAGTTGGAAAAGAATGTTTATATCCTTTATTTCTTTTAATTGAAAAGTACAGTATTCATTCAGATTACTTCTGGTCGTAAATAAAATCTGACAGCGGTATTTTAATACTACTGACAGAAAACTGTCCTGTGTAGCTGTGACATTAAAATTATCTATGATAAGCAGAGTATCGGATTTCAGGGAACGCAGAAAACGGTTATGTCTTTGAAACCGTTCCTGTTCGCTGATTTCTGGTGGATCATCAATAAAATCCATGTCAGTAATGTCCTGATGAAGATCACCTGTATATTCTACATATAGAATGTTAGTGTAATGCTCTTTGTAATGTTTTGCGTAGGCTTTGGCAAGTTCGCTTTTACCAATACCGGCAATTCCGCAAAGAAAAACATGCCGGTTTTCCTCAAGCATGGTATATAATTCTTCCAGTTCTTTATCTCTTCCGATAAAATGACGGCATGGTTTCGGAACCTCACTGTCCATAATATAATCCAGCACAATGGGTGACAGGGCACCTCCGGCAATTAATTTTTGATTTTTAGTATCACGTTTGATAAATTGTCGCTCCATGCCAAAAGAAATCAGCTTTGCAAGAAAAAGCAGACGTGAGCTGGCTGGTTTATATAAGGGAGTCAGATTTTTCTTTTTCGCATCTGAGATGCTGTCATCATGAATGAATAAAGTGTAAATATCTTGTATAGCCATATTACAGTCAGACATCAGTGGAAGAAGATTCTGGTGGATGGTATGGGCTAATTTTTCCTGATTGGATGGCTTGGAATAGTAAGCGGATATTTTAGGACTGATTTTAGCCTGACCAGTCATCCAGCGGCAAACCAGACCATTATCCATAGAAAAATCCTGATTTGCCGGATCATCCATAAAATCTTCAAATAATTCGTATAAAAAATCAGGCTGACTCATTTGATTACTTTCGCTGATATGATTTTTTAAGCAAGTGCTAATAGAAGAAAAATCGCATCGATTCAATAGAAATTCCCCTTTCGTAGTTAAGATTAAGTATATCTATCATAGTACGAACATATATTCGATTCAAGAAAATGCGGATATTTTTAAATTGATTGTGTCAATTTACAATCAATTTTTATTCAATGTGGTTTTCCGGCAGGTTCTGTAAAATAAGCTCAGATCAAAACAATAACGGGAGGAGCTTATGCAACAGAATATTGAATTTGAGCGGTGCATTGATTTTCTGGTACGGATGATTGATAAGTACGGCGCTGAAGTCCTCCGGGAGTTGGAGGAAGAAAAACAGAATAAGGAAGAAAAAGAAGCGGCAGTTTCCTGAAATACAAAATGTAAATCAGACTGTCGCTTTTTTCATGTATTTTTAAATCAAATAAATTTTAAAAGCTGATGCAGAGTGTGTGACTCATTATTCTGGGAAGCGGTAATACGAGTATCAAATGGCTTGAAATGATTCTGTGTATAAAAGCTCAGAAGAAATTCATTATCTTCGCATTCAAGAAACTCCATAACGCCGCCTACGGAATATTTGAGACTGGATATGGTTTCCAGTGCAAATCCCAGTAGAATATTTCCAGGGATTCGTTTATTCTTTGGAAGAGAATAGTTCTTTCCCAACTGGGCAATCAGGTAAGCTGCGGTAGTATAGGATTGTGTTTCTTCATCCAAAATACTGACACGGGACAGCTTTTTTGCCATTGTCTTGCTGATATTTGAAGCACGGACAGAGATTGGTTTTACTGTAAGTGAAAAATAACCAACCAGTGAAGCATCTTCAGCATCAAATACCAGATAAGTGATAGATTGATCTTTTTTGGTAAACTCAATCGCATTATGTAATAAAAAGTATTCCACATCGGGATTTTTGGGACAAGAAAAATCGGAGAGTAAGTCGTAAAGACTTTCCTCTCCGATATATGTCGGTTCGTCTTTATCCAAATATGCCCGAATATTAACGGTAAAATATTTATCAGACATGTTTTTTCTTCCTTTTTGACATTAAAGCTAAGATTTCCTGGGGGTTCGTTAACTGACGTCCGGGAAGTGTCTGCTTTGGTGTGCGGTCACGGTCAGCTTCGTCAATTGCTGCGACAAAACGCTTTACGCTATTTGGATTGGATACGACAAAATTATGAGTAATACTTGAAGTAGCCATACTAACACCTCCTCTTTTTTGGCTTTTTTGTGTATTTATAGTATATGCAATGTGTGATAAAAACACAATATCGAAAACAAAAATAATTTCTAAATAATTTTCAAGCCGGACATTTATTAGACGCTTCCGGTAAGCGAACAATATTTTCGAGCCAATCATTTATAAGTCGCCAATGGTGGGCGGGCAATATTTTGATAACAGAAATGCTCTGTATCTAACTTAATTATACGATTGGCGAAGAAATGCGTCAATACGGAGAATAAGTATTGAAAATAGTTGGAACAAGTACTAAAATAAGGTTGGGACAATAAAACAGAGTTATACTGCGAGGAAGATTATGAAGAATAAAAAGATTAAATGCGATATATATACCAGAGTATCCACAACCATGCAGGTAGATGGCTACAGTCTGGATGCTCAGAAAGAAAAACTCAAGAGATATGCGGAATTTCAGAATATGGAAATCGTAAATGAGTATTCCGATGAAGGTAAGTCTGGAAAAAGCGTAGAGGGCAGACCGGAATTTCAGAGAATGTTGGATAATATTGAGAATGGCACAGATGAGGTGCAGTTTGTACTGGTGTTCAAGCTTTCCAGATTTGGTCGTAATGCGGCAGATGTTTTAAATTCTTTGCAGCGGATGCAGGATTTTGGAGTGAATCTGATCTGTGTTGAAGATGGAATTGACAGCTCAAAAGATAGTGGAAAGCTGATGATTTCTGTTCTGTCTGCGGTGGCAGAGATTGAACGAGAGAATATCCTTGTGCAGACAATGGAGGGACGTAAGCAGAAAGCCAGAGAAGGAAAATGGAACGGCGGGTTTGCTCCATATGGCTATGAATTGGTAAATGGAGAATTGCAGATCGCAGAAGACGAAGCAGAGATTATTCGTCTGATCTATGATAAATTTATTCATACCAATATGGGAATCTCTGCGATTGCTGCATGGCTGAACCAGCATGGATATAAAAAGAAAAAACGGCAGAATAATACACTGGACGCATTTGCCGCTTCATTTATAAAAGGTGTTCTGGATAATCCGGTATACTGTGGAAAGCTGGCTTATGGGCGAAGGAAGAACGAGAAAGTATCTGGTACAAGAAATGAATACCGTATTGTAAAGCAGGAAAATTATATGCTGCACGATGGTATCCATGAAGGGATTATTTTAGAAACAGACTGGGAGCTGGCACATCAAAAACGGGAAAAAACAGGTGTAAAATATGAAAAGACACATAGCCTCGAGCATGAGCATATTTTATCCGGAATATTGAGATGCCCGTTATGTGGAAGCGGTATGTATGGAAACGTGAATAGAAAGAAAAAGAAAGACGGAACTTTATATAAGGATTATTTCTATTATGTCTGCAAACATCGTCGCCTGGTAGACGGTCATAAATGTGGATATCGTAAACAATGGAGCGAGGAGAAGATTAATAATGCAGTGGAAGAAGTTATTCGGAAGCTGGTGAAGAATCCTAAATTCGAAGAAGCAATTCTGAATAAAATCGGTTCAAGAATAGATACAGAAGAAATAGAAAAAGAGATTGAAGGATTAGAAAAGCAGCATAAGCAGCTGACAGGAGCAAAAGCAAGACTCGGACAGCAGATGGATAGTCTGGATATCATGGATAAATTTTATGAGAAGAAATATCAGGATATGGAGACAAGGTTATACCGTTTGTATGATGAGATTGAAGGCGTGGAGAACAGTATAGAAGAAGTCAAGAACCGCCTGCTGAATATCCGGCAACAGAAAATATCAGAAGAAAACGTCTATCAATTTCTTTTATATTTTGATAAACTATATGATAAGTTCACCGACCTGGAGAAGAAAGAATTTCTTAACAGTTTTGTAGAACAGGTGGACATTTACGAGCAGGAGCAGCCAGATGGCAGATTCCTGAAGCACATAAAGTTCCGCTTCCCGGTGTATTTTGGAGACAGGGAAATACAGGAACTTTGTTGGGACAACGAAAGTACCGTTGAAACTGTGTGCCTCTTGAGCAACCGAAAACCAGATACCACGGTAAAACTCAGCGTGGATATGGACGATTACTACCGTATTAAAGATGGTAAAGAGCCTAAATAAAATCGAATAATACACTGAATTAAAGCAGGATAGAAGCTGTTGATGCGTTAGAAGATAACGTGTCAGCGGCTTTTTCTTTTTATCTGAAAATCTATTAGTCAAATTTGAAAGGAGTCAATTCTATGGCAAAGAAAAATGTAAGGAATATGAAGGTTTGTGGACAGAGCGGTTATAAATATGAGACAGTTCCGGCAATTACATTAAAAGGAAAGTGGCTGGAAGAACTGGGATTTCATCTTGGGGATTATGTGCAGGTGAAATGTGAAAATGGTCAGCTGATTATCACGCCGGATGTGGATAAAGCACAAGAGCAGGAAGCGAAGACCGCATTTATGGATGAGGAGATTAAGAAACTGATAATCAGATACCAGAATGAAAAAGAAGAAATTACTGCAAAATATGTGGCAGAGCAGAGTGCAGGCTGTTATGGAAAGAAAGCATGAGAGGGGGAGAATGTATGGCAAGGATTATAATGTGTGGATCATTTAAAGGGGGAGTTGGCAAAACTGCCAGCTCCTGGAATTTGGCGTATTCACTGGCTGAGATGGGAAAAAGGGTTCTGGCTGTTGATTTTGACAGCCAGGCAAATCTGACAACCTGCTTCGGAGTAGAAGATCCTGCGGCTGTGCCGGTGACGATTGGACATCTGATGATGAATCGGCTGGAAGATGAGAAAATGCCGGATCCGTCAGAGTTTATACAGAGTAGAAATGGTGTGGACTTTATTCCATCATCCATGATGCTTTCAGCAGTGGACAGTAAGCTGCGGATGGAGATGGGTTCAGAGAAGATGCTGACTGGTATTCTGGAGCCGCTGAGAGGGCTGTATGACTATATTATTGTAGACACCTGTCCATCGCTCGGAACATTGACGATTAACGCATTGACGGCGGCTGATGAGGGATTATTGCCGTCAATCCGCAGCTTTTGGCAATGATGGGATTGCAGGATTTTATCCGGACAGTGAAGAAAGTCAGAAGCAGACTGAATGACCGCCTGCAGATTGCAGGGATCCTGCTGACTATGTGTGATGCCAGAACAAATCTCTGTAAGGTAATCACAGAACAGCTGACGGATACTTTTGATGGACAGACCCGGATTTTTAAGAGTATCATACCAAACACAGTAAAGGTGGGAGAATCAATTTATTACAGTGAGCCGCTTCTGGAGTATGCACCGGAGAATAAGGCTTGTAAAGCATACCGGAATCTGGCAGAGGAGGTGGTTGGGGATGAAAGCTAATGCACCAAAAAGAAAAGTATTTCAGGACGCACTGGATCTTCTTGCTGAGGATCCGGTGAAGAATACGCCAGTGCCTGTGAACGGGATTGTTTCTATTCCGGTTGAGGAAATACATCCGTTTCATGATCATCCGTTCCGGCTGTATGAGGGAGAACGCCTGGAAGATATGGTACAGAGCATCAGGGAGTATGGTGTGCTGAATCCGGTGATTGTGAGGAAAGCTGCAAGGGGCTATGAGATGCTTGCAGGGCATAACAGAACCAATGCGGCAAAGATAGCAGGATTGACAGAGATACCTGCGATTCAGTATTTATCAGGTTTTGCCGAAGCTGATTGAATTGTGGGGGATGAACATCAGGACGGATGTGGAGGCTAAAAAAACTTCATGCAACAGACCGTGAAATGACAACTCCCCTGTTTCTTCTCCGGTGTGTGCAGCTGGGGATTTCCATCCGGGATCTGGATCTGCTGACTATCGGGATGGTGAATGATATGTTTGTGGAAAGCAGGAACGATGAGTATAAGGGATGGAGACAGGTTGCCACGCAGGAGGATTTTGACAGGTTCTGATCTGATGAAATGTGGTGACAGGATGTTTCAGAAAGGGTATAATGGGTTTATCAAAGTCGGGATTTGGAGGAGATTCTTATTTATGAAAAAAGGAATAAATAAATCAATCTTATTTTATATTGCATCAGTTCTGTTTCTCGTAGCCTCAGCTATAGACTTTACGAGTGGAAATGAAAATTCTATGGCTATAGTATGGTTATGTCTTGGTTCTTCGTTTCTTTGCTTGGGTTCGACTCATAAGAAAAAGGAAAACAATACAGATGATAAATAATTTCCTGCTTGTATTGCTGGAAAATCGGGATTCATAGAGTACTTTTGTGATTTGCAACTGCTGGTTGACAGATTTACAGCCTGAAATGGTGGAATGCAAACAGCAAAACTGTTATATTTAGCTCATAAAATCTGCAAAAGGAGGAAAAAATGATTTTAGCTGATAAGATTACAGAGGAAAGAAAAAAGAATGGATGGTCACAGGAAGAACTAGCCAATCAGTTGGGCGTATCCAGACAGGCAGTATCTAAGTGGGAAAGTGCAGGAGCTGTTCCAGATTTGCAAAGAATTTTACAGATGTCGGAGCTTTTTGGTGTTAGTACAGATTACCTATTAAAAGATGAAATGAAAGCAGAAAATATCACCTATCACGAAAGTACTGAAAGCTATGCAGAACCGTTGAAAAAAGTAACTATGGAGAATGCAAATGAATTTCTTGACATGAAAAGAAATGGATCCAAAGTAGTGGCAAACGCAACAAGTATGTGTATCTTAAGTCCAATATTATTGATTGTTCTTGTGACAATGGCAGAAGATAGCGTATTTCATGTTTCGGAATCTCTGGCAACAGTATTTGGATGTGTTTTTTTGCTTGGAATGGTTGCGGCAGCCGTCTTTTTGTTTATTACATATGGAATGAGTGAATCACATATGGAACATTTTGAAAAAGAATGCTTTGAAACAGAGTATGGTGTATCTGGAATGGTACGAGAAAAAAAAGATTCCTATGAACCAATTTTTATCAGAGGAACAGCTGTTGGGGTAGTGCTTTGTATACTGGCAGTGATTCCGACAATTATTGCCGAATCTATGGAAGCGTCCGACTATTACTGCGGTCTTTCCGTTGGATTACTGCTATTCATACTTGCAATAGGAGTGAATCTGTTGGTTCGTGTTGGGATGGTAAAAAGCAGTTACGATACCCTTCTTCAGGAAGGGGAATATACAAAAGAAGAAAAACTGTTTAAGAAAAAGACTGACACGTTTTCTGGTGTATATTGGTGCTTGACTACAGCGATTTACCTTGCATGGAGCTTCTGGACGATGAGCTGGGATATTACATGGATTGTATGGCCGGTTGCAGGTGTTTTGTTTGCAGCATTGCTTGGTGTGGCGAAAATGGTGTTAAAGAGTGGCAGTGAAACTCAGCACTATATTTAAGATGGAGTTAAGTTTATTTTCCGCATATTATACTCATCCAGAAATTCAAGTTTGGAGAATTGAAAAAAACGGAATTTATCTATTAAGACATATAAACTCTTGACAATAAAGCTCCTATATAGTATGTTTTTAATAAACTACTATATAGGAGCTTTTGTATGGAAATGAATGGAGGATTTCTTGTCACCAAAATAAAACAGCTTGGAGACCGGATTTTTGAGAAGATTCTCAGTGAAAAGAATATTGATGCGTTTAATGGAGCCCAGGGACGTATTCTTTATGTGCTGTGGCAGGAGGATGGTATCTCAATCAGGTCACTCTCGACTAAATGCGGATTAGCGATAACATCTCTTACTACGATGCTGGAAAGAATGGAAAATCAAGGGCTGATAAGCCGTGTTCAGTCTGAAACGGACAAAAGGAAAACACTCCTGTTTCTGACTGAGAAAGCACATGCCTTAAAGGGCGAGTACGATTCTGTATCTGATGAGATGGGCAGTATTTACTACAAAGGTTTTTCAGAGGAAGAAATTATCCGGTTTGAGGAATGTCTCGACCGCATCAGAAAGAATCTTGAGGAGTGGCAGAAGTCATGAGTATTTGTATCAAAGATCAGATTCAGAACATGAATATCGTCATTGGCTGCACAGTGGGGTGTACATATTGCTATGCCCGCAACAACGTGAAACGCTGGCATATGATTGATGACTTCGCTGACCCTGAATTCTTTCCGGGTAAGCTCAAGATGATGGAAAAGAAACGTCCGCAGAACTTTCTTCTTACTGGGATGAGCGATCTCTCCGGATGGAAGCCGGAATGGAGAGACGAGGTATTTGCAAAGATCCGTGAAAATCCACAGCATCAGTTCCTGTTCCTTACCAAGCGACCTGATCTGCTGGATTTTGATACCGATCTGGAAAATGCATGGTTTGGCGTTACGGTGACGAGGAAAGCCGAACTGTGGCGTATCGACGCCCTTCGGAAAAACATCAGAGCAAAGCATTACCATGTTAGCTTTGAACCGTTATTCGACGATCCCGGTACAGTTGACCTTTCCAGAATCAACTGGATCGTTGTCGGCACTATGACCGGGGCTCAGAGCAGGAAGATTCATACGGAGCCGGAATGGGCATGGTCTCTGACGGATCAGGCACACGCACTCGGCATTCCGGTGTTTATGAAGGAAGACCTTGTCCCTATCATAGGGGATGAAAATATGATTCAGGAAATGCCGGAAGAATTTAATAAAGTGTTAGAGGTACAGAAATCATGGAAGAAGTAATAAATGGAATCCTCATTCGTGAGGTGGAAACAAAGAACATCATGACTAAGTCTAGTCTGCCGGTAGGCGGTTACTCGGTCAATCCCTATGTGGGCTGTACACATGCCTGCAAGTATTGCTATGCTTCTTTTATGAAGCGCTTTACCGGGCACAAGGAGGAATGGGGCACTTTCCTTGATGTGAAGCATTGGCCGGAAATTAAAAATCCGAAGAAATATGCCGGACAGCGGGTGGTCATCGGTTCTGTGACAGATGGCTACAATCCACAGGAGGAGCAATTCGGGAATACCAGAAAACTTCTGGAGCAGCTGATCGGCAGTGACGCAGATATTCTGATCTGCACAAAGTCGGATCTTGTGGTACGGGATATTGATCTGCTGAAGAAGCTTGGACATGTAACCGTTTCATGGTCGATCAACACACTAGATGAAAATTTCAAGAACGATATGGATTCTGCTTCGAGCATTGAGCGCCGTATCTCTGCTATGAAGCAGGTATATGAAGCAGGTATCCGTACAGTCTGTTTCGTATCCCCGGTATTCCCCAGTATCACGGATTTTGAAGCAATCTTTGAGCGGGTAAAGGATCAGTGCGATCTGTTCTGGCTCGAAAATCTCAATCTTCGAGGCGGTTTCAAAAAGACAATTATGGATTATATCGCCGGAAAATATCCTGATCTTGTACCACTTTACGACGAGATCTATAACAAGCATAACCGCAGCTACTTTGAAGCACTTGAAGTAAAAGCTGAGAAAATGGCTAAGAAGTATGATTGTGCCTTTGTGGATAATGAAATGCCTTATGGCAGAGTCCCGCAGGGACATCCGGTGATCGTAGATTATTTCTATCATGAGGAAATCCGTGGGACAGAGAATACCGGAAAAAGAAATCGCTAACTTCAAGTTTGCAGGGAAGGTGGCTATCATGGAGATGAAGAGAAATGGATGAGAGGAAAGCGTATTGGTTTGAACAGCCATATATGCCGCAGATGAAAAATATTGCGGTGGCTCCTGTTATTCTGGAAGATGGAAGACTGTCCTTCTGTGTTCCAGGGGATGATGGTCCTCCGTGGTCCGGGGTGTGGAACCTGACTGGAAAGGTTGTTTTGGACGGGGATGATTATTTTGAGTTCCAGTGTGATGATGAAGTGATGCACAGACGGGGTGGAACATATAAATTTCATGCTTTGGATGTTGATACATTCAGCAGGGAAACGTGTCAGTGGATATCACAGGGAAAAGAGATTGCAGACTGCTGTAAAACAACAGAAGAACTGCATGAATGGTACCTGAAACATTGGACTTATAACAGATAGAATGATTATATTTACGAAGGCATCGGTCACCTGGTTGGCTGGTGCTTTTTTCGTGGGGAAATGGAGGTGGCGGGATGTATCCGGTATCGGATGGGTTTCTGAGAGCTGTGAAGAGCAATACAAGAAAATATTACTGGACGGGTACGATCGTTACCAGAGGCGGAATGACGTATGAGTTCGGGGCGAAGGAGATTGTGAAGGGTTCCGGGTATATTTCCAGGCAGTGCTGTGGAAGCACGGAAATTGAACTGGGGACGGTGTATGCGGCGGAGATGGGGATCACGCTTCTGAGTGACATTGACAGGTATACGCTGGAGGATGCTCAGGTGACGCTGGTGTTTCATCTGGTGCTGGCGGATGATTCGGTGGAAGATGTGCCGATGGGAGTTTTTGAGGTCAGTGAGGCGAACCGTCTGGCAAAGTGCCTGGAACTGAAAGCCTATGATTTTATGCTGCGGTTTGATAAGAGTTTCAACGGGTTTGAGACTGTGGGGACTGCTTATGATTTTATTGCTTTGTGCTGTAAGCGGTGTAAAGTGGAGTTTGCGAATAAGAGGGCGGAGATTGATGCCATGCCGAATGGCGGGGTGACGCTTTCTGTTTATACTGAAAATGATATTGAGACCTGCCGGGATGTGCTGTTTTATGTGGCACAGGTTCTGGGAGGTTTCTTTATTATTAACAGGGAGGGAAAGCTGGAACTGAGAAAGTACGGGAAGGATCCTGTGATGAAGGTGGAGCAGAGACACCGGTTTTCTTCCAGCTTTTCGGATTTTATTACCAGATACACGGCAGTGAGTTCCACCAACAAGCAGACGCAGATTGCAGAGTATTATGCTCTGGATCCGGATAATGGGCTGACCATGAACCTGGGTGTGAACCCGCTTCTGCAGTTTGGGTTAAAGGAGACTAGGGAGATGCTGTGCAGGAATATCCTGGCAGATCTGTCTGTGATCCGGTATGTGCCGTTTGATTCGGATACCATCGGGAACCCTGTCCTGGATCCAGGGGATGTGCTGACATTTGCGGGAGGACAGGCGGATGAGGGACAGATCACCTGTATCACTTCCATCAGACAGAAAATCGGGGGAAAGCAGAGCCTGAAATGTGTGGGGAAGAACCCGAGGCTGGATCAGGCGAAGTCAAGGAATGACAAGAATATTTCGGGACTGCTGAATCAGATTGAAGACAATGCGAAGACCGGGAAGATCGGGATCCATACGTTTACCAATGCTTCCGCGCATGAGATCGGGCAGACGAAGGTGAAGCTGATCAGTATCCAGTTTGCTTCTTCTGAGGAAAACCACATGCAGTTTTTTGCGCAGGTTGTTGTGGATGTGGCTGCGGATCCGGTGGAACGGTCTGCGGAGGCTTCCGGGACTGTGGTGATTCCATTTCCGGGCGGAAGCGGCAGTGGAACTGGAAGTGGTACGGGTGGTTCTGATGGAACCGGGGAGACATCGGATGCAGGAAGTTCTGAAAATGATGCGGCAGGGAATGAAGTTGGAAATACTTCTGGGAATGAGAATACAGGGAGTACGGATGATGTCGCTGGTGGCTCGGATTCCGGATCCGGAACCGGGAGTGGTTCGGAGGTTTCTGTGGATGTGAGCCTGCCGGTGAAGTGGCAGGAGGACGGACAGGCGGTCTGCCATGTGGTCTTTGAATTTAATAATGAGGAGATTGTGGAGCATTGTCCGGTGGAGACCTGGCATTCCGGGAAACATATTTTGTCGCTGTATTATCCAATTGAGAAGATCGTTGCCAATTATACGAATACATTCAATGTGTATCTCTGGATGGAGTATGGCAGCGGTACGGTTGATGTGGGAGACTGCATTGCTTCTGTCAGCGGACAGGCAATGGCGGTTGGGGAAGCCTGGGACGGAAAGCTTGAGGTGGAGGATTATACCACGAGATTTGCCATTGGCGGAGGACTGGATGTGAATGGTTTCCGGGAATCGCTGTCCATGCAGATGAAGGAGACGGTGAACAGAGGATTTGAAGTGTATTTTGCTGAGAGAGCGGGAATCAGCGGTTTCTGCAGGCCGGTAGAAATGGAGGGTGTGTGATGAAGTTGAAAGGTGAAATGGTCATTGAACTGACCGATACGAATACGGGTGCGGTGGAGACAGTTCAGGAGACGAACATGATCACGGAGGCAGTGAATAATATTCTGGGGCTGAATCCCATGGGGATTTATCTGAAAGCCAGCGGGGAGTATGACAATTCTGTTTTGTGGAACGGGACGCTGCTTCCCATCTGCCCGAACATGATCGGCGGGATCCTGCTGTTTCCGGCAGTGCTGGAAGAAAAGGCGGATCATATTTACGAGCAGGGGAAGAACCTGCTTACGGCAGTTCTCAGAAATGGGAGCTGCTTTTTTCATGGGAGGAGGATTCTGGCATGAAGGAATTTTGGAACTTTATTCAGATGGTTTTTATGGCTGTAGGCGGATGGCTGGGTTGGTTTATGGGAGGCTGTGACGGGCTTCTGTATGCACTGGTCGCTTTTGTGGTGATTGATTACCTGACCGGGGTGATGTGTGCTTTTGCGGACCATACGCTTTCCAGTGAAGTGGGCTTCCGGGGGATCTGCAGGAAGGTGCTGATCTTTCTGCTGGTGGGAATGGCAAATATTCTGGATGTGGCTGTGATCGGGAACGGATCCGTGCTGAGGACAGCGGTGATCTTTTTCTATATTTCCAATGAGGGTGTGAGTCTGCTGGAGAATGCAGGGCATCTGGGGCTGCCGATTCCGCAGAAGGTGAAAGAGGTGCTGGAACAGCTGCATGACAGAAGTGAAAAGGGGGATGGGGAATGAGGATTGCAAGGGAAAAGTTTATCGCGGACATTGCGGGATATGTGAAAAAGTATGCCGGGCAGTATGGAATCCTGTGCCATTCTGCGGTGATCTCACAGGCGGTTCTGGACTCCGGATGGGGCGAGAGCCGGCTGACCAGTCAGTACTATAACTATTTTGGACTGAAATGTGGCACAAGATGGACTGGCAGGTCTGTAAATATGCGTACACAGGAAGAATACAGGGAAGGGACGCTGACTTCCATCCGTGATAATTTCCGGGTGTTTGATTCCATGGAAGAGGGCGTAAAGGGGTATTTTGAGTTTATCCAGCTGGAACGGTACCGGAACCTGAGGGGGATCCGCAGGAGTATCTGGAAACCATCCGTGCCGACGGGTATGCCACTTCTTTTTCCTATGTGGAAGACTGCATGAAGGTGATCCGTCAGTATGAACTGACAAGATTTGATGAAGGGGGATGTGAGGCTATGGCAAAGACTGCTGAGAGTGTTCTGGATGTGATGAGGGGATGGCTGGGATTCAGTGAGGCCAATGGAAAGTTTAGGGAGATTATTGACTTGTATAATAGTGTGAAGCCGCTTCCCAGAGGATATGCGGTGCAGCATTCGGATGAATGGTGTGATACCTGTGTGTCTGCTGCAGGGATCAGGGCAGGATGCAGTGAGCTGATCGGCAGGGAGTGCGGCGTGGAGGAACACGTGAAGATCTTCAGGGAGATGGGGATCTGGATCGAAGACGGAACCATTATGCCGGAGCCAGGTTATGTGATTGTGTATAACTGGGACAAGGCCACACAGCCGAATGACGGGTACAGTGACTATATCGGTTTTGTGGAGGAGGTTTCCGGTGGGAATGATTACTGCTATTGAAGGTAACCGGGTGAAAAGGTTGACAGAAGGGTGATCCCCCTGGGATGGGGATATATCCGCGGATATGCGGCTCCGCAGTATGAGAAGGCTGTGAAAGGAACCGGCGGGAATCCTGGTACAGGAAAGAAAAGTGTGGAAGCTGTGGCGAAGGAAGTGATTGCCGGAAAGTGGGGGAACGGCGAGGACAGAAAGAAGAGACTGCAGGCTGCAGGGTATGATTATCCGGCAGTGCAGGCGAAGGTGAATGAGCTGGTGAAAAGTAAAGTGTATGGAAGCAGGAATGAACGCACATCTTGCAAAGCCGTTGGATGATGAAAAAATTAAGCAGACCATAAGCGAAGAGTTGAGAAGGTCAAATGCCTGTCATGAATGATTATGAGACAGCCGCAGCAATCAGGAGCCTTCCAGATGCATGGGAAAAGCGGACAGGAAACATAGAGAGAGAGGATTTTGTTATGACAGAAATGAAATATATATTTCCGAAACAACTGCAGTCTGTGGCTGCGTTGGCTTTTATAGCCGTGCTGATCGCTCTGCTTCTTATCCTGACTGTAATGGTACATATGAGGAACAGAAAACTGAAACGTATGCTGGAAGAACAGATGGCAGAACGACGGCTTTTGGACAAAATATGTTCAGACTTTACTGCTGTCTATTATGTCGAATTAAATATCGGTTTCTTTGAGATTCTGCATATAAACGACGGAACCAATGCAAAAAAAATGAATCTGAAACAGTGTGATAATTTCAATTATGCTGCTGACCAATATGCGGTCCAGTATCTGTATGGGAAAGAAAGACAGGAATTTAAGGATTGGATTTCGACGGGGCATCTGAAGGAACAGCTTTCCAGGAAGGAGCGCATTACCTATCATTACAGAAGCAAACCGAATCCGAATCAGCATGAATTTTTTGAGGCACAGGCAGTCAAAATATACCAGGATGAGAAACATTTTTTCGCACTGGTGGGTTTCCGGCATATCGATGATATTATGGAAAAAGAAACTACCATCCAGAATCAATTAAAGCAGGCACTGGACGAGACACGGCTGAGTAATGAAATAATTTCGGCAATTGCCAAGAGTTACTGTTCTATCTACAGGATTGATGTTCAGAAAGATTTTTTTGAAGAGGTATCAAATGACAGTGAAATACACAAACTGACAGGAAACAGAGGATGTGCATCGGAGAAACTGTATCAGCTTTGTGATACCATGGTTGCACCGAAATACCGTCCGCTGATACGTCCATTTCTGGATGTTTCTACACTTTCAGCCAGATTGAAGACGGAAGAATGTATTTCTACAGAATGCAGGATGTGTGATGGCAGCTGGCACAGGATGCTTTTTACTGTAAAAAAACGGGATCAGTCTGGAAATGTTACCCATGTTTTATGTACAGTCCGTAGTATCAGTGATTCCAAAAGACGTGAAGAGGATCTTAACTTTGCAGCGGAAGCAGCAAAGCGGGAAGCCGAAATGAAAACAAGGTTTCTGGCAACTATGAGTCATGATATCCGCACGCCACTGAACGGTATTATCGGTATGGTAAATATGGGAAATCAGTACGCAGATGATCTGCAGATGCAGCAGAAGATCAGAGAAAAGGCAATGGAAGCCCTGAAATATCTGGTGTCTCTGGTAAATGATGTGCTGGATATGAATAAACTACAGAGCGGAGAGTTGAAGGACCAGCAGATTTTGTTTGATCTGACAATGGTACTGCGGGAACTGAACCAGATTTATGATGAGCGGGCTGCAAAGAAAGGCATCCGGTATGAGGTTGACTGGAAAAATAGTACATACAGCCACAGCGCTCTGATTGGAAATCCGGTATATCTTGGCAGGATCCTGTCGAATGTCATGGACAATGCCATAAAATTCAGTCAGGCGGACAGTGTGATTACGGTCTGGGTTAAGGAAGAAACTCTGGATGATGGCAGAGCATTTTTTACGTTCTACTGTAAAGACCAGGGTGTGGGTATGAGTGAAGATTTTATTGCACATGCTTTTGATATGTTCTCTCAGGAAAGCAAGACAAGCAGATCCAGGTATGAAGGCACCGGACTGGGGCTTGCAATTACGAAACAGCTTGTGGACAGGATGGATGGAAGTATTGAACTGAAGAGCGAAGTTGGTGTTGGTACTACAGTTATTGTAAAAATACCGTTCAAAATTGACACACAGGATAAAAACAGTAATTTATCAGATAAGCCAGTAAGCCTTGATGATTATTCAGTGGAAGGCATACGGGCATTGGTTGTGGAAGACAATGAGCTGAACATGGAGATTGCCAGATGTATACTGGAAGACAGCGGTATGGAAGTTACATGTGCAGTAGACGGGCAGGAAGCAGTTGAAATTTTTGAGGATTGTTGCTTAAAAAAAATGCATGGCAGATAATAGCGATGTAAAACTGCACGAAGATTTGTAGGAATAAAAAGACAGAGCATATAGAGCTGCTATATGGTCTGTTTTTTTATTCCTTTGAAGAAGCTTGGGACAGGTACAGCAAATTAAAATGGTAAAAACATGCTCATATCCGGAGCATTATTTTGCAGAGAAAATACCATCTTTATAGGTAAAGTCACAGATACCGCCGTTTTTGTCGGTAATGTGGCGGACGGATTCGATTCCTATGCCGTTTCCGGAACGTTTGGAGGATTGGAAAATATTGTTTTCTTGCCGTATTTTACCATCGAAAGTATTCTCCACATGAATCAGAAGCAGATGATTATGGTGGGGATAAACCTCCACATTAATCTTCCTGCGGGCCTGATCTGTTTTCACACTTGCCTGGATGGCATTTTCCAACAGATTGGAAAATACAAGGCACAGATTAATCTCATCTATGGAAAGATCAGCAGGCAGAGAAACCATTGCATGAAAAGGAATGTTTTCTCTTTCTGCAAGGGTGGAATAATGTCCGAAAACACTGTCAACAGCCTGATTTTCACAGAAATGCAGGTTATAGTCAGAGATTTTTCCGGTTGCAGCGGAGAGATATTTTTTGATCTTTTCCATGTCACCCTGCTCTGCCAGAGAGGACAGTTGGACAAAATGATGGCGGATATCGTGACGCGCCTGTCTTGCTTCTTCAATGGCCATGCAGAGATTCTCGTATCTTTCCTGCTGAAGGGAAAGAAAATGGTTCTCCTGCTGAAGTCTGGCATTTCTGTTCAGGTTGACCCCCATCATAAGAAACATGACATAAAACAGGAGCAGGAGTATGAGCAGTACAAGACTTAAAACAATATAACACTGCAGGACCCGCCCGGTATATAAAGTGCTACGGTGTTTGGGAATCATAAAAAGATTCACTCCGATGAAGATTACCGGAAGAATCCAGAATACATACCAGGTCTGGGCAAAGTTTTCGTCTGCGATCATTGTCTGAACACAGTGGCGGGCAGGATACCAGGCTGCCAGAACAAACAGCAGGCAGATGAGGTTATAGAAAATTCCGGCACCGGTACGAAACCACAGTTCATTTTCTGTAATATGCAGGTCAGCAGTTATAAGTGCATTGACTGCCCGGGAAAGACTGTTGACACATGCAAAAACTGCAAAGACTGCCAGAAAAATACTGACGGATTTCCAGACAGAGATTTTTAACGTTTTATGATAAATAAGCATAATAACAGGCAGCAGAGGAAACAGGATCCATCTGGTGGGAAAGTGGAAGGCACAGCAAACTGCTCCTCCGAAAATACAGATTCCCAGAAGAAGAGGAAGAAGCCACGCTGTCAGCTTAAGCGGTGTCTGCCTCAGATAGCTTTTTACTGGCAGATATGACAGCAGTATGCCGGGAATGATTACGGAAAGTTCAAGTACAGGGCGAAGTATGTCAGTCATTTCACGACCTCCTTTGGAACAGAAATTCCATAAATGTCTGTCTGGCGTTTTTGAGCAGCTTCCGGCTGACCGGGACATTGTTTCCGTTATCAAGGCGAAAAATCGATCCGTCAAAATCAACAGCATGCTCCAGATTGATCACAACACCCCGGTTACACTGATAGAAACGTGCGTCCATTTTCAGGGCGGTTATGAAGGAATCAAAGGACTGACGGGTCACCAGTTCCCTTTCACCGTCAGTGTGGATGTGGATCATATGGGAAAAATGCTCTGCGTAGATTATTTTCCGGAAGGGAATCTGAATATTACTGCCGTTTACCTTTACATCTATGTATTTCCCGGAATCCGGGATGCGGGAAAGAATTTCATCGGCCAGTGCGGAAATATCATTTTCACTGTAGGGCTTTACAAGATAGTGCAGAGCCCGGACCTGGAATCCCTCTAATGCATGGTCGGTAGAAGTTGTTGTAAAGATCAGCAGACAGTCAGTATCTGATCTGCGAAGTTCTTTTGCTGTATCAATCCCGTTAGAACCATTCATATAAATATCCAGAAACACTACAGTGAAAGGACATTCCTTTGCCGCAGTGAGGAAAGTTTCTCCATTTTCATATTCCAATATATCTGTATGGACATTGCGCCTGGAAAACTGAGATTCCAGTCTGTTTCGTAACAGTGTCCGCTCTTCTGAAATATCATCAACAATTGCAATTCTCATAGTAAATCTTCCTTATAATATATATTTATAAAATTCCGCCTGCTGAGAATTCCTCGTTACTGTTCACGCTGTTTTCGGTAATATTTTTTCATCTGTGCAACCGAATTCGCAGACAAGCAAGTGGTGTAGTTATTTCGAAAACGCTCTGGTAACAGTATATCATAAAACAATGCCACGGAGTTGCAATTCGTGTCATTTTCTGTCGTTTCGTGACAGAATTATTGAAATAATTTTGATATTTTTTATAATGAGGGTAACAAATGAAAGTATATTAAATGGAAAGGAGGGGGATCGTGTATTGTATTGCCATACTGACCGACCAGGAACAGGAAGGACAAAACAGCGCGGAATATATCAGGAAGTACTGTGCAGAGAAGAATGTCTTTCCGCTGATTGAAATTTATCAGAATCAGGAACAGTTTTTTGCAGAGACATTGAAAACAGTACCAACAGTGCTGTTTCTCGCATTACCGGGTGTAGCCGGCCTGAATGCAGCAGAACACCTCCGTTCCCTGTATCCGAAATGTGGAATCATCTGGTGCAGTGACCTTGATTTTTCGCTCCATGCGTTCAGGCTGCGGATAGAATATTTTTTTATGAAACCTGTGGAAGAGCAGAAAATAAAAGAAGGACTTTCCATCTGGCTTGAATGTAACAAAATAAGATAAGAAAGACATTCGGGAGGAAAACAGCATGAAGACGATCATGAAGTATGAACTTGTCATAAATGAAGCACTTAGATCCGCACTTAATTACCATACACCTGACGAGCAGATTAATGAATTTATTCGTTTTTTCGGCAGACATATCAGTTCTGACAGAATATATATTTTCGAAGATTGTAAAGAAAGGCATGTCACAAACAATACGTATGAATGGTGTGCGCAGGGAGTGGTTCCCGAAAGAGACAGATTGCAGAATGTAGATATGGACATAATAAAGTGGTGGTACGATACGTTTTCCAAGGGCGAAAGTATCATTATCGCTGATATAGAAGATATCAAAGAAGAACATCGCATGCCCTATGATATGTTAAAAGCACAGAATGTAAGAAATGTGGTGGTATGTCCTTTGCGTTACAAAGATGAGATAAGTGGTTTTTTCGGTGTGGATAATCCTCCAAAGGGTGATTACAGGGGGCTTACTATTTTTCTGGATATGATAGGAACGCTTCTTATCTCGTTACTGAAATTGCGTAATTCATTTATAAAGTCAAATAAAGAGGCACGGCTCAGCAGTTATACATCCCTCTCGAAGATCTATACATCCATGCATTTGGTTGATGTGCAGACAAAGAAATATCATATTGTAAAAATGACAGATCAGATTATGGAATGTTTGGGAAAAGATTTTAAGAAAATGGGAGAATATGAAATCAGGAATGATTTTTGCGGACATGTCAGGGATATTGTCGAGAAAATGTGCATAGAATCGCAGCTTCAGGAATCACTGGAGTTTGTAGATATCAATACGCTGGAAGAACGGCTTCTTGGAGAAAAGAGCATAACACATGAATTTATAGATAAAAAATCAGGTTGGTGTCGAAGCAGATTTATTCCTGTAGACTATGATGAAAATGGAAGACTTCTGCATGTGCTTTTTTGTACTGAGTGTATAGAAGAAGAAAAAAAGCGTGAGAACTGGCTGATTTATCTGGCGAAGACAGATCTTATGACAGGATTATGTAATCGTGGAAGCGGAGAAAAAAGGATTACTGAACTTTTAAAGGAAAAAACAAAGGGATTGCTTTGCCTGATCGACTGTGACAAATTTAAATCCATCAATGATACTTATGGGCATTCTGTAGGAGATAAGGTGATTATAGCCGTTGCGAAGACGCTGCAGAAAACATGTCGTGACAGTGATGTGGTTATGAGGCTTGGAGGTGATGAGTTCGCAATATTTATGCCGAAAATGTTGGAGCAAACAGTAGCTGAGAAATTCTTCGAGCGCCTTTTTGAAAATATTCGACAGATTGATATCATAGAGATGCGTGGAAAGAGTATAGAAATAAGTCTGGGTGCGTGTTTTTATGATGGATATGAAGATATTTCTTTTGATCAGCTATACAGAAAGGCTGACAGGGCAATGTATCAGAGTAAAAAGCAGAAAGGCTGCAGTGCTGTAATTTATGGGGAGGGAATGTAAAAAATCTGGAAGGTTCCCAGTTATGAGCTGCATAGCGAAGCGGAACAAAAGGAGAAGTCTATGAAAGAAAAGAAAGTAATTGATTATACCAGAACCTATCGAAGAATTGAGATAGATAAAAAGAAATGTATTCTGTATATTGTCATACTGATCCTGCTTGGTTTTCTGCTTATGTGGACGCAGATCGATGATCTGACCAGGGTGATCTGTAAGATAGGGGTCGATGCTTTAAAAAAATATGAACCGCAGATGTATGTTGGGATCCGTTCAGAAACGTATCCTCTGTTTGGAAAAATCAGCTATCTAAGTGCAGGAACCGTATATCCGGGAATACAGATAAGCCTTATAAATGCAGCAGTTTCTCTTGCGGCAATCATTCTGCTGGCGGGACTTCCATGGAAGGGACGCCCTCTTGCCATTTATCTGATCCTGTGCAGTGCGATTCATCTGATAAACAGTCTGTGGTTTGTATTTGGAGAAAAATACTTTCCGTATACTTTAACTGTTTATTCGAAATTATATATGCTTCAGGAAATTGGCATATGGGTGATGTTTTTTGTCATGACAATTATGGTCACTGGAATTATAGGAGACCGGGGAGTGATCTATAAGCTTTTGACACTTCTTGCGGTAATGTTGTATTCCATAGTATTTGGAACTGTTCGCTATGTGATTTTTATCTGGCTGCTGTACAGATTTTCTGTGATCTATATGGCGTTTTTCTACTTTATAATAGGGCCCATGTTTGACTTTTTGTATCTGGTTATGATTTATGCAGTGTTTGTCGACCGCATGATCGGTGTTTACGATTCAAGGAAGGGAAAGGAGGTATGGAAATGGTCGTAGCTATTATGAAAGGTTATACTATTTTTGTTATTATCCTGATGCTTCTGTACACAGCCAGACATTTTTATTTTACAATTGTAAGGCTTCTGGGCAGGCAGCGCCTCTATTACAATGATATTCTTACAGACAGGATGAAAAGTATTTCCGTACTGATCCCTATGCATAATGAGGAACAGGTGCTTTCCAATGTTCTGGATTCTCTGCTGAAATGTGAGTATGACAGGGACAGACTTGAAATTATTCCGATTAATGATAATTCTACAGACCGTACCAAGGAAATGCTGGATGAATATCACAGAAAGTATGAGTTTATACGCCCCCTTCACAGAGACTGTCCGGACAGAGGAAAACCGGTAGGTCTGAATGATGCAATGAAGCTGGCAAAAGGGGAGATCATCATTGTATTTGATGCGGATTACAGACCTGCCAGAAACATGCTGAAACAGATTGCGCTGGGATTTGAGGATCCGCAGGTAGGTGCAGTTATGGGGCGGGTGATACCGTACAATACCAACACAAATATGCTGACCAGACTTATCAATCTGGAACGGTCCGGCGGATATCAGGTAGATCAACAGGCACGATATAACCTGAAAACAATTCCGCAGTATGGCGGTACAGTGGGAGGATTTCGAAAAGATTTTCTGTTAGAAACAGGTGGCTTTAATCCAAAGGTTCTGGCAGAAGATACGGAACTTACATATCGGCTTTTTACCAATGGCTGGAAGGTTGTATATGCTAATTCGGCAGAATGTTATGAAGAGTCCCCGGAAAGCTGGAATGTGCGAGGCAGACAGATCAGACGCTGGTCAAGAGGCCATAATGAAGTATTGTTCCGCTATCTGATTCCTACGATCACAACTCCTTATATGGGGCTGTTTCAGAAAATAGATGGCTTGTTTCTGCTTTTTATCTATTCAGTACCGGTATTTCTGCTGGTAGGCTGGGTAGTGTCCCTTGGATTATTTTTCCTGGGTGAAATGCAGATATTCAGTGGCTGGTGGGTTATATTGTTTTTGGGAATTTATAATTCCCTTGGAAACTTTGCACCATTTTTTGAGATAGGTACCTCGCTGATCATAGACGGACTTCCCGGAGAGGCATTGCTTCTGCCTCTTATGATGTTTAACTTTTTCTTTTATATGTGGAATATCTCTCTGGGATTCTGGGATGCAGTGGTAGATACTGTTACCGGAAGAGGTGTGAAATGGGATAAAACAGTGCGGTTTACTGTGCAGAAAACGGAAAAGGAGGCTGAAAAATGAAAGTATGGATTTTGATTTTTGTCTGTATGTTCTCTATGCCTCTGTTGGTCGCAGTATTGCATTTCAGGATGAGAAAAGGGCAGATTCTGAAAATAAGGCAGGATTATGTGAAAAATGCCAGATATTTTGGCAGAAGCTTTTCTTCTCTGGTGGAAAAAGCCCTTCCGGAAATGAAGAATGGTATGATCATGCTTTCAAGACAGGAAAAGGTGTTGGAAACAGATGGAAACCAGGAGTTTGTGCAGCCTGAGATTGAAGATCTGGTCATTGCCAGAAATACCATCTTCTGTCCGCAGCAAGGGGATTTACATTTCCAAAAAGAAATCTACAGTGAAAAGGATGCGTTGTTTGTAAAAGAGAACATACGACTCCGGGCTGTATACAGCAAAAAAAGACTGCTTTTCGGAAATAAGATCCGGCTGCTCAGATGGGCAGATGCTGAACATGCAGTTGTAGTTTATGATGAATGTGATCTGGGTGAAAGGGTATCAAGCGGAGAACAGCTTGTGATAGGCTTTGGTAATATTTTTCATAGTCTGTATGCACCTGTGATCCGTCTTGGACAGTGTCCGGAGGAACCTGACCGGTTTATGGAGGGACGTGATCCCAGGATATTTCGTATGCCGGTCACGAACAGCTATGAATATAACAGGCATTACATAGATGATGATATGGTTACGGAAAGTGGGACAGTTCCTTATACGATTATTTCCCGTGGGGATATAAAGGTGATCGAGGATATCATCCTGCAGGGAGATATCCACAGTGATGGGGCTGTGAGGATCATGGAAAATGCATCGGTGCTTGGAAATATTTTCGCAGAGAATGATATACTTCTGGAAAAAAATGCAACAGTGCTTGGCAACATTTTTACACAGGGCAATATTATATTTGAAGAAGGTGCCAGCGCAGGCCAGCCGAATAAGATTACTTCAGTTGTTGCCCGCGGAACAATAACATTTTATGGCAGTAATTATGTTTATGGATATGTGGTTTCAGAGGGTGGTGGAAAAATCCTGAAATCAGACAGGGAGATATTTGGAGAGTATTGTTTTCCAGGAGAACCTGTTCATAAGGAAAAGATTACTTTCCAGGATCTGTTGGAATATGAAAACGTTGATTTTCAGGGATTTCGAGGAGATATATATGTAAAAGAAGCGGTTATTCCAGAAGGTGCATCAATTATTCCGAAGAGTCAGTTTTTTGGATGCAGAAGTCTTGAGAAGGTGTGTCTGCCGGAGAGCGTTTCTGTTATTGAGGACTATGCATTTGCTGACTGCAATGTATTGAAAGTATGGGAGAGCATGGAAAAGCTTTCGTTGAAATCAGTAGGGATATCAGCTTTTGAAAACTGTTACGCACTGGAATTTATAAGTCTTCCGGATTCTCTGACTGTGATTGAAGGAGCTGCATTTGCTGACTGTGTGTCTGTTAATAAACTGATATTTTCAGATACCTCTCTGTTAAAGAAAATAGGTGATCATGCTTTTCGCGGGTGCAGGAATCTGAAAGAGGTATACCTTCCGGACGGTGTGGAATATGTGGGAATCAGTGCATTCAGAGATTGTGTTTCGCTTGAACAGATTTCCGTATCAGAGAAAATAAAAGATCAGCCGGGTATTGCAGAACTGGAGAAAAACTGTCCAAATGCCAGAATCAGGTTCAGGGAGGTGAATTCAGTTGAAAAAGAATAAAACCGCAGAAGTGTTTCTGGTTTTGCTCATATTGATCGTGATGTCTGCAGGAATTCTGATCCTCCAGAAAGGGATGGAAAAATTGCAGAATGTTAAGCAGGAAAGCGTATATGTTCCGGAAACAAGAAATTTATATAATAATTATGGCTTAAAAAATGACCAGTCTCTTTCAAAAATCAAAATCATAGAAACGCAGGATCAGGTGATTTATACAGACCGTATCTTTAATATAAATCAGATTTCTGAGGATCGTATTTCATATGCGGCAGATATTATGAAAGCATTACAGAAAAAGAGTGGGAAAGACACTTATATTATGCCGATACCGCAAAGAGCAGTATTTGAAAGCGGATATGAAACTGAAAAGGAAAAATACAGTGATTTTATAGAGAAACTGGAAGCCTCTTTTTCAGATCCCTCAGTGGTTTTGAATCCGCTGTCTGAACTGGAGAAACATCAGGATGAATATATTTATTTCAGAACTGGAAACAGCTGGACAATGCGTGGGGCATTTTACGGGGCGCAGGTGATTTTTGGAGAACTTGGATATGATAAGGAAAACCTGGATGATTACCGTGAATATGTTTTTGGAAATTTTAAGGGAAACCTTCTTTTGGAAGCGCTAGGAAAGTATACGACAGACGAAATAAAGAAAGGAATAGAAAACATGGAAGAAGAACCATTCTATATTTATATCAATGGTTCAAATCCCAATCGCGAAGAATTAACCTTTGAAAACAAAGAAGGGCAGCTACAGACACTAAAAAGACAAACGATACAGTTTAATGGCAGCGGAAATTATGCAGTCATTGGTTCGAGTTATAAGCATAGTATAGTGGAAGGAAGAGGAAAAGGACAGAGAAAGGGAAATCTTCTTCTTATTGCAGATACAAGAGGAAAGATGATGATATCTTATCTTTCAGAAATCTTTGAAAAGGTTTATGTATCTAATATGTATGAGGATGCAGATCTTATACAGAATCTGGATGAAATACTGGAAAAATATGATATAGAATATATTATATGGGCACAGGATGTTGCTGAAACAGGAAACAGATCCTATATGAATGCATTGAATCCACTTTTAAAGGAAGGAGGGAATGGCTGATGTCGGAACTGATCCTTAAGGGAACTGATTTGTTTATGGGAAAGACAGGAATTGCAGACACCCTTCCTATAAGCGGAAATACAGAAAGAATCCTGTTTCTGCTCCTGGGGATCCTGCTTGTTTTTGCAGGAGCTAAAGTGTACCGTCTGATCGTTTCCTTCATAATGTTCTGGGGAGTGACGATCGTATTATGTACTGTTATGAATGGAAGGGCCGGATGGGGGACGATCGTAACAGCATTTACGATACTTGGGTGTCTGATGGGATATATGGCATTTAAGTGGAAAACAGCAGATTCCATGATCTTGTCTGCCATGACTGCTGCGGCAGTTGTATGGATGTGTTATCCGTTCTGGTGGGCTGTAGTTATTTTCGCTGCAGGAGCTGCAGCTGCAGCGGCCTTTTTTCCTCTTGAGGGAGCGATCCTTTCTTCTGTTGTGGCAGGAATGTTTCTTCTTCACGAGACGGGAGTCAGATACGTGGCTTTGCTGACAGTATGCGGACTCCTATTCCAGATCGTTCTGTTTGAACGAAAATCAGAGAGGGGGCGTAAGATTTGGAAACGGTTTTTCGCAAAGAAATCAAATATCTGATCAGCCGCAGAGAGGCCATGATTCTTCAACAAAAGCTGGATGGCATTATGGAAAGAGATATCCATGGAGATAATGGCAGATATTTTATCAGATCTCAGTACTATGATTCCATAGACGATCAGGATCTATGGGATAATCTGGATGGAATGTATGAAAAAAGGAAGATCCGTTTAAGAATTTATTCCTTGAATGATCTATCTGCAAAGCTGGAGTTTAAATGCAAAAACGGATTTGACGGAGTGAAATATTCCATACCTGTCAGCCGTGAACACGCACTTCGGATGGAACAGGGAGATGCTTCGTTTCTTCTGGAATATGAAACAGAGCTGGCTATGAGATTGTATTTGCGGATCACACAGGGTTGTTACCGTCCAAAGACGATCATAGATTATCAGAGGCTGGCATTTGCTTATCCTGCAGGTGATGTAAGGATCACTTTTGATACGGATATCCGAGGAACGTTATATCCATATGGTCTGTTCGAGGAGGTTGGAACCGATGCGCTGGGCAGTACAGAACAGGTGCTGATGGAAGTAAAATATACAGGATTTCTGCCGGATATGATCGCTGAGACATTGAAAAAAGCGGATGAACTGTCCACCAGCCACAGCAAATATTCCAGAGCCAGAATGATGTGACTGTAAGTTTTACATGCGGCAGACCGGAGACCGATGGGAAACCGGATGCCGGGATTGGAGAAAAATATGAGAGAATTTATCGTAGAAAATCTGACAAATACAGAAGCACTGAGTGTGACTGTGATTTTAATGAATAATGTGATCGCACTGATCGTTGCCTTTTTTATTATGTTTACTTATAAAATTTCTTATGCAGGACCTGCATACAGCAGAAAATTTAATATTTCGATCGGATCGATCACGATTATCACAGCTATGATCATGAGCATTATCAGTAATAATATTGCATTGTCCCTTGGTATGGTTGGTGCTCTTTCTATCATAAGATTTCGTACTGCTGTAAAGGATGTAAGAGATGCTACTTATATTTTCTGGGCAATTGCGGCAGGCATTGGCTGCGGTGTATCTCAGTATGCGCTTATTGTTATTGGTTCTGCTTTTTTACTTCTTTTTCTTATTATTACAAGAAAAGGCTTTACATCCTGTAATAAGCTGCTGGTTGTTCAGGGAAAACCTGACTGCTTACATAAAACAGAGGCAGCAGTGGATACCTTCTTTTCAGGAAAGGCACATGTTTCCATGAGAAATGTTACAGAAGGCAGCTTTGAACTGGTTTATTCTATCGGAGAGGGAATCCTGTATAAAGCTGCAAAAGAAAATCAGATGGATATTTCAGAGAAACTGATCAAAATCGATGGTGTGAAAAGGGTAAATATAGTTGACCAGAAGGATGAACTTTCGCAGTAAAAGGCTGCCTGAATGAGAGGTGTTGCTATGAAAAGGATAAGACGTATCCTTTTATGTATTCTGATGATAACAGTTCTCTGTGGAATATCCGTTGTGGGAAATTCTGTTGTAAATTCGGAAAATAAGTCAAAGGAAAAAAAGAGAACCACTATCACGAAAGAAGAAGTGAAGGAGTGGGCTGCACCGGACGAGGAGAGTCTGGAATACTATGATTTGGGAGAATTCTCTACGACACTTCCGGTAGTCTATATGAATACAAAGGGACAGCAGGTCCTGAAGGAGAATGCAATCTGGGGAAATATTGCTCTGTTGGATGGAAACGGAGAGGAACAATCTGTTTTTTCTCTTCCCAATTCCATATACCGCGCTACGATCAAATACAGAGGCGCTTCTTCTTATAGCAAATTCGATAAAAAGCAGTATCGCATTAAATTTTATAAAAATGAAAAAGACAGTGCAAAAGAAGTGTCTCTTGCAGGAATGGGAGCAAACAGTGAATGGGTGTTAAATGGTCCTTATCTTGATAAGACGCTGATTAGAAATAAACTGGTATATGATCTGGCAAGGGAATTAAATGGATGGGCTCCGGACACCCGGTTTGTGGAATTGTTTGTTGATGGAGAATATCAGGGCGTTTATCTGGCAGTGGAGCCTGTAACAAACGGAGAAAGCAGACTGCGTCTCGCGGAATTTGGTTTGTTGTCCGGAGAAACTGCATATATTGTAAACAGAGACAGAATTGATACGGGCTCTGAAGAGATAGACACATGGGGAAAGACTAACGGCTATACATATAACGCTTTGTACATAAGATATCCGTCAAAAAATAAAATAACGGAAAAACAAAAAGCATATATCCAGAAAGATATTTCCGAATTTGAACAAGTTCTGTATGGGAAGAATTTCAGCGACAAAAGAATTGGATATCAGGCATATATAGACATGGATAATTGGGTGGACTATTTTATTATCAATGAATTTGCCATGAATTATGATGCTGGTAATCTTTCTACTTATTTGTATAAAGAATTGGACGGAAAACTGCAGCTTGCTGTATGGGACTTTAACAATGGTTTTGATAATTATCAGTGGTTCCGGACAGAAACGGATGTTCTTCATACTGTGGAGAATTCATGGTTTCAAAGGCTGTGGCAGGATGAAAATTTCAGGGACCGTGTCTGTGAAAGATACAGGCAATTACGAGAAACTACTCTCGCTGATGAACATATCGCTGAGAAAATAGCATCTTATCAGGAGGAACTGGGAGAGGCTGTGGACAGAAACTTTAAAGTGTGGGGATATTCTTTTAAAGAGAATCTGTTAGCCGGAACCAGTAAGGAGGGCACATCGAGGAATATCAGAAGCTATGAAGAAGCTATGAAACAGCTGACAGATACTATCCGCGAAAGACTGGCGTATCTGGATAAAGAACTGGGAGGAAATTGAAAATGAAAAAAGTACTGGTGATTTTTGGAACAAGACCGGAAGCAATTAAAATGTGCCCTCTTGTTCTGGAAATGAAAAAAAGTGAAAAACTGGAAACGCTGGTGTGTGTCACAGGACAGCACAGGGAAATGCTGAAGCAGGTTCTCGATATTTTTAAAGTGGTCCCGGATTATGATATGGCGATCATGAAAAAAGGGCAGGATCTTACGGATGTGACAACGGCTATTCTTACAGGAATGAGGGAGATCCTGAAAAAGGAAAAACCGGATATTGTGCTGGTCCATGGAGATACGTCTACTGCATTTGCCGCATCTCTGGCTGCATTTTACCAGCAGATCCCGGTAGGACATGTGGAAGCGGGACTTCGTACTTATAATATGAAATCTCCCTATCCGGAAGAATTTAACAGGCAGGCCATTGGACTTACTGCCAGCCTGCATTTTGCGCCCACTCAGAAAGCAGCGAATGCACTGCTGAAAGAGGGTAAGGATCCAGAGCGGATCTTTATCACAGGAAATACAGGAATTGATGCTTTGCACTATACGGTGCGAAGTGATTTTTATCATCCGGAAACAGAATGGGCAAAAGGCAGCAGACTGATTGCTGTAACAGCACACAGAAGGGAGAATCTGGGAGAGCCCATGCGTGATATGTTCCGGGCTATACGCAGGATCGTGGAAGAATTTACAGATGTGAAGGTTATTTATCCTGTACATTTGAATCCGCAGGTCAGGAAGATCGCAGATGAGGAATTTGGTGGATGCGAGAGAATACACCTGATCGAACCACTGGATGTGGTGGAATTCCATAACCTGATGAAAGCCAGTTATCTGATCATGACAGACAGCGGCGGAATTCAGGAAGAAGCTCCTGCACTGGGAAAACCGGTACTGGTCATGCGGGATACAACAGAGCGTCCGGAAGGTGTGGAAGCAGGAACCTTAAAGCTTGTAGGCACGAAGATGGAGGATATTTACAGAGAATGCAGGCGGCTTCTTACAGAGCCGGAGACATACAGAAAAATGAGTGAGGCTAGAAACCCTTATGGTGATGGGACTGCAAGTATCAAAATCAGAAAAATCCTGGAGGATATAGATGCATAAGCATAAACAGAGCCAATGCAAAAGAAAAGTGAAACATCGAAAGAACGTGATGGGACTTATTATATTTTGCATAACTGTGTGCATTGTGTTTATGTTTGCTTATTATCAGAACCTGAGAAAAGAAATATCTGTCCGGCAGGAATGGCTGGAAACCGTCCTGACCAGAGAAAAAAAGTGGATCCTTGAGAATCAGGGCCCTGAAGGCGAAATCTATATGAATGGAAGTAAAGCCGGAGATGTTAATCCATACTTTGCATGTATGGCTGCACTGGGGCTTCTGGCAGAAACAAAGAATTGCCCCATGACTGAAACAGAGCAAAAAGCTGTTGGCAGGTATCTGGACTGGCATACTGGGGTTTTGCTGGAAACAGATGGAAAAATGGGAATCTACAGGAAAGAGGGTGGGGAACTTATTTATAAAGAAAAGGCTGATTCCGAAGACGGATATCTTGGTATGTACCTTTTTCTTATGGGAAAATATCTGGAAAAGACAGAAAGTACAGACCTGCCGGAATCCTGGAAAAATGGAATCAGCCTTGCATTAAAAAAGATTCAAAGCCTGATGCAGGATGGAATTACACAGGTTTCAGAAGAAAACACAACAGTTTATCTGATGGATAATCTGGAAGTATGGAAAGGCCTGTACGAATTGGAACTTGCAGGACTGGAAGATACGCAGGCGATCAGTGAAATTCGTAAAAAGATACAGAAACAGATAGAAAAGATATTCTGGGATGATGCGAATCAAAGATGGAGAATTATCGGAAACAGTGATCGGTATCATCAGACAGAATTTTATCCGGATGGTGTTGCTCAGATTTATCCGCTGATTTATGAATTTCCGGTAAAAGAGAAGAAAAAGCAAAAGGTATTATATGATCAGTTTACGGAAAGGTTTCAGTGGCAGAAACTGAATAAAAAAAGAACTGGCTTTTTGTGGGCAATGACAGGAATGGCTGCTGCGCAGATGAGGGATATCAATAACCTTGTGGAATTAGTAGGAAATTATGAAACAGAATATTGTAAGAAACGAAAATATCCGCTATATACAGGCGAAGCAGGATGGATATGCATGGAATGCGAGAAATTGTATGGATTATATGAAAGAAAAATAAAAACAGCATATTTGCAATATGCAGTTTGCGGATGTTGATGAAGCCCAAAGAACCCGAATCTGATTGTAATCAAGTAAAACGCCGGTTGTGTGAATTTCTGAAAAAACGTGAGGAAGAATTAAGCTCCACGCATGAAAACCTCCAGTTTATTGCCGTGAACCAGGAAGGATACTATTATTCCGATGAGGGTCTGCAGGGCGTGTGGTACAGATCTAAAGATCTGCAGGATGCGGATATCAAAAGCTTTCTGACATCGGACTGGATCACCAATGAAAACCAGATGGTATTTGCCAGAAAACTGCAGAGCCAGCTGGTGGTCGACGGCAGTATCATCACACACTTTATTCTGATCCGTTCGATGGAGGAGATGGCACCGTATTTCAGAAGCAGTGCATTCAGCAACCAGAGCACGACGTATGTGGTGGACAGCAACGGAACGAAGATGTTCGAGGATACCGCTGTCGAGGAGCTGAGGATTCTGGCAGTAATTCTGCTTCTGATCCTGGCATCGGTTCTCTTTGTGACGAAATTCCGGAACAGCAGCCACCCGCTGGCAAAGAAAATCCCGATTCTTGCGATGACAGCCAACGCATTTTCAGAAGATGTGCAGAATGCCTTCAATGCGGGCATGAACGCACACATAGTAAAACCGGTGGATATGAAGGTACTGATAAAAACAGTGTGGAATCTTCAGACGGGCGCCGGAGCGGCAGGAACTTTAAATTGAAAAAATCCGGCAGAGTGTTTATAATGGATGGGAAAAACAAAACAGAAAGGCAATGCCGTTATGCGTAAAATTACAGAATTAAAAGAAAAACAGGAGATTGCGCTTGGAATATTACTGTATCTGGATGAAGTCTGCCGGAAACATCACCTGATCTATTTTGCAGCAGATGGAACGCTGCTCGGGCTGATCCGGCATCAGGGGTTCATTCCGTGGGATGATGATGTGGATGTCTGGATGCCGAGAGCGGATTATGAAAAACTGGAACAGATTGTAAACAGCGAAACGGATACACCGTACCGCGTCATGAATTTTCATAATACAAAGGGTTTCACACTGGCATACGGAAAGCTGGTACACACCGGAACGAGTCTTGTGGAGCACGTGGCAGGAGCTGTGGATACCGGTCTTTTCGTCGACATTTTCCCGTTTGACGGACTGCCGGAAAAAGATACACCGGAGTACGACCGTCACTGGAAAAAGCTGCTGTTTCTGGAAAGCCAGCGGATGAATGCATTCCGCACCTACCGCCAGACCTTAAAAGGAAACAAAGGAAGCTTCGCAAAATGGTGCAAATGGGCGATCCGGAAATGCTATGGAAAAGAGCGGATTCTGCGCGAGATGGAAAAAGAGTGCAGAAAGTACCGCGCGGAGGACTCAAAGTGGGTGGCCTGCCAGTGCGGCGGTTACCGCAAGTCGGACGCGATTCCCAAAACAGCGATCGAAGAGATCGTGCGCCTTCCGTTTGAAGGCCATCTGATCAATGCCCCGGCGGGATACGAGACGTATCTTCACACCCTGTACGGCGATTACCATCAGCTTCCGCCGGAGGATCAGCGTCATCCTGCGCATGTGGGAGATGCCTACTGGCGTTAGAACAGAGAAAAAAGCAGATGAGAGGTAAGCAATGAGTAAAATACTGGTGCTGGGACGTACCATGGACATGGGCGGAACGGAAGTTGCCATGGCAGCGCTGCTGCAGAAACTGGTGGAGAAAAAAGAAGATGTAACGCTTCTTCTGGTCGAAAAAAGAGGCGTTCTGCTGGAGCGGATTCCGAAGGAAGTGGAAGTGCGCCAGATGATCTGGAACAAAAAGCCGCATCCGGCTTTGGAACGGATTGTGGGAAAACGGGAGACACCGGCAGAACGGTCTTTCTATGCCAGAGGAATGGGCGTATTTCTGATGCGCGTCGTGTATGGAAAGAAACGGTATGGAAAACTGTATGAACGGATTCTGGAGTGTGTGGAGCCGGAAACAAAACAATACGATCTTGTTTTCGACTTTTTCGGATTCGGTGCGTTCACAACCGCATTCGGAGCCAGAAAGACGAATGCGCGGAAAAAAGCGGTCTGGTTCCACGGAGAAAATCTCTGGTGGCTGTTCCGGACCAGGGACTTTATTCCGGAGTATGATAAAATTTACTGCGTTTCCGAGCCTGTCCGGAAACAGGTCATTGCCCGTTTTCCGGAACTCGCGGACCGGACAGAGGTTCTGCTGAATTTCATTGACATCAAACAGGTGCAGAGACGGAGTGAGGAGCCGCTTAGCGATCCGCAGTACACAGGAGAGCTGAAATTTCTGACGGTGGGAAGAGCTTCGGAAGAAAAAGGATATGATATTGCGGTGCAGATTACGGCGGAGCTGAAAAAACGGGGACTTTGCTTCAAATGGTTCATCATCGGTGATGGAAGAGATCTGAACAAGCTGCGGACCATGGCAAAGGAATATCAGGTGGAGCAGGAAATTATTTTTCTCGGAATGCGCGAAAATCCTGCGCCGTACGTAAAATCCTGCGACCTGTATCTCCAGCCGTCCCGTCACGAAGGCTATCCGATTACGATTGTAGAGGCGAGAAGCCTGCAGAAGGTCATCATCGCTTCCGATATTCCGTCCATGCGCGAGCAGATCCGGGATGGGGAAAACGGATATCTCTGTCCGCTGGATGTGATGCAGTTTGCCGATAAAATCCAGAAAGTGCTGGCAGATCAGGAAGGACGCGATGCGGTCAGAAAGAAGCTGCGGGAGGAACCCATTGATTTTTCAGCGGGATATGCGCAGATAGAAGCGTTTGCAAAAAAATAAAAGAGAAACAGCAAGAAAAAACGCCAGAACCGGCGATAAGATATTTCCGGTTCCGGCGTTTCTTTAGTCCTGGCGTCCCTGCTTGTTTTCATACATATATTTATCTGCTTTGTCAAACAGCGTGCGGAGCGTACATTCGTTGTAATCGGTGGAAAGTGCCAAGCGGTGGGAATAGCTGATGCGGAACTGGGTTCCGTAGCTGTTGAACTGTTCGACTTCGTTCTGAAGCTCTGTGAGGATTTCTGTGATGCTTTCGCGGGTTGCATTATAGATGACCGCCATAAATTTCATCGCCGCCGTATCTTCCTACGAAATGCTTCGCGGGAATCGAGTTTCGCAGCAGCCGGGCAAAGTTCAGAATCAGCTGGTCGCCGATGGAGTGGCCGAGGCTGTCGTTGACGCGTTTCAGGTTGTTCATGTCAAAGACGATACAGGCGGTAGGAGTTTTGATGAATTCCACATTGTGGAACAGCTCTTCGCACTTGCTCTTGTTCGGCAGTCCCGTGTGAAGGTCGATGTAGGCTTTCTGTTCCAGCTGGCGGTTGGCACGGGAAACTTTGACTGCGGCAACCGTTTCATCTGCCATCTGGAAATACGTCTCGCTCATGTCTACCAGATCCGCCGTTCCGTTTTCTCCGGATCTGACCTTCTGAATTTCATTTTTCAGTTTATCCCAGTAGGCAATCTGGACATCCAGTTTTTTCTGATAATCCTTGTCGGAAAGACTCACGAGATCGTAGTGGCCGTCCTCGTATTTCAGTCCGCTTAAGATATCGTCCAGGTAAGGTCTATCTCAAATCCGGAAAGATCCCATACTTCAATACTCTTTTTCCCTTCCTGAAGCTCCTTTTTCTCCCCTCGTCCCGCTGAAACATGCTTTCCGCATCCTGAAACAGAAGCCTTCTTTCATCTTTCAGACGGATTACCGTTTCTAAACCGCATTCCTTCAAAGTATTGATAAACGGGGCATTCAGGTACAGTGCATCCGCCACAATCACATCTGCGAAATGACCATGCCTTTTCTTTAAATGCCGGATGAGCCTTTTCGCTCCTGTCAGTCCCCCTTCATCTTTTTCTGAACCATCTCTGGGTTTCAGCATTTCCTGCCCAAAGATCACATGCGGCGATTTTCCTACCGTCATACATACCACACTTCGATGAAAGTATTCTGTCTTCCCCGTCACGTTCTTCCGGCTCAGGCAGTCTGGACAGGACTTTTTTGTACTGCTGAATAATTCCATCCCATCAATACCTGCCGCAACATATCTGCCTATGGTTCCTTCCCGAAATACGCGGTTGCGTTTCAGAACATCAATCGTCTGCGCGTGAATTTCCTCGATTTCTTTTGGATCAATCCGGGAAAGAAGATCCCTGACTGCATCAACTTTTGGGATTTTTCCACGGATACAGTTTTTCAGTCGTTTCTCTATGCTTTCCGGCGCTGAAAAAATGGTGTGAAAACTTTCATACTGAAGCATCAGGAAAATCAGCACTGGCATAACGATATTAAACAACGGGATGGATTTTCTTTTTCTTTCATCGGATAAACCCTTGATTTTTTGTGGAATTTTGTATACACTTTTCATATAAGTTAGCAGTTTCTTCAATGCTAATTTTTCATTAAGGACACCTTCTTTCGTATGTTTGTGGGGTAACATAATTATACAATAAAAGGTGTCCTTTTTGAGTGTTTATCCGGACTGCGGCACAGATGGCCCGGGCATTTGGTGCTAATTTTACAGCACTGTATGTGCAGACCGCGGAACCGGCAGAGAAAACGCCGGAGGATCAGGCAAGGCTGCAGAAGCATATCCGCCTGGCAGGACAGAGCGGGGCGGAGATTGTAACGACGCACAGCGAGGACATTGCCCTGCAGATTGCAGAATATGCGAGAATTTCCGAAGTAACGCGGATTGTCATTGGAAAAAGCATGATGGATCAGGGATTTTTTCGAAAGAGAAGGGGATGGACCGAACGGCTGACCGATCTGGTGCCGGATTTGGAAATCCATATCATTCCGGATTCCAATATCATTACCATATATCTGGTCGGCGTTATGATGACGTCAATTCTGACCAGCGGTTATACCTGCAGCGTAATCAGTTCTGTGATCAGTGTAGTGCTGTTTAACTACTTCCTGACAGAACCTTCTTTTCAATACCAGCCAGCTTCTGCAGAAGGCAGAGGATGCGTCGGAGATTTTTGATATTACAGCGACAAAGCTTGTAAAACTGCTGGGAAGTGATCTGACGGCCGCACCGGCAGGGGCACAGGAGAGCAGAATTGTCCGCGGAACACTTTACAGCGCGCAGACAGGAGGAAAGACGGAAAAAATCTTTGCCCCAAGGGAACAGGAAATCATTCAGTGGGTTCTCGACAGCCAGAAAAGAGGAGAAAAATGTCTGGATCGCGGTGGAGGACAACGGCCCCGGGATTCCAAAAGAGTCCAGAGAGCATGTGTTTGAGATGTTCTATTCCGGGAAAAATAAAGTAAGCGACAGCCGCAGAAGCCTTGGCCTTGGACTGGCACTCTGCCGTTCGATTGTAAATGCGCACGGCGGGGAGATAGCACTTTATGACTGCGATCCACAGGGCTGCTGCTTTCGGTTTACCCTGCCGCTCAGTGAGGTGAATTTGAATGAATAAGACATTAATTCTGGTTGTGGAAGATGATACGCCGGTTCACAACCTGATTACTACGACGTTAAAAACACACGATTATAAGTATATTTCTGCAAAGAACGGTGCGGGTGCCATTATGGAGGCATCCACACATAATCCCGACATTGTTCTGCTCGACCTTGGCCTGCCGGATATTGATGGCGTAGAGGTGATTGAAAAGATTCGAAGCTGGTCGAATATGCCGATTATCGTAATCAGTGCAAGAAGTGAGGACAGCGATAAAATCGAGGCATTGGACGCAGGAGCGGATGATTATCTGACGAAACCGTTTTCTGTGGAGGAACTGCTGGCCCGCCTTCGAGTCACACAGCGCCGTCTGTCCCAGATGCAGGCAGAAAATGGAGTCCAGTCGGCTGTCTTTGAAAATGGCGCACTGCGGATCGAGTACGCAGCGGGGTGCGCATATCTTGACGGAGAGGAACTTCATCTGACACCAATCGAATACAAGCTGCTCTGCCTGCTGTCGCAGAATGCAGGGAAGGTGCTGACGCATACGTTTATCACACAGAAAATCTGGGGAAGCAGCTGGGAGAATGATATCGCTTCCCTCCGTGTTTTCATGGCGACGCTTCGGAAAAAGCTGGAAAAGAACGGAGAGCAGACGCAGTATATCCAGACGCATATCGGGGTTGGCTACCGGATGCTGAAGGTAGAGTAAAAGAAGAAAAAATTTGACTTTACAGGCCTAAAATGATAGCATAAAGGACAGAGAACGCAGTTTTGGGAGGACGAAAAAACGGATGATGAAAAACCTCGAAGTACTGGAGGAAATAAAAAAACAGGGAAAAAACCTGATTGGGACAAAACGGGATGAATTTGTAAAGCAGAATCTTTTATCGGATGAGTTTATTGAGATGATGCAGAAGAACAAAAAGCCGTTCGATCTTCTGATGTCGTATTATCAGTGCGCCATTATGGAAATCGAGACAAAGTTCCGGGTGCTGAATCAGGAATACTCGCTTTCCTATGACCAGAACCCGATCGAAGGAATCAAAACAAGGGTCAAATCGTATGAGAGCATTATGCGGAAAATCCGCGTGAAAGACATCCCGGTCACACTGGAGTCTATCGAGGAAAATATCCGCGATATCGCCGGTGTGCGCGTGATCTGTTCTTTTCCAAACGATATTTATAAGCTGGCAGACAGTTTTCTGAAACAGGATGACATTACGCTGATTGAGCGGAAGGACTATATTCAGCATCCGAAGGAGAGCGGCTACCGCAGTCTTCATCTGATCGTTCAGGTGCCGATCTTTTTACAGGATACAAAGAAACTGGTCTACGTGGAAGTACAGTTCCGTACGATCGCGATGGATTTCTGGGCGAGTCTGGAGCACAAGATGCGCTACAAGAAAAATATTCCCGAAAATCATGTCAAATATCTGCAGGATGAACTCTACGACTGCGCAAGACAGAGCGCGGAGCTGGATAACCGTATGCAGAATATCCGGAATCTGATTGCAGAGGAAGCAGAAGAGGAAGAGCGCGATACGCTTGCAATGCTGCCGATGAAATAGAGAACGGATTTGGGAGTTGGAAAAAAAGAGCATAAAAATACGCCGCAGGTCTAGTGATCAGATCTGCGGCGTATTTTTGCTCATGCTTCTTTCGAATAATGAATATGCTGCAATTTCCATTTCTCGTCCTCTTTGACGGCGACCTGTGTCTCGAGTCCGCGGATGCCGTACGAAGTGCCATCCTCACGGCGGATGCATTCGGTGTGGTAAGAGAAAAGGATGAGAGCTGTGTTTTCGTTGATCAGACGCGGTTCAATTTTATCTGTGCGGAACAGGATGGAAAAATCAAGCGAAGGTTCATAAGCGGCTTGCGCGGCTCGATTCGGTTAAAAAATCAGCTCCTGTTCCCGAAAGAGCGAATCAACGGCCTCTTCATACTCGGCAAGGCGATTTGCTTTTTTGATCTTTTTCAGATACTTCTGGGGATTCGTAAACGATGTTCCAAGGTAAATCCACAGTGCCTTTAATTTAAACAGCACATTTTTATCCCCGGAAATAACGCGCGCATAGCCGGCACAGAGATCTTCGCAGAATGTGCGCAGCAGCTCCTTATCTGCCGGAGCTAAATTTTCACTGCTGGCAGGATCTGTACTGCGCAGCATCCCGATCAACCAGGGGTTCTGCAGCACCCCGCGGCCGAGCATGACCTTTTCCGTCAAGGGAAAATCATGGCAGAGCTTCTGAAAATCAGCGGTTGAGAAAAGATCCCCATTGTAGCAGAGCGAATGGCGGCTCGTTTCATATGCTGTCCGATAACACTCCATGCGCGGCGTATATTTGTAGAAATCTTTCTGAATCCGCGGATGAATAATCAGCTCTTCCAGCGGATATTTGTCATAAATCGCAAGCAGCGTCTCCCACTCATCGGTGTCGGTTGTGCCAAGTCTTGTCTTGATGGAAATCCGGCAGTCGCAGGACGAAAAGATTTCATCGAGAAATGCATCGAGTGTATGCGGCCACGCAAGCAGTCCGGAGCCGCGCCGCTTGGCGACAACCGTGCCGGACGGACAGCCAAGGTTCAGATTGACGGTATCGTAGCCGTACTCCTTCAGTTCTTTTGTCAGAGAAAGAAAGTCCTCCGCCTGGTTTGTGAGAATCTGCGGGAGCACCGTCATCCCTTCGTTATGCTCCGGGAGAATGTCATTGCGCTCGCGGGAGCTCATCTTTTTATTTGTAATAAATGGCGTGAAATAACGGTCAGCCGCCGGAAAATATTTGTGGTAGGCGCTCCGGTACACATATCCGGTCAGCCCTTCCATCGGAGCGAGATAAAATTGCATGATGATAAAATCCTTTCAAAAAAATCGGTTTTCCAATACGAAAAGTGTATCATAAAACTGCCGGAAGGGACAGAAAAAAATGAAAGTAAAATAATATCTACTAAACAAGTAAGAGGTTAAAAGAAGAAGCCGGTGCGACGTCTGTTTTACAATATGTGATGAGATGTAGAAAAAATCCGATACAGAATCTTTTTTGAGGGGTCCTCAAAGATTTCTGTACCGGATTTTTCTAATTCTGCATATGGATCTGCTCGCCCGTCACCGGCGCAAAGCAGCGAAGCGTTTCGCCATCGAGATTCTCGCGGTGCATATCAACCGCAGAAATCTGATGATTGTCATACGTCGTATAATAGTAAATTCCCTGCGTCGCATTGCAGCAGGAAGTATAGAGCGTGATCTCATACTTTCCGTCCGCCACCTCACAGCATCCTCTCTGCTGGTCAACAGAATTTAAAATATGGAAAAACTGGCTGACACTTTCCGTTTCGCTGTTTCCCGAGATCGAGTTCTGCTTTACAAACGCCACGCGTGCAAAGCGGGAAGCAGAAGAGAGGTCGCCCGGCAGTCCAAGACCGCCCATGCCACGGCTGTACGTAGAAAGATCGAGCTGGTTGGAAAATGTGTTGGCCGGCTGTTTCGGTGACAGATGCAGGTAATTGTTCAGTGAGAACATCTGCATTGGAAACGGCGGATTGTTTGTCAGAACGCCGACCGGATTGTCGTAGACATGCAGACCGTCCGCCGTGGATTCCACGGTGATGGCACCCGATGCATCTGCGATGATCCAGTGAAGCTGTGCGAGCGGAAGATTCTTTTTAAAAGGTGTGCTGATGAGATTGATACGGGAGAGGGATTCTTTTGCTTCCGCAAGCGAAGCACATGTACCGAGAATCCACGGGATCAGCTCGAACTGCGCGATATTGTCTTTCTCCGGTTTCGGATCGAAATAAACGGCATTTCCTACAAAATTAAGGCCGGCGATACCAAGCCCTTTTTCATTGAACGCCTCATAATAGAGCGGGTAATCATCCATCACACACGCCATGCCGATCATTGCATAGTGATGGGAAAGGGACGGCATATGAAGAAAGGAAAACGGGTAATTGCGAGGTGTAACGGTGATCTGGTCGCCATAGGAAAATTCATAATCGAGTGTGCGGCCCATATAAAAGTCGCGTGTTTGATAGGTTGCTGCTGTACACATAGAAAAACTCCTTTCGATGGATGATTTGTCATTGCTATAAGGTATCATAGCACAGAAGCGGAGGAACGAACAGGAGAAAAATATGAAAAAAGTATAAAAAAGGATCCTTCAGAGTGGAGACAAAACCCTGCTTTTGCAGGGTTTGCTATGGATGTTTTTTGAGGGATAATTGCTCAGATACGCTCCGGGTCGCTGACTGGTACCTGTTTCGAAGCAGCAGATCAGACATAGATGCTGTGATTTGAAATGATGCTGCAGGAAGAGGTGGAATTACGCAAGATGCTTCCGGAAGTGTTCTATGACAGCAACGGATTCTGCACTGACAGGTTTCGGAACAGCGGACGGTTTTGCAAGAAAATAGCCCTGCAGGAGATCAACATCCAGTTCCAGTACCTTCAAAAGTTCAGCTGGAGTTTCCAGACCCTCGGCAATGATTTTCATGCCTCTTTGATGTGCATAGGAAACAATATTTTCTACGATCTGCTGCTTGTCCGGATCGGAGTCGATATCGCGGATGATGGAAAGATCCAGCTTGATATACGCCGGTGCAAGCTCCAGAAGCGTTTTTTCATTGCTGTAGCCGCTGCCGTAGTCATCCAGGGCAAATACACCGGAAAATCCCGGCATCTCACGTTTTTTCAACAGAGCTGTAAGATCCTGTGAATCCTCCTCTGTGATCTCGATGACAATCCGATCCTGAAGAAAGCTGTATTGTTCGACGTAAGCCACTGACTCATCGTGATTCATGTATTGGCTTGCAATCGAATTGACAAAGAGAAGCTCATCACCGCGTATCTGATGGGTGGAGAGGAATGTGGCATAGGATTTTGCAGAGAGAAACATAGTCAGACGTTCTATTTCATGCAGGCACTCTTCCTCGTGAGCCAGCTGCAGGATCTGATCCGGACGAGTAAGCGCCGGGAGATTTCCGCGCATCAGCGCCTCGTAGGCGTAGATACTGCCGTCCGCAGCGGAAACAATTGGCTGGAAGTAATACGTAAACAGCTCTTCATTCAACATTTTATGGAACAGGCGGCGCATCTCGGTTTCCTTTGCGTTTTTTGTAAAAAGCTCCAGATCGAATTCGGTAATGTACCCTTTTTCTGCTTTCTTTACCTGGTACATTGCGAAATCCGCATATTTTTTCAGCGTAGACAGATCTGTACTGTTTTCCGGATACCAGGAAACTCCGCCGGAAAGGCGAAGGGGCAGTTTACGACCACTTGGCAGCTCCAGGGCTGTATTTGAAACCGCAAGGGAAAGATTCTGCAGAAGTGCTCGAATTTCTTCCTGCGATTGGTAGCCGTAGAACAGAAGATTAAATTCATCGCCGGAAATACGGGCACAGAGCGTTTTAGCCGGCACAGAGGAGATAAAACACTGTCCTGCCTGCCGGATATAGGCATCGCCCCAGTCGTGGCCGAAGGTGTCGTTGGTGCGTTTTAGATTGTCAAGGTCGATCATCAGAAGGGCAGCGTGACCGAGAACTTCCGAATGCTCAAAAAGAGCTTCACTTTCCCGCTGAAACGCGCGTCGATTGTAGAGACCGGTCAATGCATCGTAATCACGCTCGTGCTCTATGCGCTGCCGTTCCAGCATAACGGAGGTAAAATCTTCGACAAGTCCGATCTGCGCATAGCCCTCGCGGGAGGTCTCCATACGGATGTAGCGGATTGTTCCGTCAGAAAATGAAATTTCATACACCTTAGAATGCCCGACCCATACGGTATGAGAATGTGTCTGGTCAAATTCACGCAGCATCTGCTGGAAATACCGGGTGGAAAGCCCGGAGACATCTTCAGATGGAAGGTTGAGCATGGGAAAAAAGTTCTTTGTGACATAGACCGTGTTGAGATCAAAACGCATCTCATAGCCACCCAGTTCAATACTTGCCATTTCCATGATACGCAGGAATTTTGTGGAGGTTGTCAGAATATCCTGACTCAGCTGTGTAATTGCCTGCGAAAACTGATCGAGCTCGCGAATTCCCGTGCGGGAGAGAGTCGGCAGCTTTTCCCTGTTTTTTTGTGCGACAGCCACCTCTGCGGAGAGCTGGGAAACAGGATGCGCCAGCAAACGGCTGGTGATCAGGCTGGAAACGAGTCCAACGAACAGAGTCAACACAATGGCGGTCATTAGAATACGCAGCAGTTGCCTGGAAAAATGAAACAGGTTTGATGCTTGTACGGTACCGGCCAGTGCCCACTGTTCATCGGAAAATGGCGCATTCCTGCTGTAAAGCGTAAGCGGTGTGACGGAAACGTAATACGTGCTTCCGTCACTTCGCAGCCAGAAGGAACCGTCAGGATGTTCTTTAAGCTTAAATGCCTGCTTTTCCTCTTCAAAAAGCGTCATACCGTTTCCGGTAGAGCAGACAGCTGTGCGGCAGATGATCTGGGATGGGGGTTCGCTGTTCAGTGAAGCGGCAGACGCGGAAAAGAGAAGATACGTTCCATTGCTTTCGTTCTGCAGCTCGGAATAGGGAAGAAGCGACTGCAGATAGGAGACAAGCATCTCGATACCGACAACGCCGTAAATGGTACCGTCGGATGTGATAAGCGGAATTGTGTAGGCAATGGCAGGACGGTCATCCCCGGAAAGCGTGTAGGGCAAAATCGTCCAGCGACCGTAATTATCCGCGTCCAGCGCACCGTGATCTGCCCATGTGGCAAGAAAAACCGGTGTGAGGAAAGCACTTTCCGGCTTCTGCGTCAGGTCAAAGGAAGTTGTCCAGGATTTATCTGTAGAAATACCCATGGAACGGACAAGCGCTATGGGAGAGCGTTCCAGAAAAAGATCGTCGTTGGCTGCGGAAGCAGGGGAAGTGGGATCCAGATCCCGCAGATACATGCCCGGAATTGCGGAAACCGTACTTGATTTTGAGAACTCCTCCGTTGTAAAGGCAACGAAAACCCCGGTGACGGATTTACTGCGCAGTGTGGAAATCATAGCAGAACTGATTTCTTCCAGAAGAGGAAGCGCCTCGGCGGAACTGTCTCCAATCCTGGAAAGATCCAGCTTTTGGGCAGCGGAGAGTTCAGAAGCTTTTTCGTTGATACAAGAAGAAAGCCTGGAGAGATCCTGGTTGAAAAGCAGTATGCTTTCCAGATAATCGGCGCGGTTGCTGGTCTGCATGTCGAGAAGATCCATGGCGTTCTGATTCAGTCTTGTACTGACATTGCTAAGATACAGGGCAGAAACAAGAAGGACAATTTCAATGCCGAGTACGAGAAGCATGGCGAACAGGATCGTCCGAAAAATTGTTTTTTCTTTCTTTCTTTTTTTCATTGTCATTCTCCTGTCAGAGTTTCATGGTCAACCAAAGTTGAGAGTGTGGAAAGTGTGTTTTGATACCAGGCTTCAAAGTAGTCGTCGGTCAGAAAGTCGGCAGCTGCTTCGTCGAGTGTCTGACCCTGCTCCATCCGGTCACGGACAATGAGGAGGTCAGCAGAAGCCTGGTCACGCATGGCATGTTCCAGAAAAGAGCGTGCCTCATTTCCGTTTTCAAACGGTTTGGTTGTCCGGCAGATAACTGGAGTCTACGGAGAAGGTAATGTTGTTTTCTGGTGCGGTAAACCATTTGAGGAAGGTTACGCACGCTTTGATTTCCTGCTCGCTGCCCTGTGTGACAACCATACCGGCACCCTGCTGTACCGCATAAGCTTCTCCGTCTGCAAACTTCGGACAGGGAAGAACCTTCATGGAAATACTGTGGGCATCGGAATATGAGGTTGTATTGAATTCCTCAACAAGACGTTCAAAGGAAGCTAACTGATCTCCGTTGTAATACGTCCATACGGTCAGCGTAACGGGTTTGTCGGAGGCGCGGCATCCGCCAAGAAGCGATACAGCGAGAACAGAACTCAAAAGAAAGGTTGTGACTTGATTTGAAAGAATTATAACATAAAGGAACAGGAGCCGCAATCGAAATTAAGCCGTGGAACAGAAAAGTTGTTACAGTTCACTGGTTCCCAGCGAACTGTAACATTCGCAGCCCTCATTTAAAGTTTTGCTTCGCAAAAGGAGGGCTGCTCACGCCTGAATCACTTTCTTACGCAGCGAAACAGCAAGTGTTTCACTGCTGAGTGAACAGTAACGAAAAGTTACCTGTTGTTTGCCGGGTACCGGTGAGGTGTAATGCAGCAGGAAAGAATCCGGTAAAGGAAAAAAGCTCCGCCGGAAAAAAAGGTGGTATTTCCGGTGGAGCTCTGTGAAAAAAGTGATCAGAATTTTACTGATGATAATAGGAGAGGAAGTCGGTGATCTTTTCAACCGCATCCTTTAAAACTTCAATTCGCGGCAGGTAAACAACGCGGAAGTGATCAGGCTGTCCCCAGTTGAAGCCGCCGCCGTGGACGATCAGAAGTTTTTTGTCGCGCAGCAGATCGAGAGCAAATTTTTCGTCGTTTGTGATATTGAACTTTTTCGTGTCAATTTTCGGGAACATATAGAACGCAGCTTTTGGTTTGACTGCGGTGATACCCGGAATATCGCAGAATGCCTTGTAAACGTATTCGCGCTGCTCGTAAATCCGTCCGCCCGGAACGATGTAGTCGTTGACACTCTGGTGGCCGCCAAGAGCGGTCTGGACAACGGACTGTGCCGGAACATTGGAGCAGAGACGCATGTTGGAGAGCATTTTGAGCCCTTCAATATAGTCCTTTGCGATAGCTTTATTTCCACTTAAGATCATCCAGCCGATACGGAAGCCTGCGATCATGTGCGATTTGGAAAGACCACTGAAGGTGACACAGAACAGATCCGGTGCGAGGGATGCAATAGAAACATGCTCGAGACCGTCCATGACGAGCCGGTCATAAATTTCATCGGAAAAGATGATCAGCTGATGTTCTCTGGCAAGCTCGACAATCTGCTGCAGTACCTCTTTCGGATAGAGTGCACCGGTCGGATTATTCGGATTGATGATAACAATCGCTTTTGTGCGGTCGGTGATCTTCTTTCGCATATCATCAATGTCCGGATACCATTCGGACTGTTCATCGCAGATGTAGTGGACGGCTTTTCCACCGGCCAGCGTTGCGCAGGCGGTCCAGAGCGGGTAATCCGGGGATGGGATGAGGATTTCATCACCGTCATCCAGAAGAGCGGACATGCAGAGGTTGATCAGCTCACTGACGCCGTTTCCGGTGTAGATATCATCGATAGAAACATTTGGCAGTTTCTTTAACTGCGCATACTGCATGATCGCTTTTCGTGCAGAGAAGAGACCCTGGGAAGGAGAGTAACCCTCGCAGTCGGTAAGCTGATGGCTCATGTCGTAGATGACCTCATCCGGGGTACGGAAACCAAAAGGAGCCGGATTTCCAATGTTCAGCTTCAGAACCTGCGTGCCGCACGCTTCCATGCGGTTGGCTTCTTCTACGACAGGTCCGCGGACATCATATAAGACATTGTCGAGTTTTGATGATTTTTTAAATTCTCGCATAGGGGAACCTCCTGTTTTTTTCTGGGAAAGAGAAGCAGCAGATGGATCAGAACAAGATTCTGTCGAATCAGAAACCGTATCTGCCGTATAGTTTACTGTGGAATCTTTTGCAAGCAGCCAGTCGGGATCGACCTGGAGCACATCGGCCAGAAAGTGAAGAATGTCGGAGCGCGGAACCGTTTTTCCGCTGACATACTGGCTGACATGGCTTTTCCCAAGCTTCACACCGCGCCGCTGGGCCGCTCGGATCAAATCGACCTGCTTGAACTGTTTCGCCTGCATGGCCAGTTTCAGACGGTCGGAAAAGGTTTCGTTTGTCATAGAAAATCTCCTTAAGATAGAATACAAAATAAAAAAAAGTTCAAAACTGTGCTTATTGTAGCATGGACAAGAAAAAAGTTCAATAGAAAAACTGAAAATTGTAAAAATGTTGAAAAGTTCAAAATTAAAGCGAAACAAGTTCAATTATAATATTGTCTATTCTGTACAGGTAAAGCGTTAAACCTTGCGCATTTTGCAAATTGACAAACGATGAGATTTCGGTAGAATAAAAAAATAGGATGCTATGCGTTTCTGTTGGGATCCGCCAACAGAAACGAGAGTACATTGGGAGAAAAAGGGAGGAAAATGTATGGGGGAAGGTCATAAAAAATTGAATATTTCCGACTGTATGGGACTTGCGATCGGACAGATCATCGGTTCAGGCATCATGGTATTGACAGGAATCGTCATCGGTCTGACAGGACACGGCATTGCCGCAGCGTTTATTTTAGGTGCCGTGCTTGCCATTATCACCTGTGTACCGTTCATCATCCTGACGTCCGCAATCCCGTCATCAGGCGCCGGCTTTACTTACATCCGACGATTGATGGGTGAAAAAGCCGGCTTTATGTACATTGCGATGTTTGTCTTAAGCCAGGTTCTGATCGCAACGTACGCGAAAGGCTTTGCAAGCTATTTCTGCTCGATTTTTCCGCAGTTTGGCGAGTCGGCTGTCGCAATGGCAGCACTTGTAATCTGTACCGCTGTCAATCTCATCGGACTGAAATCGAGCGCACTGGTGCAAAAGGGCATGGTTGTGCTGCTGCTTTTAAGCCTGTTCTTATTTATTGTATTCGGGTTGCCCAAAGTAAGCTGGGATGCCCTGACACCGACGGTATCCAACCTGATGCCGAACGGTCCGAAGAACTTTTTCACAGGCGTGGCACTTTTGAGTTTTGCGTGCGGAGGCGCAAAATTCGTTGCGGAGAACGGAGACGATATTGTGGAGCCGTCCCGCACGATTCCAAAGGTTATCGTGCTTTCCACGAGTATCGTTGCTGTATTCTATGTGCTGATCGGTATCGTGGCAGGCGGCGTGCTTCCGGTCGAAACGGTTGCATTTCAGAATCTGACGCTTGTCGCACAGGAGATTTTTCCAACCTGGCTGTACCTGTTTTTCGTGTTCGGTGGTGCCGTATTTGCGCTGCTTACCACCCTGAACGGAACCTTGAGCTGGGTGACAAGAGGACTGCAGGCTGCCGCAAAACAGGGCTGGCTGCCGGAAAAAACCGCGGAGGAGAATAAAAACGGTGTTCCGGTGATCCTTCTGATGGTCTTTTTCCTGATGGGCGCTATTCCGATCCTTACGGGAATGGATCTGACATTGATTTCCAACATGGGTGTCGGAACCGATATGGTGACGGAATTTATGGTACTCCTGGCCTGCTGGCGTCTGCCGGATATCTTCCCGGAAGAGTATCAGAAATCTGCGTTTTGTATGAAAAAGCGGACACTTCACATTCTGCTGTTTTTCATCGGCATTCTGATGATCGGAACCTCGTATGTCAATCTGTCGGATCTTACGGTTCCCGCGGCGATCGCATGCGGCATCTATATTCTGGTGATGTTTGTTTACACGCAGGTCCGATACCCGTATGTGAAGGCAAAACAGGAAAAGAAAGAAGACAAATAAAGAAGAGAAATGGAGAAGAAACATGAGGGCAACAACAAAAGAGCAGGGCTTTTACAGCCAGATTTTTAAGCTGGTTCTGCCGATTGTGATTCAGAATCTTTTAAGCGCGGCAGTCAACTCTGCCGATGTCGTGATGCTGAACTACGTGGGACAGTCCGCTATTTCCGCGGTATCCCTGGCATCCAACTATGCAAATGTATTATTTATGGTTTATTATGGACTGGGAACAGGAGCAACACTTCTGTGTGCCCAGTACTTTGGAAAAGGCAATATGCGAGCAATTCAGACTGTCGAGGGAATCGCACTTCGATTCTCCGTCATCATCTCCGTCGTTGTGGCAGGAATTGCTTTTACCATGCCACAGATGATGATGCGTCTGTTTACAGATAATGCGGAACTGATCCGGATCGGTGCTTCGTATCTGCGCGTCATGGGTGTGACCTACCTGTGCTGGGGCATTACGGAGATCTATCTTGCGGTGCTTCGAAGCCTCGGCCGTGTGACGATCAGCATGGCGATGAATATGATGGCATTCGCACTGAACGTATTTTTCAACGCATGCTTCATTTTTGGCCTCTTCGGATTTCCGAAGCTTGGAGCAACCGGTGTTGCAATCGCAACGGCGATGTCGCGTGTCATTGAACTGATCGGCTGCGTGATTGTGTCGATTATGAGTAAGGATATCAAGCTCGATCTGCGGTACATGTTCATCCGCAACAAGCTGCTGTTTTCCGATTTTGTGAAGCTTTCACTTCCGGCACTTGGAAATGATCTTTCCTGGGGCGTTGCATTTTCGATGTATTCTGTGATCCTGGGCCATCTGGGAAGCGATGCGGTAGCGGCAAACTCGCTCGTTGTTGTTGTAAGAAATATCGGAACCGTGCTGTGCTTTGGTGTGGCAAGTGCAGGCGGTATTCTGCTTGGAAATGTTATGGGAGAAGGAAATCTGGAAAAGGCGAAGGAATATGCATCGAAACTGCTGAAGCTGACGGTTGTTGCCGGAGCTGTGGGCGGACTGGTTGTGCTGGGTATCACGCCGTTTGTATTGAAATTTGCTTCTTTAAATGAGACCGCGATGCATTATCTGAAATATATGCTGCTGATCAATACCTATTATATTATGGGGGCGGCCGTCAATACGACGCTGATTGCCGGAGTATTCCGTGCCGGAGGTGACACAAAGTTCGGACTGGTCTGTGATACGATTGATATGTGGTGCTACGCGGTGCCGCTTGGATTTATTGCAGCGTTTGTCTTCAAGCTTCCTGTCCTTGTGGTTTATTTCCTGCTGTGTACAGACGAGTTTGTAAAATGGCCGTGGGTTCTGAAACGGTATAAGAGCGGACTGTGGGCAAAAAACATTACGCGGGATCACCTGTTTGAGGATGAAGAAAAAGAATAGATGATATAGAAAAAAGACATCTGCAGGGGTGAAAAATCACTTCGCCAGATGTCTTTTTTCGTGTTTTTCAAACATGCTCTAGAGAACGGTATATCCCTTGCTCTTTAAGCTTGCTTCTGTCTCGTATACATCCGGTACATGAAACACCATGATCGGGCAGCCGGACTCGCGGTTGAAAGAGAGATAGATATAGTCGATGTCGATATTTGTCTCAAGCAGTGTTTTCAGAAGGGAATTTAAGTTACCCGGCTGATCAACTACCTCGACACCGAGTACATCCGTCTGGCGTGTCATGTAACCGGCAGCCTGAAGCGCCTGCTCTGCTTTATCCGGATCGGAAACGACCATGCGGACAATGCCGTACTCTGCGCTGTCGTTGTTGACGGAACCTAAAATATTGACGTCGTTTTCAAACAGAATCTGTGTGATCTGCTGCATCGTGCCTTTTTTATTTTCTGCGAAAATAGAAAGTTGTTTTAACATAATGGGGCCTCCTAAAATTGATCTCTGATTCCATTATACTGCCAAAATCAAACGCGTCAACGAATTTTGTAAAAGAAGACGAAAAAAAAGGTAAAAAAGCGTATCGTTTACAGAAAATTAATAGAATAAAAGCATCAATATAAAAAAATAAAAAAAGAAATCAATGAGCGAAAAAAAGACAGAAAAGTCGGATAATAAGAGAAAATGCACAAAATACAAATAAAATATGAGAAAACAGGTGAAAAAACTTTTGCATAATGACGAAAAATGCGTTACAATATAAGCGCTATATGTGAATTTATTATTGGGAGGTATTAGAATTATGGCAACATTTTATGCATCAAAAACAGGAGAAGTATCTGCAAGAGAAAAAGAGCATTCCGCGCTGGTACGTGAACTGGCCGGTGAGTGTATGACACTTCTTGAAAACGACGGAACCCTGCCGCTTGCCGGTGCAGGAAAAGTCGCAGTTTATGGTAACGGCGTCCGCCACACGGTAAAAGGGGGTACCGGTTCCGGAGACGTTAACACAAGAACGGTTGTTACGATCGAACAGGGCTTAAAAGAGGCCGGCTTTGAAATTCTGACTGGTAAATGGCTCGATGAATATGACAAAGTGCTTGCAGATGCGCAGGCTGCATATCAGGCAGAGCTGGCAAAAAAAGCAGAGGAGCTTCACGTTCCGATTTTTGCTGTTATGTTCTCGGAAGTATTTGCACAGCCTGACGTGCCGGTAATTACCGAAAAAGAGGACACCGATACCGCTATCTATGTTCTGTCAAGAAACTCCGGTGAAGGTGCAGACCGCTATAACAGAGCATGCGATTATCTGCTCGGCGAAAACGAGCTCGCTGACATTGCCTATCTGGCAGAGCATTATGAGAAAACAGTTTTAATTTTGAATATTGCGAACCTTGTAGACACCACAGAGTTAAAGAAAATCAAAGGACTGAATGCAATTCTTCTTGCAGGACAGGCCGGAAATGCAACCGGAAACATCGTTGCAGACGTTGTTCTCGGAAAGAGCATCCCATCCGGAAAGCTGACTGATACATGGGCTGCTTCCTATGAAGACTATCCGTCCTCAAAAAATTTCAGCCACAACAACGGTGACACCAACGATGAGTATTACAGCGACGGCATTTATGTCGGCTACCGTTATTTTGACACCTTCAACGTAACCCCGAACTACTGCTTCGGCTATGGCAAAGGTTATACTGATTTTGAGACGGAAGTAAGGGACGTGGAGGCAGATGCCAAGAACGTTACCGTTACCGCATCCGTAAAGAATATTGGTGATGCATTCGCCGGAAAAGAAGTCGTACAGGTTTACTATTCCGCACCGGATGGCACGATTGAGAAACCGTATCAGGAGCTTGGCGGCTTCGGAAAATCCGATCTGCTCTCGCCGGGTGAGTCCCAGACGATTACCATTTCCTTCCCGACGAGATCTATGGCTTCCTACGATGAGAAAAAAGCAGCATGGGTACTCGAGGCAGGAACGTATTACATCCGTGTCGGCAACAGCTCCAGAACAACGAAAGTGGCAGCAGCCCTGAATCTCAAAGAGACCGTTGTTACGGTTCAGGGAAAGAATCTCTTCCCTGCAGATGACGCTCCACAGGAACTCTCCAAAGCAGGCGTAACACCGTACAGCTATGAAGGTGAGGCAGAAGAAAAAGCAGCTGCAAAACAGATCGATATCTGCAGCAAATGCATCAAGACGGAGACTGTTGTCTACAGTGAGACACCGGAAGCATTCCCGGCTTATGAGGGAGAGAAGCTGACCGCGGCAGATGTAAAGAGCGGAAAAGCGACGTTAAAAGATCTCGTATCGCAGCTGACCGTAGAAGAGATGGCTGCCGTTTGCAATGGTACTGCAGACGGACTTGGCCAGGAAGGATTTATCGGATCTTCTTCCGATATGGCGCCTGGAGCAGCGGGAGATACGACTTCCATTCTTCTTGAGGACAGAGGTATTTACAATACGATTCTTGCAGACGGTCCGGCCGGTCTTCGTCTGATTCCGCACTTTGTCGTTGATGCAGACGGAAAGATGGTATCCTCCGGAAATCCTCTGGAAGATGCGTTTAACAAAAATGAAATCGAAGTTCCGGAAGGCGGCACGGAGTATTTCCAGTACTGCACCGCAATCCCGGTAGCAGCGCTTCTTGCGCAATCGTGGAACATGGATCTGATCCAGAAATGCGGTGATATCGTCGGAAAAGAGATGGAAGAATTCCACATTTCCGTATGGCTGGCGCCTGGCATGAATATTCACAGAAATCCGCTTTGCGGAAGAAACTTCGAGTACTACTCGGAAGATCCGCTGGTGGCAGGTATGTGCGCCGCAGCCGATACCAGAGGAATCCAGTCCCATGCCGGAATCGGAACCAGCATTAAGCACTTTGCAGCCAACAACCAGGAAGACAACCGTATGTACGTCAATGAGCACATCAGCGAGCGCGCAATGCGTGAAATCTATCTGAAGGGCTTTGAAATCGCAGTCAAGACAGCACAGCCGATGACGATTATGTCTTCCTACAACCTGGTAAACGGTGTGCATACTGCCAACAGCCACGACCTTCTGACCGCAGCAGCAAGAGATGAGTGGGGCTTCGCAGGCTATGTCATGACCGACTGGGGAACCTCAGAGGACATGAGCGGATTGTTCGCTTACAAATATAACCTGAAATATGGACATTCCACTTCAAGAGAGTGTGTTCTTGCAGGAAACGATCTGCAGATGCCTGGCCAGCAAGGAAACCGTCAGGAAATTGTAGCATCTGTTGCAGACGGAACTCTGCCGCTTGGACAGCTTCAGACCTGTGCATACCGCATTCTGAATGTTGTTCTGCAGTCCCTCGCATATGATGACTGCAAACCATACGGTGATCAGTTCGAACTCGAAGAGGCAGTTACCGTTACAAAAGCATAAAAACTAATAAATATAGAAGCAGCCCTGCAGACCTTTACCATAAGGCTTTGCGGGGCTGCTTTTTATACGGTCAAAGGGTCAAGGTCTATGCTTGCAAGAGGCAAACGATTTCCGCGATCCGCAAGCCCCGCTTTGTGGTACAAAATGTAAAAAGCTCACGAAAGAACTGTAAAACTGGAGAAAAATACAGAATAAAATCGGTAAAAAAAATAAAAAATAGTGAAAAATGCACAAAAAGATTGTCCATAGAGCAAATAGTGTGTTATAATGAATGCATCTATTAAAACAGGGGGATAGATTATGGCAAAAGAAATGATAGCAATGCTTCTTGCCGGAGGTCAGGGATCTCGCCTTTATGCGCTGACCGAGAAGCTTGCAAAACCGGCAGTTCCATTTGGTGGAAAATACAGAATCATCGATTTCCCGCTTTCTAACTGCGTAAATTCCGGAATTGATACCGTAGGTATTCTGACACAGTATCAGCCAATGGTGTTAAATGAGTACATAGGAAACGGCCAGCCGTGGGATCTGGACCGCCTCCATGGAGGTGTTCACGTGCTGCCTCCTTATCAGAAAGCCTCAGGTTCTGACTGGTATAAAGGAACTGCAAATGCCATCTACCAGAACATTCCATTCATCGAGAGCTACGATCCGGAGTACGTCATCATCCTTTCCGGAGACCAGATCTGCAAACAGGACTACAGCGATTTCCTCCGCTTCCATAAGGAAAAGGGCGCAGAATTCAGCGTTGCGGTTATGGAAGTGCCGTGGGAGGAGGCATCCCGTTTCGGACTTATGGTAGCAGATGAAAATGACAAAATCACCGAGTTCCAGGAAAAACCAAAACAGCCGAAATCCAATCTGGCATCCATGGGTATCTACATTTTCAACTGGGATATCCTGAAAAAATATCTGATTGAGGACGAGGCAGACCCGAATTCTTCGAACGATTTCGGAAACAACATCATCCCGAATCTTTTAAAAGACGGACGCAATATGTACGCTTACCATTTCAGCGGATACTGGAAAGATGTAGGAACCATCTCCTCTTTGTGGGAGGCAAATATGGAAATCCTCGATCCGGAACACAGCGGAATCAACCTGTTTGACAATAACTGGAAGATTTACAGCCGAAACAGCGGAAAAACAGGCCATAAGATCACCGAAACCGCTGTTGTGGAAAACTGTATGATCACCGATGGCTGCCGTATTGCAGGTCATGTCAAACATTCGATTCTGTTCTCCGGTGTAAAGGTTGCAGAGGGCGCAGAAGTAGAAGATGCCGTTATCATGGGAGGAACCGTGATCGAATCCGGAGCAGTCGTGAAACACTGTATCGTTGCGGAAAACGTTGTGATTGGCCAGAATGCCGTGGTAGGAGAAATGCCGCATGACGGTGAAAAAGGTGTTGCCACCATCGGATCCGGAATCCATATCGGTGAGCGTGCCAAAGTAGGACCAAATGCAATGGTAAATGCAAATGTAAAGGATGGTGAAGAAGAATGGTAAACGCAAATGCAGATGCACTGGGCATCATTTTCCCAAACAGTTATGATGAGCAGGTACCGGATCTGGTAAACGAGCGTCTGATGGCCTCCATTCCTTTTGCCAGCCGTTACCGCATGGTGGACTTTATTTTATCCAGCATGGTAAACTGCGGAATCGGAAATGTATCCATTATCGTCCGCAAAAATTACCATTCGCTGATGGATCATCTCGGCTCCGGACGTGAGTGGGATCTCGCCAGAAAAAAAGGCGGCTTAAACATTGTTCCGCCTTATTCCGAGAAGAAAATTCAGGTGTATTCCGGAAGAGTGGAAGCACTGGCAAATGTTCTCGATTTTCTGAAATGGCAGAAAGAAAAATATGTTGTTATGGCGGACACCAACATTGCCTGCAATTTTGATTTCAAAGAGATGCTGAATCAGCATATCGAAAGCGGCGCAGATGTTACTGCAGCTTATACCAAGCAGCCGATTCCGGAAGGCGTCAGAAGCTCTTACGAGAAAACCAATTATCTGCACTACACCTTCTCCATGGCAGGACAGAAGATCAGCAAGATCTTTGTAAACTCGGAGGAAAACGGAGTACAGAATGTATCGATGAATATCTACGTGATGGAGCGTCAGCTTCTGATCGACGAAATCAAAAAAGGCTTTGTCCTTGGAAATAAATTCTTTGAGCGTGATGTCCTGGCACCGCAAACGGAGAAACTGAACATTCAGGGATATGAGTTTACCGGTTATCAGGCAAGAATTGATGATATGAAGAGCTATTTCGATGAGAACATGAAGCTCTTAAAAGATGAGAATCTCGATAGTCTCTTCTCCGGCAACCCGATCTATACCAAAGTCCGCGACGACAATCCGACCCGTTATATCAACGGATCAAAAGCGAAAAACGTGATGGTAGCAGACGGCTGTGTGATCGAAGGCGAAATCGAAAACAGCATTTTGTTCCGTGGTGTCAAGGTAGCCAAGGGAGCAAAAGTAAAGAACTGCATTCTGATGCAGGATACTGTGATTGAAGCAGGCGCTGAGATTGAGTACGTTGTTTCTGATAAATACGTTATGGTATCTGAAGGAAAACAGCTCAAAGGAACCGATTCCTTCCCGGTATTTATTGCGAAGGATCAGGTGGTATAAAGAAAAGAATAGAATGAAATAGAAATACCGACTGCCAATGTAGAATATATCAATATTGATGGGCAGTCGGTATTTTTTGGAAAAATTCAGAGAAAAATAGTAGATTGAGTAATGCATCTGTGATATGGTAATAAAACAAAACAGTGATAGCCTAAGGAAGGGAAGATTCTTACCATAAAAATTCCCGGTTGTACAGCTTATGGTTACAGTACAGTCTGTTTTTAGGCTTTCAGCGTTGGCAGCTGATACTGTTTTTTCAGCTCTTTATATTCTGTCTCAAATTCTTCTTCTTTCTTTAATGCATGCAGATACTCATGTGTATCAAAGGATCCGCTGTGGATCTGGCTGACGCAGACGGCAATGTTGGAGCAGTGGTCGGAAATCCGTTCGAAGTCGGTCATCACATCGGAAAGGATAAAACCAAGCTCGATCGTGCATTTTCCACTCTGGAGCCGTTCGATGTGGTGGTTCTTCAGGCTGGAATTCAGGCTGTCAATCACCTGCTCGAGTGGTTCCACTTCATTTGCTTTTTTTACATCTTCATTATTGAAAACGGAGAAGGTCAGGCTGACAATATCTTTGACTGCTTTTCCATAAACAGCAAGCTCTGCGGCTCCATCAGAAGAGAACTGCAGGTTCTTGTCATGCATCTCTCTTGAAGCTTTCATGATGTTGACGGTGTGATCGGAAATTCGTTCGAAATCGCCGATGCAGTGCAGAATCATGGAAAGTGTCTGGCTGTCCTTCGGGGAAAGCTTTTCGCTGGAAAGCTTCACCAGATATGTGCCGAGGGCATCTTCAAAATGATCCACCTTTTTCTCAAGAATATCTACATTTTCCACATCCGCCTCGTTGTAGGAGGCCATCAGGTCAACAGAAGTAACAAGGCCGGTTTCGGTCAGTTCTGCCATTTTTGCGGCTGCAACTTTACACTGCTGCAGAGCAAAAGCCGGGCTGTCGAGGAAACGGGTATCGAGCATCTGAACAGCTTCGTCTGCTTTTTCTTCCGGTCCGTCCGGAATGGTCAGTTTCGCAAGTTTGACCAGTCCGTCTGCAAACGGGAACAGGATCAGTGTTGCGAAAATATTGAAGCCGGAGTGAACGATTGCGATGCCGGCTGCATTTGCCGAGGTTTCCAGGAATGGAAAATGTACAAAGGCATTGATTCCATAGAAGAGAACCAGGAAAAGAACAGTACCGATAATGTTAAAATAAAGGTGAACCATTGCGGTACGGCGTGCATTGCGGCTTGTACCGATGGAGGAGAGCAATGCGGTGATACATGTACCGATATTCTGTCCCATGATGATAGGGATCGCTACGGCGTAGCTGACGGAACCGGTTGCGCAGAGTGCCTGGAGAATACCGACAGAAGCAGAGGAACTCTGGATCACGGCGGTCAGAATGGTTCCGGCAAGAACACCGAGCACCGGAATTGAGAATTTTACGAGAAGTCCCGTGAATTCCGGTACATCTGCGAGCGGTGATACAGCGCTGCTCATGGTGTGCATACCAAACATCAGAATGGAAAAACCGGTTAACAGGGTACCGACATTTTTCTTTTTATCGCTCTTTGCCAGCATCAGCATAAAAACGCCGATGATTGCAAGAATGGGGGAAAAGGACGACGGGTTCAGCATTTTAATGAATACATTGTCGCCCTGAATGCCGGTAAGACTTAAGATCCAGGAAGTGATGGTGGTACCGATATTGGCGCCCATGATGATGCCGACTGCCTGGTTCAGCTTCATGATGCCGGAGTTTACGAATCCGACAACCATAACAGTAGTTGCAGAAGAGGACTGGATAACTGCGGTAACACCGGCACCTAAAAGAACTGCCATAATCCGCTTTGATGTCAGCTTTTCCAGCAGGTATTCCAGTTTACCGCCGGAAAGTTTGGTCAGGCCATCGCCCATGGCACTCATGCCGTATAAGAACATGGCAAGGCCACCGACAAAGGATAACACTCCAAAAATGTCCATAATTTCTCCCTTTACGTAATTTTCTTTTTCTTTTCGTGGTTTTAACAATAGATACACGTTTTGCAGGTCTTACTCGAGAAAAAACCTACATTTAGAAGATAACACATCTAAAAACAGTTTTGTGTTAAATGTATGTAAAGTTTGTAAAACGGTCAAAACAACTCAAAATCCGGTGCGGCACTGTTTTGTGCCGGTACCGGATCGTTTCTCGATTCCTTTGCATCCGAAAGAAGCTGCCACTCGCAGGATCTGCAGATGCGGGTAGTTTGGCTGAATATGATTTTCATAAGAAATCTTTTAACTTTTCCATGTTGTATTCTTCAAATTTTCGCAGCTTATCCATCAGATCCCGGATTTTGGGATCCGCGTCCTCATACTGGCGGTACTTCTGGATTGCCTCGACGATGCCCATGCTGCTTCCGGTAATCAGCATGCTGGCAATGTGTGAGACGGACGGATCCGTCATAGTCTGCAGGTTTATCATAAAATACGTGCGTGCTTTTTCCATTATGCCAAGGCCTTTTTCATCGTAGCCGTGTTCATTCAGCAGCTCCTTTGCCGCCTGATGAAATTCCTCATAGCCCTGAAACTGGGTTTTCAGATGTTCTTTTAAGTCTTTGTCCTCAACGACTCCAATGAGCTGCCGGATCGTGTCGACACCCATCTGGGAGTTCTGGTAAATAAAGTTTAAAAGCTCTGCATCTCCACTCATCGTGCATCTTCCTTTCTTACTTTCTTTGGTGGTTTCATGAAAAAGTATTGCCGGAAATCGGGGCAAATATACCTGATTTTAATTGTAATTTTACAGGGGAAAAAGTATAATAAAAGCATCGGAAAAAGAGTACGAAAAAGCGGGAAAAACCGCAGAAAAACGGAAAGGAGAAGAAAAAAATATGCAGTTATTTTATACCCCGCAGCATGCCCGTGTCGGCGATGTGATTCCTTATTATGAAGATGGGAAATTCCACCTTTTTTATCTGAAAAACTGGAATCCATATTTCGGCAGCGACAGGAAAGACGGCTGGCATCTGCTAAACACAAAAGATATGGTGCATTACGGGCCGGAGACGGCGATTGGGATTCTGGGAGGAACGGGATCTGTCATCAAGGCAGATGGGATTTACCATTTATATTACTGCGTCTTTGAACAGAATCCGCAGCGGCAGTACGTCTGCCACGCGACGAGCCGTGATCTGGACAGTTGGACGAAACACGAAGAAGAAACATTCGGACCGGACGAAACGATCTATCTGCCGACCGACTGGCGCGATCCATACGTGTTCTGGAATGAGGAAGAAAACTGCTGGTGGATGCTGCTGTGCGCGCAGAGCCAGGGAAAAACAGGCCGCCGCGGCTGTGTAGGCTTATGTAAATCTGCCGATCTTCACCACTGGGAGTGCTGTGAGCCGCTGTATGCACCACATGCGAGCATGTCGGCATACGAATGCCCGGATATGTTTTACGAAAACGGCTGGTGGTATCTGATCTTTTCGCAGTTCACAGACCGTTTCCAGACCATTTACCGCATGAGCCGTTCCTGCCATGGACCATGGAAACGCCCGAAAACAGATTCCTTTGACGGTCGTGCGTTCTACGCGGCAAAAAGCTGCGGGGATGGAAAACACCGGTATCTGTTCGGCTGGAATCCGACAAGGACACAGAACACCTGGAATTTCGACCCGGATCCGAACCACGAGGGATACGATTACAAAACATATGACTGGGGCGGTACGCTGATTCCGCATGAAATTTATGCACGGGAGGACGGCACACTGGCGGTAAGACCAAATCCGGCGCTGAAAGAGGTTCTGACCATTCAAAATGACGTAAAGTGGGCACCGATGAACGGCGCGTGGGAGATTGGTGAAACATCTGCCGTTGTTGATACGCCGTATGCTTATGCGTCTGCACTCAGTGAAAACGATGTTCCGCATCAGGGCTGTCTGGCATTTGATTTCACGTTTTCGGAAGGAACAGAGCGTTTTGCCGTGGCACTGCAGGTGGATGAGGAGTTTGCGAGAGGCTACTATTTCTACTTAGATCCGAAGCGGCAGCGTCTGGAGTACAAGAGCGCAATCCGTATGCATGAGCAGGGCGGATGGACGTTCCAGTACGATGTCGAGCTGGAGCGGCCGCTGGAACTGATTCCGGGGAAAACGTATTCCATGGAAATTTATATCGATGAGTCTGTGATGGAAGTCTATGTGGGCGGAACAACGGCTCTCAGTGTGCGCGCGTATGACTTGCACGACCGGAAGTTTGGTCTTGCTGTATCTGACGGAAAGGTGCGCTTTGAAAATATTCAATTGACAACGATGGGAGGGTGAGCGGATGAGTCTTTATTTTCGACCGGAAAAGGCAGTGCTGGGTGATGTGATCCCCTATTATGACAATGGTGTTTTTAAACCGTTTTATCTTCGCAATTACCGTGCGAACCGGGATGAACAGCATCAGGACAGCTGGGTGATGCTGAGCACGACAGATCATATTCATTATACGGAGCATGATACAAAAATTGTGGGCGGCACGGGTTCTGTGATCAAAGTGGATGGCCTGTATCACATGTTTTACTGTACCTTTCAGAAGCTGCCAGAGAAGAACTACATGAATCACGCCGTCAGCACCGATCTGGATGTGTGGACGGAAATCCCGGAGGACCGCTTCGCATCGGATGATGTGATCTATGAGCCGATCCACTGGAGGGATCCGTTTGTTTTCTGGAGTGAGGAGGAAAACTGCTGGTGGATGATTTTTGCGGCGCAGAAAAAAGGAAAAACGACGAGGAGAGGCTGTGTGGGTCTGTGCAAATCGAAGGATCTGCATCACTGGGACTACTGCGAGCCGTTCTATGCTCCGATGAATGCACAGTGTGCGTTTGAGTGCCCTGACTTTTTCCGGATGGGAGACTGGTATTATCTCGTCTTTTCTTCGTATGCGGACCGCTATCAGACGATGTACCGGAAGAGCAGAAGTCCGTATGGACCGTGGCAGACGCCGGAAATTGATACGTTCGACACGCGTGCTTTTTATGCGGCAAAGACGGGAAGTGATGGCGTTCACCGATACGTTTACGGCTGGAATCCGACAAGAGAAGTCAACGAGCACAATTTTGATCCGCCGGGATATCCCGGAAAAGACTGTAATACATGGGACTGGGGCGGCAGTCTGGTGGTGCATGAGCTGTGGCAGGATGAGAATGGCGATCTTTTTGTGAAGCCGATTCCACAGGTGCTGGAAGCCGTGGGATGGGAAGAACCGCTTCAGATGCAGGCACTGACAGGAGAGTGGAAGCTGGAAAAGAACCAGGCAGAGGTTGATGCACCGTACGATTTTGGTGCGCTGCTGCTGAATCCGGTGGGGGAAACGAGCCGTCTTTCCTTTGACGTCGAAGTGGACGGGGATTGTCCGAGCGTTGGAATTGCCGTGCATGTCGAAGAAACATTTACGGTCGGTTATTATCTTCTGATTGATTTTGGCCGCCGCCGGATCGAGTTTAAATCCGGAGTCCGCATGACAGAGCGGGGCGGACAGATGTTCCCATATGAGGTGGAACTGGAACGGCCGCTGCCGTCATCAACGGGAAGAAGCTTTCATGTCGATGTGATTGCAGACGGTACGATTCTGGAAGCTTATGTGGATGGCAAAATTGCGCTTGGAACACGGATGTATGATCAGACGGGCGGATGCTTCGGGCTGTATGCATCGGATGGGAAAGCGGTATTTCGGGATATAAAAGTTTTTCACGCATGATAACCTTACTGCACGCGCCGTCCGCATGCGGAATCCGGCGGAGGGTCTCTTTTGAGAGAGTTATTCATTTGGGAACTTTTGCTTGCAGTTTTGCCGGAGTGTGGTAAAGTAGTAGAGGAGTTATATGAATTTCAGCGGGAGACAGAAAATCGGATCTGTCGTTCCGCGTTCAGAAAGAGGATAGAACATTATGCTGAAAAAAATTGGAAGAAATGATCCCTGCTGGTGCGGCAGCGGGAAGAAGTACAAAGACTGCCATCTGGCGCTGGATGAGAAAATCAATTCTTATAAATTAAAGGGATGGAAAATTCCGCCGAAGAAAATTATCAAAAGACCGGATCAGATCGATGGAATTCGTGAAAGCGGTCTTGTCAATATTGCAGTTCTGGATTATGTGGCCGAAAACATTCATGCAGGCATGAGTACGGAAGATATCGACCGTCTGGTCGCAGAAAAGACAAAAGAACTCGGCGGAATTGCAGCACCGCTGAATTATGAAGGATTTCCGAAGAGCGTGTGTACCTCCATCAACGATGCGGTATGCCATGGAATTCCGAATGAGGAGGAAATTCTGCAGGACGGAGACATCATCAACGTCGATGTTTCTACTATTTATAAGGGATATTTTTCCGATTCTTCCCGTATGTTCTGCATCGGCGATGTAGATGATGTTTCGAAGAAGCTGGTGGAAGATACGTTAAAAGCCGTACAGCTTGGACTCTCTGAAGTACGCCCGTTCAACCGCCTCGGCAATGTCGGCGCGGTAATCAATGAATTTGCCCAGAGCCAGGGCTATAAAGTTGTCCGTGACATCGGTGGCCATGGCGTCGGTCTGGAGTTCCACGAGGATCCGTTCGTCAGCTATGTCACAAGACGCGATACCGGAATGCTGCTCGTACCGGGCATGGTATTCACCATTGAGCCTATGATCAATCTCGGAACCGATGAAATCTTCATCGACTCCGACAACGACTGGACTGTCTACACTGAGGACGGCGCACCGTCAGCCCAGTGGGAGGTTACGGTTGCGGTAACAGAAGATGGATATGAAATTCTGGCATATTAATTGACGCATAGAAATATGAAAGCTGTGTCTGTGGAAGAACTATTTTCCGGAGACACGGCTTTTTTCTAAAGAGAAAAGGGAGAAATACGATGCAGGATTTGGAACTGGAGATGAGCCGGTGCCGGGTTTGTCCGCGGAAGTGCGGAGCGGACCGGGAGCATGGAAAGACGGGATATTGTAAGGCGCCCTCCGGGGTTGCGGCGGCGCGGGCTGCACTGCATTTCTGGGAGGAGCCGTGTATTTCCGGGACGACGGGGTCAGGGACGGTTTTCTTTTCCGGATGTAATCTGCGGTGTGTTTACTGTCAGAACCATCATATTGCGGAGATGGAGAGCGGAAAAGTGATTTCGATCGGGCGGCTTTCGGACATTTTTCTGGAGCTGCAGGCACAGAATGCAAACAATATCAATCTTGTGACACCAAGCCACTACGTGCTGCAGATCCGGGAGGCACTTTTTCAGGCAAAGAAAAAGGGACTTACCGTGCCGGTTGTGTATAACTGCGGCGGGTATGAGAGCGTGGAAGCCCTGCAGGCCCTGGATGGGCTGATCGATATTTATCTGACAGATTTTAAGTATATGGACTCCTCCCTTGCAAAAGTGTACTCGCGGGCAGAAGATTACCCGGAAACAGCAAAACGGGCGCTGGCGGAAATGGTGCGTCAGACAGGAGAGGCTGTATTCGATGAGAATGGTCTGATGAAAAAAGGTGTGATTGTGCGCCATTTATTGCTGCCCGGTGCTGTAAAAAATGCAAAAGCTGTGGTAAAATACGTCTATGAGACGTACGGCGATACCGTCTGGCTGAGCCTCATGAGCCAGTACACGCCGCTTCCGCAGGTGGAAAACATAAGTCCGCTGAACCGGAAAACGACAAAACGGGAGTATGAGCGTCTGCTGGACTATACGTTTTCCCTCGGCGTCACCAACGCCTTTTTACAGGAAGGCCCGGTGGCTGAGGAGAGTTTCATTCCGGAGTTTGATGGAAGAGGAATCTGACGTTATAGTTCACTCGTGCAAAAAGGAGCTGCGCAGCAGCAAAAAGCGCTGGAAGCGCGGTTTTGTGAATGCAAGCAAAACACAGTTGTCTATGATTAGATATGACTAACTATATTGTTTTAAGGAGGAAAAACTTTTGAGCAACGCAGTTGTAACACTGAAAAAAGGAGAGGGCCGCGCCTTAAAGCAGGGCGGAGCCTGGATTTTTGATAATGAGATCGCTTCGATTTTAGGAGCATATGAAAACGGAGATATCGTGCTGGTGCGCGACTTCGACGGATACCCGATGGGACGAGGTTTTATCAACGAGCATTCCAAAATCCGCATCCGTATGATGACAAGAAATATCGACCAGGAAATCGATGAAGCATTTTTGAGAAAAAGAGTGCAGGATGCCTGGGAATACCGCAAAAAAGTGACAGACACATCAAGCTGCCGCCTGATCTTTGGCGAGGCAGACTTCCTGCCGGGACTCGTAGTGGATAAATTCTCCGATGTGCTGGTCGTTCAGTCACTGGCACTTGGTATCGACAAAATGAAAATGACGATTATCCGCCTGTTGGAGGAGGTTCTGGCAGCTGACGGGGTTAAGATCCGCGGCGTGTTTGAGCGAAGTGATGCAAAAGTGCGTGAGCAGGAGGGCATGGAGCGTGTGAAAGGATTTCTCTCCGAGCCGTTTGACACCAGCGTGGAAATCGTCGAGAATGGTGTCCACTATCTCGTCGATGTCAAGGACGGCCAGAAAACTGGTTTCTTCCTGGATCAGAAATACAACCGTCTGGCTGTGCAGAAGCTCTGCAAGGACGCGAGAGTGCTCGACTGCTTTACCCATACCGGATCGTTTGCACTGAATGCGGCATATGCAGGAGCAAAGGAAGTTATCGGCGTTGATGCATCAGAGCTCGGTATAGAGCAGGCACGGAAAAACGCAGCCTTAAATGGTCTGGAAAACGTAGCATCTTTCGTGTGCGAGGATGTCTTTGAACTGTTGCCACGTCTTGAAAAAGAGGGAGAAAAATTCGACGTCGTTATCCTTGATCCGCCGGCCTTCACAAAATCAAGAAACTCTATCAAAAACGCAATCAAGGGATATCGTGAAATCAATTTGCGCGGCATGAAACTGGTCAAAGACGGCGGCTATCTGTGCACCTGTTCGTGTTCCCACTTTATGGACTACGAACTCTTCACGAAAACCATCAACCAGGCGGCTCACAACGTCCACAAACGCCTTCGTCAGGTAGAATACCGCACCCAGGCCCCGGATCATCCAATTCTGTGGGCGGCGGATGAGTCCTATTACCTGAAATTTTACATCTTCCAGGTGGTGGATGAAAAATAGAAATTCTTCCTCTGCCGGAAGCGCCGAAACGGAAAAGCGAAGTGTAAGAAATGGGAGGAATTGCCATATGATAGAACCAACACCCCATGCACAAAAGAAAAAGCACTCCCGCCAGATGGCCACAAGCTGTGAGTCGTGCGGCAATTTTGTGTATGATGAGGAGTATGAGTGCTACACCTGCGAGGTCGATCTTGATGAGGATGAGATGGCACGTTTTCTGCAGGATAAATTTTACGACTGTCCGTACTACCAGCTCGGCGATGAGTATCGGATTGTGCGGAAACAGATGTAGGCAGGCAATGCGTCCGGTATACAAAGCTGCGGCGTTTGCGATAAAAACAAAAAAAGAACAGGAGGATTTTTACCATGAACAACGAAGTATTAAATGCAATCAAAACAAGAAGAAGCATCCGCAAATACAAAGCGGAGCAGATTACCGATGAGCAGCTCGATGCAATTCTGGAGGCCGGAACGTATGCGGCAACCGGCATGGGAAAACAGTCGCCGGTGATTGTTGTGGTACAGAAACCGGAGCTGATTGCAAAGCTTTCGAAAATGAATGCAGCTGTTATGGGTACAACATCCGATCCGTTCTACGGCGCTCCGACCGTTCTGATCGTGCTTGCTGACCCGGAGCGCGGAACTTATGTGGAGGACGGCTCTCTTGTCATGGGAAATCTGATGCTGGCAGCACATGCCGTTGGTGTGGATTCCTGCTGGATCCATCGTGCAAAAGAAGAGTTCGCGAGCCCGGAGGGAAAAGCCCTCTTAAAAGAGTGGGGACTTTCCGAAAATTATGTTGGCATCGGCCACTGCATCCTCGGCTATCGCGACTGTGAGTACCCGGAGGCAAAAGAAAGAAAAGCAGATTATATTGTAAGAGTATAATCATCTGCGAAAACGGCTCCGGGAGCGGCTGTGCGTTGAAAACACCCGCCCGGAGTCTATATTTTTAACCGAATCAAGCAAGTAGCGAAGCGGATTGCGAATATCCGCTTTGCTAGAGACAACAGAGGAACAGCCATGTATCGAATTATGATTGTAGAAGATGATGAAGTCATCGCCCGCGCCGTGCAGCAGAGCCTGGTTTCCTGGGGCATGGATGCGTTCTGCGTACAGGATTTTTCCAGTGTTCTCGCCGAATTTGCCGTGAAAAATCCGCAATTAGTGCTGATGGACATTCATCTTCCCTTTTTTAACGGATTTCACTGGTGCCAGGAGATTCGAAAGGTCTCGAAAGTGCCGGTAATTTTTCTTTCTTCTGCATCGGACAACATGAACATTATTATGGCCGTTAATATGGGCGGCGATGACTTTATCGCGAAGCCGTTTGATTTAAGTGTCCTGACCGCCAAAGTCCAGGCGATGCTCCGCCGCACCTACGAATTTGCCGGAGAAACGAATTTCCTCGAGCACCGCGGTGCCATGCTCGATACGGGAAGTGGTGTGCTGAATTACCGGGGAAAGCGAATTGAGCTGACAAAAAATGAGTGGCGCATTCTGCAGTCCCTTCTCGAAAATAAAGGAAAAGCCGTCAGCCGCGATATGCTGATGATGCATCTGTGGGAGTCGGACAGCTTTATAGATGACAACACGTTGACAGTCAACGTCACGCGCTTGCGGAAAAAACTGGAGGAGGCAGGACTTACAGACTTTATCCAGACGAAAAAGGGTGTCGGCTACCTGATCGCATGACGGAAGCAGAACAGGAGAAAGAGGATGGAACAACAGAAAGAGGGAATCCGGCAGGAGGTTACACTTCTTAACTGGTATTTGAAAGAGCATCTTGCATCGGCCGTGCGGATTGCCGCTTTTATAGGAGTATTTTCACTCCTCTGTTTTCTGCGCAATGTGCCGCAGGATGTCACCGTTTATATGATCGTGCTGATGGCTGCTGTCGGAGCCACAGGTTTTTGCTTTCATTATGGGAAGTACCGGAAACATCATCTGGTCTTAGCACTCCTTGCCGCCGAACCGCAGGGCAAAACAGAAGCGCTTCCGGAGGCGGACGGGCTTCTGGCGCGGGATTACCAGCAGATCATCGCATCCTATGAGCGGCAGTTTCAGGAAGAACAGATTAAGATGGAGCAGAAATACCGCGATATGATGGAGTATTACACGATGTGGACCCATCAGATCAAAACGCCGATTGCGGCGATGCGGCTGCTTCTGCAGGAGGAGGATACGCCGCTTTCGCGTGAAATGCAGAGCGAACTTTTCCAGACGGAGCAGTATGTGCAGATGGCGCTGCAGTACCTGCGCATGGAAAAAATGACATCGGATCTTGTCTTTGCAAGGTACGATTTGGATGCGCTGATCCGCCAGGCTGTGCGGAAATATGCTCCGCTTTTTATCCGCCGGAAGATTATCCTTTCCTACGAGCCGGTGCACTGCGAGGTGCTGACAGATGAAAAATGGCTCGTCTTTGTGCTGGAGCAGATTCTGTCAAATGCGCTGAAATACACGAAAAGTGGAAGCATTCACATCTATCTGTCACCGGATGCACCAAAAACGCTGGTGATTGAGGACACCGGCATCGGCATTGCGCCGGAGGATCTGCCGCGGATTTTCGAAAAAGGCTACACGGGCTGCAACGGCCGCGCAGACAAGCGGTCAACGGGCATCGGACTGTATCTGTGCCGCCAGATCATGGAGAAACTTTCGCATACCATCCGCATCGAGTCGGAGATGGGAGTGGGAACGAAGGTGTATCTTGGGCTGGATACCGTATCCCTGTAGTACATAGAGAGCTTCGCCGGGAATCTTACAGAAATGTAAGGTTGCCGGTCTTTTTGTAAGATGATCCTAAGGCAGAAGAGGGCGCGGACGGGTATAATAAGCCTTGTCAATTAAGAAAACAGTTCAGACAGAAAGGAAAATGTGACATGGCAATTCTGGAAGTAGAACATCTGAAAAAAACATATACCACGCGCCTTGGCAGCAACCGGGTGGAAGCGTTGAAAGACGTTAATTTTACAGTGGAACGGGGCGAATTTGTTGCAATCATGGGCGAATCGGGAAGCGGAAAAACGACGCTTCTGAACCTGCTCGCAGCACTAGACAAGCCAACCGGCGGACAGGTGCGGTTAAATGGAAAGAATCTCGGCGAATTAAAGGAGAAGGAGATTGCCGGATTCCGCCGCGAAAATTTAGGTTTCGTGTTCCAGGACTTCAACCTGCTCGATACCTTTTCCCTGCGTGACAACATTTATCTGCCGCTCGTGCTGGAAGGAAAAAAATACGAGGAGATGAGTCTTCGGGCAGAGCCGATTGCGAAAAAACTCGGCATCACCCAGATCCTCAATAAATACCCATATGAGGTGTCCGGCGGACAGAAGCAGCGTGCAGCCGTTGCGCGTGCGCTGATTACCAATCCGGAGCTGGTTCTTGCGGATGAGCCTTCCGGCGCGCTCGATTCCCATGCAGCGGATGGCCTCATGAAACTGTTCGGGGAGATCAACGAGGAGGGCCAGACGATTGTTATGGTAACGCACAGTGTGAAGGCGGCCTGCTCGGCGAAGCGTGTGCTGTTCATCAAGGACGGCGAGGTCTTCCACCAGCTGTATCGCGGTTCTTTAGGGCGCGATGAGATGTATCAGAAGATCTCCGATACGTTGACAATTCTTGCGACGGGTGGTGAACGGGATGAATAATCTGCTGTATGCCAGACTGGCAAAAACAAATTTGAGCAAAAACCGTCAGAATATTCTTCCGTATCTGCTGTCATGCATCGGCACGGTGGTGATGTTTTTTATCATGGATACACTGGCGCAGGGAAGTGGCTTTGATTCCATGATCGGAAAAGATACGATCCTGACAGTGATGGGGATGGGAACCTATATCATTGGCCTGTTCGCGGTGATTTTTCTGATCTACAGCAACAGTTTTCTGGCAAAAAGAAGAAAAAAAGAGTTCGGTCTGTTCCAGATTCTCGGCATGGAGAAAAAGCATCTGGCGAAGATCCTCTTTTTTGAGAGTCTGTATCTGTGGGCGGCATCGCTTGGAATCGGTATTCTGCTCGGTGTGTTGCTGTACCGCCTGCTGTTTCTGGTGCTGATGAAGCTGACCGGACTGAACGGAACAATTGGTTTTGCGTTCAGTGCAAAAGCCGTGGGAAGTACGATGCTGCTGTTCGGCCTGACTTTTGTGATCAATTTTCTCTTAAGCCTTCGCCAGATCCACGTCTCACAGCCGGTCGAACTGCTGCACGGCGGCGCGCAGGGTGAGCGGGAACCGAAAACGAAGCTTTTGACGGCGGTTCTTGGATTCATGCTTCTTGGTGTTGGCTATTATCTGGCTCTGACCTGCCAATCCTCGATGGATGCACTTGATAAGTTTTTTAATGCAATCGCTTTGGTTATGGTGGGAACGTACTGCCTGTTTTCTGCTGGAAGTATTGCATTTTTGAAAATTCTGAAGAAAAACAAGAATTACTATTACCAGACACGCCATTTTACAAGCATTTCGGGCATGCTGTACCGCATGAAGCAAAATGCGGTCGGTCTTGCGAATATCTGTATTCTGTCAACGGGTGTGCTTCTGGTTATCTCCATCAGCACATGTCTGTGGACGGGAATTGAGGAGGTTACCTATACGCGGTTTCCACATCAGATTTCGATCGAAGCAAATACTGGCGTGAGCGGCATTATGAAGACGGTGGAGCCGGTCAGTCAGAAGATGATAGAGGAAGTGAAAACTGGGATTGATCAGCATCTGGAAGAAAAGCAGCTCAGAAAAAAGTATGAAAGTGATCAGAGATACTATGTTATGCTTGCTGCTGTAGATAGAAACAAAGTAGAAAAAACACAGTCAGATGATGCTGCGGCGAGCACACTGATAAAAATCATGGAAGAGTCGGAGTACAATCAGGTAACCGGCGAACAGGTAGAGCTGGAACCAGGGCAGGCTCTGGTTTTTCAGGCAAAACAGAAAAATTATGGATATGACACGATTGAACTGGGAAATCAGATGTATGAAGTAAAAAAATGGAATACCGATAAAAAATCGTACATTCTGGATGAGAAGACGCAGGTGTATGAGACAATGACGGTGGTGACGCGGAACCATGAAGCAAAGGAAGCGTATGCGGCTGTGCAGGGAAAGGAGCCAGAAGGATACAGTTGGGAATATGCTCTGGATCTTATCGGGGATGCTGGCGAACAGATCACAGTTGGAGATGAGATTGAGACGATACTGACGGAATCATCTTTTAACGGATGGGTGGAAGTGCGCGAAAAAGAGCGCAATACGGTTTACAGTCTGTATGGTTCACTTCTGTTTTTAGGTGTTTTCGTCGGCGCGCTGTTTTTGATGGGTGCTGTTATGATTATCTATTACAAGCAGGTTTCAGAAGGCTTCGATGACCGAAAACGGTTCCAGATTATGCAGAAGGTCGGCATGAGCCGCAAAGAAATCCGTCAGACGATTCAGTCACAGGTGGTAACGGTCTTTTTCCTGCCGCTCGCGGTGGCCGTGGTGCATACAATGGTAGCGTTTCCATTGACCAGGCGTATCATGGCAATGCTGAATTTCCCGGACAGCAATCTGTTCCTGGCTGCAACAGCGATTACGATTGCGGCGTTTGCCGTGGTTTACCTGATCGTCTATGTGCTGACGGCGCGGGCGTATTACAAAATTGTGGAATAAGAAGATGTACTTTTTTTAAAACATCAGCGCGGCTTTGAAAAAAACTTAACAAAAAACGATGAGAAAAAGACATCCGGCGCAGACGGAAAATCTGTGGAGGATGTCTTTTTTGCTGTTCTATTTATAAATGCCGTTGACGGTAACTTTGAAAAGAGCTTCTTTTCCGTTGAGTTCGTCTTTTCCATAGTCTTCCGGGAAAGTGACGGTTACATCTACGTTGTCGCCCGGGTGATGACCGATGAGCTGTTCTTCAAAGTTATCGATGTAAGTGTGGGAGCCGATCACAAGATCAGCGCCGTTTCCTTTTGTGTTTCCTCCCTGGAATTCCACGCCGTCAATGGAGCCGACATAGTCGATATTGACGGTATCACCGTCCTCGATGGTAAGGGAAGTGTCGGTCTGCAAAGAGGCAGAAGCCGAAGTGGAGGCTGATGAGGCGGATGCGGCCGATGAGGCTGTGGAGGTATCCTCCGAGGCACTTTTGACAGAGAGTCGTTTGGAATCGAGTACGCTGGCAATAATAAGGCCGACGATCACAACGACAATCAGAGCCGGTCCGGCCCAGCTCCAGATCTTTTTGTAATGCGCTACTTTCGCTTCGTGCTCCCGCTCTTTGGCACGCCGTTCCTTGGCAGCTTTTCTGTTTTCTTTGTTCATAAAAAGGATCTCCTTTGCACTTTTACGACTGCAATCGTATTTTATAATATCAAGTATATCATAAAAATATGGTAAAAGTGTGAAAAAAATAACACGATCCAACATTGTCAATGCTCAAAAATGACGATATAATGAGTGCAAGTGAGTCAAATGAAAATTTATTTTCATTTGACGAACGACGAATGTCGCTTACGCGGCAGCGTAAGATTGAGTGCAAGTGAGTCAAACGAAAATTTATTTTCAGTTGGCGAACGACGAATGTCGCTTACGCGGCAGCGTAAGATTGAGTGCAAGTGAGAAAACGCGACGAGTAAGGGAGTGAATAAAATGGATGACTGGAGTAGTTTCAGAACGACGACATCCGAACAGCAGCGCCTCCGGGCTGCACTTTCCGGCTTTTGTGAATTGCAGGATCTTCCGGAAGAACAGCGAGCCGCATATACCGCATACCTGCGGAAACGCATCCGTCCCGCTGTCGAAATGCTGATTCGTGAGGATGATTTTTCAAAGCTGGAACGTATTCTGCAGACCGGATGGCTGTCCGATGCAGACCGAAAACGTTTTCTCAACCTTGCTGCCGACCAGCAGAAATGGCAGGCCTTCCGCATTCTCCTGAACCGGAGCTCACAGGATCCGATGCAGGAGAATACGGAAAGCAGAAAAACAGAAGCTGCGTTTCAAAAAGAAAAGCCCACAAAAGAAAAAGAAGCGCTGGCGCTCCGGCTTTTCGAAGAAGCCCGCAAAAACCTCTGCTGGCTGTACCCGGAACTTGGTGAAGCGATTCTTTTCTTTCAGCATCAGCCATCCGACAGGACAAAAGCCATCACATCCGACGGTCATACGATATATTTTAACTCCGATTTTGTACTCTGCATGTGTGCCGAAAATTCATCGTTCCTCAAGGAAGGCTATCAGCACCTGCTGCTGGAATGCATCCGCCGGTTTGGGAAAGAAACACCGGAGCCGGAAAAAAAAGAACAGCCCCCGGTTTCATGGCTGATGCCGGAAAAAGAAAAACAGTCTCCGGTTTCATGGCTGGTGCCGGGAAAAGAACCGGAACTTATCGAGTCTTTTCAATCAGTCTGGAAACGTGCTTCCCGCAAGTTGGCGGAAAACTACGGCACCGGCGGCCTGCGGCGAGGCCAGAACCGTGGTGGAAAAAAAGAAACCCTGTCCGGGATCGAAAAAAGAGCGTACGATTACCGCCGCTTCCTGAAACGCTTTACCGTTACCCGCGAGGAAATGGAGCTGGATCTCGACAGCTTCGATCCAGTCGCTTACCATTATGGGCTTATGTATTACGGAAATTTCCCTTTCATCGAGCCGCCGGAGACGCGCGAGGGAAACCGTCTCGAAGAGCTGGTTATCGCGATCGACACATCCGGTTCGTGCAAAAAAGAAATTGTAGCAAAGTTCCTTGGTGAGACGCGCAGCATTCTTGAAGAAAAAGAAAACTTCTTTTCCCGATGGAACGTCTGCCTGATCCAGTGCGACAGCTTCGTGCAGGATGTCACGATGATCCATTCACCGAAAGAATGGGAAGCTTACCGTGAAACAATTATCATCAAGGGCCGAGGCGGAACCGATTTCCGTCCTGTCTTTCAGAAAGTGGAAGAGTTGCGGAAACAGCATGTATTCCGAAACTTAAAAGCGTTGATCTATTTTACCGACGGAGACGGAATTTATCCCGAACAAAAGCCCGATTACGAGACGGCATTTGTCTTTGTCAGACAGACCGAAAAAATGAATCTTGTCCCAAAATGGGCAAAAAAACTGCTGACAGAAGAATGTACTCTTTGAACAAAACTGACAAAAAAGCATCTCGCAAAATCAAACACAGAAAGATTTCGAGAGTACATAAAGAGTGCATAAGATAAGAGAGATCATATGAACATACAAGAAGCAAAAGAGACAATTGAAACAGCCCTGCGCGCATACTTTGCAAGAGATGAAATTGGTTTTCCACTGGTTCCCCTCCGGCAGCAGCGTCCCATTCTCCTGATCGGCCCGCCGGGCATCGGAAAAACGGCAATTATGGAGCAGATCGCAGAAGAGTGCGGTGTGGGGCTTGTCGCCTACACGATGACACACCATACGCGTCAGAGTGCCATGGGCCTTCCGGAGATCTGCAAACGTGAAATCGAAGGGAAAACGGTACATACAACGGAATACACGATGAGCGAGATCATCGCCTCGATCTATGACTGCATGGAGCAGACCGGAAAGAAGCGGGGTATCCTCTTTCTCGATGAAATTAACTGCGTCTCCGAGACCCTCGCTCCGGTAATGCTGCAGCTTTTGCAGGACAAAAAATTCGGCAATCAGCACATCCCGGATGACTGGCTGATCGTGGCCGCCGGAAATCCGCCGGAATATAATAAATCTGTGCGGGAATTTGATGTGGCAACGCTCGACCGTGTGCGGAAGATCGAGGTGGTTCCCGAGCTTTCCGTGTGGCTTTCCTATGCAGAGAAAAATCAGATCCACAGCGCCGTGACAACGTACCTTATGGCACACAGTGACCATTTTTATTCTGTTTCGCAGGAAGCGGATGAGAAGCGTTTTGTGACAGCACGCGGCTGGGAGGATTTGTCGGCAGTGCTGAAAAGTTATGAAATCCTGCATTTTCCGGTCGACGAAGCACTGATCGGACAATATTTGCAGGAAGAAAAGACGACGGAGGAATTCAGCTCGTACTACAGGATTTACGAAAAATATGGACAGGATTACGGTGTAGAGGAGATTCTGACCGGTGCATTTTCCGGAAAAATCATGGCAGAAAAACAGAAGATGGCGGCAAATGGTTCCGCAGAAGAGCGATCTGTACTGCTGTCTCTGTTTCATGCGGCACTTCAGAAAGAGGCATCCGGCTGCCAGAAGCAGGAGCATACGGCAAAGGAGCTCTCCGAGTGCTTTCGCCAGTTTACCGGGCTTTGCAGGCAGAAAAAAGATGAGACATACGCATCCTGGCTACAACAGAAAGAGCAGGGATTTGCAGTGTGCAAACAGCAGGGACTGCTGAAAAAGGGCGAGGAAGAAACGAATGCGCGGGTCTTGAAAAAGTTAAAAAAACTCGAGGAGACCGCTAAAAAATGTCGCAAAACCGATTCAGATCAGATGAAAGAGCTTTTTGAAACGGTATGTGAACTGGAACAGGAAAAAGTGGAGAAGGAAGTAAAGAATGTGAAACTGCAGATCCGCCGTGCCGCTGAATTTTTACAGAACAGCTTTCCGGGCGGAGCAGAAGTGGTGCTGTTTGAAGCAAATCTGGCGCGAAGTCCAGCGTTACGGAGCTTTTTGATTGAGAAAAGCATGGATGCCGAATGATAAGCGGCCACTTTGGAAAGGAGAAAAAGATGAATTATAAAATGATCCTGCAGTACGATGGCACGCGCTATAACGGCTGGCAGAAGCAGGGAAATACGGACAACACGATTCAGGGCAAGCTCGAAACGCTGCTGTCCAGAATCGCAGGAGAGCCGGTGGAGATCCACGGCGCGGGCAGAACCGATGCCGGCGTCCATGCGGCGGGACAGGTCGCAAATGCAAAGTTCCATACGGATCTATCCGATGAAGAACTTCTGCAGACAATCAACCATTATCTGCCGGAAGACATCGAAGTCACCAGCCTCGCGCGGATGCCGGAGCGCTTCCACAGCCGTCTGAATGCGGTGGACAAAACATACGAATACCGTATCGTGATCGATGGCAGAAAGCATGTTTTCGAGCGGAAATACGTGTATTTTCCGGAAGCACCGCTCGATGTGGAAAAAATGAAAGAAGCATCGAAAGCGTTTATCGGAACGTATGATTTCAGGAGCTTCTGTGCCAACAAACGTATGAAAAAATCGACAGTACGGACGATTACCGGAATTGATTTCTGCGAGAAAGACGGGATTCTTATCATTTCCTATACCGGAACCGGTTTTCTGTACCACATGGTGCGGATCCTGACCGGAACACTTGTGGAGGCCGGGATGGGAAAACGGGATATCGCATCAATGATGGAGCTTCTCAAAGCAAAAAATCGCGAAAGTGCGGGTTTTCTTGCACCGGCATGCGGACTCCTGTTAAAAGAAGTCCGATATGAATAACCGAAATAATCAGGGCAATGCACCAGCCTTTTTTGCATAAAAAACCGAAAAAAGGCTGTGAATTGATAAATGCAGCATAGAAAAGAGAAAGGATGAGGTGAAAAGCATGTTTCAGAAGAAAAGAAATACTTTTCATGGCGGCGTTCACCCGTACGAGGGAAAAGAGCTCTCCAAGGACAAACCGATTGTCAAAGCGCAGCCGGGCAACTTATTGTATTACGCAGTGTCACAGCACATCGGAGCGCCTGCTGTGCCGACCGTACAAAAAGGCGACCATGTAAAAGCGGGACAGAAAATCGCAGAAGCGGGAGGATTTGTTTCGGCTCCTGTTTACGCATCGGTTTCCGGCATGGTAAAAGGAATTGAGAAAAAAGTTTCCGCGGCCGGTTCTCCGGTGGACTGCATCGTTGTGGAGAACGATGGGATGTATGAAAAAGAAGCATTTGAGGAGTGCCCTCATTGGGAAAAACTCGACGCAGATACGATCCGGAAGAAGATCAAAGAAGCCGGAATCGTCGGAATGGGAGGTGCGGGTTTCCCGACACACGTCAAGGTATCACCGAAAGATCCGTCAGCGATTGACCACATTCTTGTCAACGGTGCCGAGTGCGAACCATATCTGACAAGCGACTACCGCAGAATGATCGAGAAGCCGGAAAAGGTGATCGGAGGTTTAAAAATTATGCTGCATATGTTCCCGAGGGCAAAGGGAGTCATCTGCATTGAAGACAACAAACCGGACTGTATCGTGAAGTTCCGTGAGCTGCTGCTTCCGGAGGATAACATTGAGGTTCTGGAACTTAAAACGAAATACCCGCAGGGTGCCGAGCGTATGCTGATCTATGCAGCAACGGGGCGAAAGGTAAATTCCTCCATGCTGCCGGCGGACGCGGGCTGTATCGTGGATAACATCGATACCGTGACCGCTATTTACCAGGCAGTCCGCTTCGGCGAACCGCTGATGAGCCGTATCGTTACCGTGACAGGAGATGCCGTACAGAATCCGTGCAACTTTGAAGTGCCGGTCGGCATGCTCTTATCCGAACTTTTAGAGCAGGCAGGTGGTCTGAAAAACGAGGCATCCAAGATCATCTGCGGCGGTCCGATGATGGGAAAAGCCCTGTTTATAATGGAGGTTCCTGTAACCAAGACAACATCTGCACTGACCTGCCTCACCGAGGATGAAGTATCTGCGCTGGCACCATCTGCCTGCATCAACTGCGGACGCTGCGTTTCCGTCTGTCCGGGTCAGATTCTTCCGGCCCGCCTTTCCGTTTTTGCGGAGCACGGAGAGAAAGAGAAGTTCCTGAAATACGGCGGAATGGAGTGCTGTGAATGTGGCTGTTGTTCCTTTATCTGCCCGGCAAGACGTCCGCTGACGCAGGAAATCAGCTCAATGCGTAAAGTGCTTCTGGCAAAGAGAAAGAAGAAATAGGGGGATCTTACATATGAATGGATTATTACACGTATCATCTTCCCCACACGCGCGGTCCAAGGTGACGACAGACAAAATCATGTTTGCCGTCCTGCTTGCCCTTGCCCCGGCAGCCTGCGTGGGAGTCTGGAATTTCGGCCTTCGGGCACTGCTTTTGATTGCGATTTCGATGGCAGTCTGTCCCCTGACGGAATATCTGTATGAAAAAGGAATGAAGAAACCGGTGACGATTGCCGACGGCAGTGCACTGGTAACCGGCCTTCTGCTGGCCATGAACATGCCGGTGCAGGCGCCTCTTTGGATGCCGGTGATCGGCGGTGTGTTTGCAATTCTCGTCGTAAAACAGCTTTTCGGCGGTCTTGGCCAGAACATTATGAACCCGGCGCTTGCAGGAAGATGCTTCCTTTTGATTTCCTTCCCGGGTCATATGACCAACTTCGCTGCCCCGGCAGCCGCACATCTTGTGGATACCGTATCCGGTGCGACACCGCTTGCCGCAGCAAAAGCAGGAGAGCAGGTGAATCTGCTGTCCATGTTCCTTGGGAATACGGCCGGAACGATCGGTGAGACTTCCGCACTGGCCCTTCTGATTGGCGGCATTTTCCTTGTCTGCATTCATGTGATTGACCTCAATATTCCGCTCATCTACATCGGAACAGAGCTTTTATTTGCCCTGATTTTCGGCGGCCACGGTTTTGATATCAACTTCCTTGGCGCGCATCTTTTTGGCGGTGGTCTGATGCTCGGCGCATGGTTCATGGCAACCGATTACGTTACCCGTCCGATCACAAAGAAGGGACAGTATATCTACGCGGTCATTTTAGGACTTCTGACCGGTGTATTCCGTATCTTTGGAAATTCGGCAGAGGGCGTTTCCTATGCCATCATCTTTACCAACCTTCTGGTTCCGCTTATTGAGCGCGTGACCGTGCCGGTTGGATTCGGAAGAGGAGGCAAGAAAAAAGCATGAACAAAATTATAAAAAACGCACTGATTCTTGCGGCGATTACGCTGATCGCCGGCCTGCTTCTCGGTGCGGCCCACCAGGTAACCTTAGAGCCGATCCAGAAACAGCAGGAAAAAGAAAAACAGGAATCCTGTCAGAACGTATTCCCGGAGGCAGCTTCCTTTGAAGAAGTAACAATGAGCGATGCAGAACAGGCAGAGCTTACGGCAGCACTGATCGGCCACGGTTTTGAAGCACAGACGATTGACGAACTGCTGCTTGCAAAAGACGCATCCGGCGCGACGATCGGCCTGGTTGAGATCATCTCCACAACCGAAGGCTATGGCGGCGGCATGCAGTTCTCGATGGGAATTGCATCGGACGGAACGACAAAAGGAATCTCTTTCCTGTCACTTTCCGAGACGGCCGGCCTTGGTATGCGTGCCGACACAGACGATTTCAAGAATCAGTTCAAGGATAAAAACGTAGAAGCATTCTCCTACACAAAATCCGGCGCATCCGCGGATGATGAAATCGATGCGCTGAGCGGAGCAACTCTGACAACGAACGCTGTAACAAACGGTGTCAATGCAGGAATCTGCTGTTTTAACTACTGCAACGAATCCGGTCTGCTTTCCGGAGAGGGAGGGAACTCATGAGAAAAGATACGCCGCTGGAACGGCTTTATAATGGTATCATAAAAGAAAACCCGACCTTCGTCATGATGCTGGGTATGTGTCCGACGCTTGCGGTTACCACTTCTGCAAAGAACGGTATCGGCATGGGCCTTGCGACGATGGTCATCCTGACCGCCTCCAACCTGATGATTTCCCTGCTTCGGAAAATCATCCCGGACGGCGTGCGTATGCCAGCATACATCGTTGTTGTGGCATCGTTTGTAACCATCGTGGAATTTTTGATGGAAGGTTTTATTCCGGCACTCTATTCCGCCCTTGGCATCTACATCCCGCTGATCGTTGTAAACTGTATCATCCTGGGACGCGCCGAGGCATATGCTGGAAAACATGGTCCGATCCCGTCTTTATTTGATGGTATCGGCATGGGCCTTGGATTTACCGTCGGCCTGACCCTGATCGGTATGTTCCGTGAGCTGATCGGAGCCGGAACCCTGTTCGGTATTCAGGTAATGCCGAGTGCTTACGAGCCGGTCAACATCTTCATCATGGCGCCGGGTGCATTCCTTGTGCTGGCAATGCTCGTTGCGGTGCAGAACCGCATCAAACGCCAGAAGTCAGAGAAAACCGGAAAACCGGCAGTCCCGGCAGAAGAGACCGGCTGTATGGCATGCGCCAATAAGGCATACTGCCAGGCTGTGAAAGGAAAGGAGGAAGCGAAATGAAAGAACTGATTTTGATTGCCATCGGTGCTGCGCTGGTCAATAACGTTGTCTTAAGCCAGTTCCTCGGCATCTGTGCTTTCCTCGGTGTTTCCAAAAAGATGGATACGGCGGCCGGCATGGGCGGAGCGGTTATTTTTGTCCTCACGATTTCTTCATTTGTGACAAGTCTGATTTACAAATTTATCCTGGCACCGGCAGAACTTGATTATCTGAAAACGATCGTTTTCATTCTTGTCATCGCGGCGCTGGTACAGCTCGTTGAGATGTTCCTGAAAAAGACGATTCCGTCTCTGTACCGAGCGCTCGGCGTTTACCTTCCGCTGATTACAACAAACTGCGCGGTACTCGGTGTGGCACTCATCAACGTACAGAAGGATTACACGATTCTGCAGGGTACGGTTTACGGTCTGGCAACCGCAATCGGCTTTACAATTGCCATGGTGCTGATGGCCGGCCTGCGGGAAAAGATGGAGTACAACGATATCCCGGAGTCATTCAAAGGAATGCCGATCGTTCTTCTTACGGCTATGCTGATGTCAATGGCATTTATGGGATTTTCCGGAATGATCTAGGAGGGATGAAGAGATGAATGGTATTTTAGCAGCCACCCTGATGGTGGGTGGAACCGGCCTTTTGATTGGTATTCTCCTTGGAATTGCCGGAAAGAAGTTTTATGTGGAAGTGGACGAGCGCGAGACGAAGGTCCGTGAAGCGCTGCCGGGCAACAACTGCGGCGGCTGCGGTTACCCGGGCTGTGACGGAGCGGCGGCTGCAGTGGTAAAGGGTGAAGCCCCGATTTCGGTCTGTCCGGTCGGCGGAGCGCCGGTTGCGGCAGCGATCGGTGCCATTATGGGACAGGAAGCCGGAGCACAGGAGCGCAGAAAAGCAGTGGTACGGTGCGCCGGTACGTGTGACGTGGCAAAGAACAAGTATGAATACACGGGTGCAAGGGACTGCTCCTACGCTGGTTTTGTACCGGGCGGCGGTCCGAAGAGCTGCGGAAACGGATGTCTTGGTTTTGGAAACTGCGTGAAGGCATGTAAGTTTGATGCGATCCATATTGAAAACGGCATTGCCGTTGTGGACGGCGAAGCGTGCAAGGCATGCGGTGCCTGCGTGAAGGCCTGTCCGAGAAATCTGATCGACCTGATTCCGTATGAGCAGAGGATCACGGTGAAATGCCGCTCAACCGAGAAGGGCAAGGCGGTGATGGCAGCGTGTGAGATCGGCTGTATCGGATGTAAGAAGTGCGAGAAGAACTGCCCGTCGGATGCAATTCACGTTGTGGACCAGCGCGCGGAGATCGACCCGGCAAAATGTACGGGCTGCGGCCTCTGCGCGGAGAACTGCCCGCGGAAGTGTATTATGGTAGAAAAATAAAAATGAGAAATTCCATGCTGTGGGAGGGAACTTCTGCGGCGTGGAATTTTTGCTTTTCGGTGATATCGTGTTAGCCAATGCCGGGGGTGGCTGGCTTGACTTGAATTTGGGAAAATGATAAACTGAAAGTCAGAAAACGAGGGGCAAAAAGCTAAAAAAATATAAAATGGCAGAAAGGACGGGGCAAAAGTATGACAATGACAATGGATGAACTGATGAAAGTGCTCGATATGCAGGAGGATATTCTGCAGTTTACGCATTTTACAAATGCAGACGCATGGGAACTGGGAACGATGATCCTGATGGAGGCAAGACGGCGCGGAGCACAGGTTGGCATCATGATCCGCAGAAGCAACGGGGAAGTTGTATTCCAGTATTGTGATAACGGCATTACGCCGCACAATGTGGAGCTGATGAGACGGAAGAGCAATTCGGTGCTTCTGACGGAGCGGAGTTCGCTGCAGCTCTACATGGCAGCGACGAATGCGCCGGAGAGCGTAAAACAGATGGTACTGGACCCGAAGGAATACGCAATGCTGGGCGGAGGTTTTCCGATCTGCGTGGAAGAAGTCGGCGTTGTGGCAACCGTAGCAGTGTCCGGCATGGGACAGGTTTCGGATCATGATGTGATTGTGAAATGCATCAGCAAATATTTGCATATCGATGAAGTACCGAGAATCAGAACTGTATGAAAATGATGATTGAAACTAAATTTTGTGTATGATACAATGTCACCGGCAAAAAGACATGACAGTTCCATCAGGGACAACAAAACCCCCGTGAGCGGCAACTCACGGGGGTTGGTTTATGTCAGCAGGTTTTGCATATCTTCCGGCAGTGGTGCGTGGAAGTTTAAGGGTTCTCCGGTGATCGGATGGACGAAGGAGAGCGATGCAGAGTGAAGTGCCTGGCGGGGGAAAGTGCCGGGAGTTTTGTTGTAGAGGGTATCGCCGAGCAGCGGATGGCCGATGTAAGCCATGTGGACGCGGATCTGGTGGGTGCGGCCGGTTTCGAGATTGAGTTCGAGGTGGGAGAAAACGGAGCAGTGCGCGAGGGTGCGGTAATGGGTTACGGAGCGCTCGCCGGAGGCAAAGTCGACGGTGCGCTGGATGAGGGAGCCGTTGAGGCGGGCGATCGGGGCGTCGATGGTGCCGGATGCAGCGGTTTCGCCGAGGGCGAAGGCCTGATACGTGCGGTGGATTTCGCGGGAGCGCATGGCCTGGGAGAGGACGGCGGCGCTTAAGGCGTGCTTGGCGAGCACGATAAGGCCGGTGGTGTCGCGGTCGAGGCGGTTGATGCAGCGGTAGACGAAGGGTTCACCTTTCTGTTCAAAATACCATGCAATGCCGTTTGCCAGCGTATTTTCATAATTTCCAATCGACGGATGAATCGGCGTATCAGCGGGTTTATCCACAACGAGGATGTCGTCATCCTCATACACAACCGAAAACGGAACCGGCCGCGGCAGAATTCCGTCGGAGGGTTCTGTTTCGACAAGGTGCGTTTCGATCACATCCCCGGCGTGCACGGCCTGGCTCGTCCAGGCGCGGACGCCGTTTTGGAAAATGCCGTCCTCTGTGCGTTTTAAGCCCGTAATAATATGGCGCGAATATCCATGCCGGCGGAGAAACCATTCCACAGTCAGATTTTCCCGTTCCTCCTCCGGCAAAACCACATATGTAAACCTGTGTCCCATACACAAAACCTCCGTTTCTATAGCTTTTTTATCGAATGAACCCTGTCATTTCGGGGCAAAATTTCAAAAAGAGACTTTCCCAGTCTTTCGCAAGTATAGCCGAAAACAGATGGAAAAGCAAGAAACTTACCTTTCTATAGCGAAAATATAAAAAAGTATAAAAGTTTCATGAAATGTCAGAATTTGATTGATTTTAGCGAAAGAAAAGTTTATGCTACTAAAAAAGAAAGAAAATCAAGAAACAGGAGGGGATACAGATGAAGCAGGTGCAAAAACCGAAAAAACCCATAATTTTTTATTATGTAATTGCGCTGATCGTCATTCTGCTGTTAAATCTTCTGCTTTTCCCGAGACTTCTCGAGCCCAAAGTAACAGAAGTTGATTACGGAAAATTTTTGCAGATGGTAGATAACAACGAAATCAGCGAAGTCCAGATCCAGTCAAATGAGATTATTTTCAGCGACAAATCAAGCCCGGCGAATTATTATAAGACGGGTGTGATGAATGATTACAAGCTGGTAGATCGTTTATATGAGGCAGGTATTACCGAATTCGGAACGCCGATCATAGAGCAGATGTCGCCACTCATGGAATTTCTTTTAACATGGGTAATACCGATCGTTGTGATGGTTGCGCTCGGACAGTGGCTGATGAAACGCATGACGAGCAAGATGATGGGCGGCATGGGAAATGCGATGAGCTTTGGAAAGAGCAACGCCAAGGTTTATGTACAGTCCGAAACCGGCATTAAATTTGCAGATGTTGCCGGAGAGGATGAGGCAAAAGAAATTTTACAGGAGATTGTTGACTTCCTGCATAATCCCAAAAAATATGAAGAAATTGGTGCAAAAATGCCGAAAGGAGCACTGCTTGTCGGCCCTCCAGGAACCGGTAAAACGCTGCTTGCAAAGGCAGTAGCCGGTGAGGCAAACGTTCCGTTCTTCTCCATCTCCGGCTCCGAGTTCGTCGAGATGTTCGTCGGCATGGGAGCTGCGAAGGTGCGTGACCTGTTCCAGCAGGCAAATGAGAAAGCACCGTGTATCGTCTTTATCGATGAGATCGATACCGTCGGCAAAAAACGTGACGGCGGCGGATTCTCCGGAAACGACGAGCGTGAGCAGACCCTGAACCAGCTGCTTGCCGAGATGGATGGATTCGATGGAAAGAAAGGCGTTGTCATTCTGGCAGCGACGAACCGTCCGGATTCCCTGGACCCGGCACTTCTTCGTCCGGGCCGTTTCGACCGCCGTGTGCCGGTTGAACTGCCTGACTTAAAAGGCCGTGAGGAAATCCTGAAAGTCCATGCGAAAAACATCCGCGTGGGCGACAATGTCGATTACAATGCGATCGCACGTATGGCATCCGGTGCTTCTGGTGCAGAACTTGCCAATATGATCAACGAGGCAGCACTCCGTGCCGTCCGTGATGGAAGAAAATTCGTCACCCAGGCGGATCTGGAGGAGAGCGTTGAGGTTGTCATCGCCGGATACCAGAAGAAGAATAAGATCATGACCGACAAAGAGAAACTGATCGTTTCCTACCACGAGGTCGGCCATGCACTCGTCGCAGCACTGCAGAGCCATTCCGCTCCAGTTACGAAGATCACCATTATCCCGCGTACGTCCGGCGCCCTAGGCTATACGATGCAGGTGGATGAAGATGAGCATAATCTGATGAGCCGTGAAGAGCTGGAAAATAAAATTGCAACCCTGACCGGCGGCCGTGTGGCAGAGGATCTGGTGTTCCATTCCATCACGACAGGTGCTTCGAACGATATCGAGCAGGCAACGAAGGTGGCAAGAGCCATGATCACCCGCTTCGGTATGAACGAGGAATTTGGTATGGTTGCATTTGAGACGGTAACGAACCAGTACCTCGGCGGTGACACTTCCCTGGCATGCTCCGAATCGACAGCAGCACAGATTGATGAGAAGGTTGTTGCAGCAGTCAGAAAACAGTACGACAAAGCAGAGCAGCTCTTAAAAGATAACATGCCGAAACTCCACGAGCTGGCAAAATATCTGTATGAGAAAGAGACAATCACAGGTGATGAGTTTATGGAAATCCTGAATTTATCCCCGGATCAGCTCACGACAACGAGAATGGAAACAAACTAAAAAGCGATAAAAGCAGATGAGAATCCCGCGTTACTGTTCACCCAGCAGTGAAACACTTGCTGTTTCACTGCGTAAGAAAGTGATTCACGAATCCCGCGTTTCAAGGCGACTTCAGCCTTGCGCGGGATTCTTTCTTGTGCTATAATGCTGTAATGCGAAATTATGACACAAAAAGACAGATTTTTTTAAGATAGACCAAGAGAACATAAGGAGAAACGCAATGAAGAAAAAACAGGCATGGAAAGTGATGGGTGCTGTCCTTGCGGGCACACTGGTATTTTCCGATGCAGTTCCGCTCCGTGCCAGCGCATCGGCAGGAACGGAAAAAAGCGCAGTACAGAACGAAACTGTCTCCGGAACGGAGAACGGTACAGAGACAAAACGGGCAGCCGTTTATGTGAATCTGAAAACCGGCGATGATACGGCAGACGGTACAACGGCAGAGACAGCAGTAAAAACCGTGGAAAAAGCACAGGAGCTTCTTGCAGTTGCAGCGGCAGAACTGCAGGCGGACGGGAAAACAACCGAAAAAAACACTGCTGCAGATACCAGCAAAACGGCAGCGGAGGAAGCAGCAGAAAAATATCTGGTATTCGTCGGAATGGATGAAAAAGAGCTGGAAACGTATCGAAAGAAACAGCAGAAAACAGACTTCAGGGGAAGAGTAACAGATACCGTTTTTGCGGCAGATGAAATCGTGGTGACAGAAGCCGGATATGAGGCTGTTCTGGCAGCAGAAAAAGCAAAAGAAACGGTTTCGGAAACACCAACGCTTGCGCCAGGCGAGTCTCCGGCACCGGATGCGGCAGAAGATACCGTAACACCAACTCCGGGTCCGACGGAAACGCCGGATGCAGAGCCGACCGCAGAACCAACGGTGACCCCGGACGCAGAGCCGACCGTAACGCCGGCGGAGGAACCAACGGCAACTCCGACACCGGATGCGGACAACGGAGAAGATACAGGGGATACACCAACGGCAGCGCCGACACCGGATGCGGAACCGACCGTAACGCCGGAAGTAACTCCGACGACAGCACCGGGCGAGAATACCGATGACAGTGAAAATCCGGAGAATCCGGAAACTCCGGCAGAAGATCCAACCGTGACACCTGCCCCGGATGATACAGCAAAAGACGATCCTGCAGCAGATGATACAAACCAGGACGATACAAACCAGGATAACCAGAACGGAACGGGAAATGATGCATCATCGGACCAGTGGAAACAGGATGAAAATCTGGATGACCTTGTAAAAGATGAAATTCAGAAAGAAAACGAAACCGTAAAAAATTTCGATGAAATTTCCAATCCATCCGGTACGGACAGCACAGAAGACGGCTATCTGATCTCCAATGTCTCTCTTTTGATCCAGCCGGTGGCAGTAAGTCTGTCCAGAAGCCTTGTATCAGAGGAGCAGACGGAAACAGCAGAAGCTGAGACGGCGGACGAAGGCGAGCATGAACTGCTTGCAGCTGCAGAGCAGAAATCCAACCTGAGTGCAGGTGAAATGACAGCAAGTGCAGCCGATGACGTAAGTACGCTGCGTGCCGCAGGAACGATCCTTGTAGGACCGGACAACTACGGAACGAATAAGACATCCACTCCGACTCCGACAGCCACACCGTCGAAGAGCAGCAGTAACAACAGCTCTTCCAATTCCAATACCGGAAGCACAAAGATTCCGCAGAAGAAGACACAGACCACTGTAAGCATCCGCAGCATCCCGGTCAACACCGGCGATGAGACGATGGTGCTTCCGCTGGCGATCAGCTCCGCACTTTCTGCAGCCGTTATGTTCTGCATGGCATTCCTTCAGATGCAGGCGAAACGCGCAAAGAGCATGGCCGCATGGCTGGAATTCAAAAAGAATCATCCGTTTGACGAAAAATAAAGAAACAGGCATATCCGGAAAAGCCATTCCATACATTTACAGTATGGGAGGGCTTTTTCTTATGGAAGAAAAGAAAACATGGGCGGTGGGTGCGGGCAGCGGGATCAGCTGGCTGAAGGCTCTTCTCGTTTCCTATCTGATCTCGGTGCTTCTTCTTTTGCTGCTGTCTTTCCTGCTCTGGAAATTTTCCTGGAAGGAAAGCTGGGTGCAGGCGGGCATTGTGGTGATCTATCTGGCATCAAGCTTTTCCGGCGGAAGAATGGCAGGAAACATGGCGGGAAAACGGCGGTTTCTCTGGGGCATCTGCTTTGGAATCGTGTATTTTGCCATTCTGATCATCGTCTCCGCAGTCTTCCTGCCGGGCGGATTTGCCGGAGCCGGAAGACTTCTGTGGGCGGCAGCAGTCTGTGCCGTCGGCGGAATGGCAGGCGGAATGACGGCACACGGCAGATAAAAGCGGACAAAACAGAACATTTTTTCAAAAAACAGACTTTTAAATTTGAAAAACCTATGCTATAATGGGAAGAGCTAATGGCCGAAGACTATAAAAAAGTCGCGCGTCAACTACAATGAAGGAGGAATGTGCCATGAAACACATCAAAACTTTAAATACAAAAAGCTTACAGAACACTGTAAAAAAAGGTGGATGCGGTGAGTGCCAGACATCCTGCCAGTCCGCATGTAAGACTTCTTGCACCGTAGGCAACCAGAGCTGCGAGCATAAGTAAAAGTAATCCATAAGGACGAGTAAAAGGTGTTCCCAGAACCGGTTTCGCCGGATTTGGGAACATTCTTTTTGCCAGGCACATCAAAAAAAGAGAGAGTTATAGAAAGGAATACCACAGTGATACATTTATATAAAAGCAATGGCTTCAACATGGTGCTGGACGTCAACAGCGGCTCCGTCCATGTTGTGGATGACTGCGTATACGATGTCCTTTCCTGCATGAACGAAGGAAAAAATGCAGAAGAGGCAGCAGAGGCGCTTAGCAGTAAATATGCCGAGCAGGACATCACCGAAGCCAGAGAAGAAATTCAGGAACTTACAGATAACGGCATGCTCTTTACAAAAGACATTTACGAAAACGCAATTGATCAGTTTTCCAACCGTCCGACCGTCGTAAAAGCACTCTGCCTCCACATTGCACACGACTGCAACCTTGCCTGTCGTTACTGCTTCGCAGAAGAGGGCGAGTATCACGGAAGACGTGCACTGATGTCCCTGGAAGTCGGCAAAAAAGCGCTTGATTTCCTGATCGCAAACTCCGGCAGCAGAAGAAACCTCGAGGTAGATTTCTTCGGCGGTGAACCGCTGATGAACTGGGATGTTGTAAAACAGCTCGTAGCCTACGGAAGAGAACAGGAGAAGTTACATAACAAGAACTTCCGTTTCACCCTGACCACCAACGGTGTTCTCTTAAACGACGAGGTCATGGAGTTCTGCAATAAAGAGATGGGCAACGTCGTATTAAGTATCGACGGAAGAAAAGAAGTTCACGATCACATGCGTCCGTTCCGCAAAGGTGCCGGAAGCTACGATCTGATCGTGCCGAAATTCCAGAAATTCGCTGAGCTTCGTCATCAGGATAAATACTATGTGCGCGGAACCTTCACGCATTACAACACAGACTTTGCAGCTGATGTTCTCCATCTGGCAGACCTCGGCTTCAAGCAGATCTCGGTTGAGCCTGTTGTAGCGCCTCCGACCGAGGACTATGCGATCCGTGAGGAAGACCTTCCGGTGATCTTCGAACAGTACGACATTCTGGCAAGAGAGATGATCAAGAGAGAAAAAGAGGGAAGAGGCTTCAATTTCTTCCACTTTATGATCGATCTGACCGGCGGACCATGTGTTTATAAACGTCTTTCCGGCTGCGGTTCCGGAACCGAGTACCTTGCGGTAACACCGTGGGGCGATTTCTATCCGTGCCACCAGTTCGTAGGACAGGAAGATTTCTGCCTCGGAAATGTTTACGAAGGCGTGAAAAAGACAGAAACTGTCAACGAATTCAAAAAATGCAACGTTTATTCCAAGAAGGAGTGCAGCCAGTGCTTTGCACGGTTCTACTGCAGCGGCGGATGCGCGGCAAACTCCTACAATTTCACAGGTAAGATCAACGATGTTTACGAGATCGGATGCAAGATGCAGCAGAAACGGATCGAGTGTGCATTGATGATAAAGGCAGCTCTGGCCGAAGATTAAAGAAAAGAGGAAAATCGCGACATGATGAAGAAGAAACAGAGTATCATCGCACTCGTCCTGGCAGCCATTGTAACAGTGCTTCTTGGATGGACGATGATCAAAGGATGGGGTCCTACCGGAACCGGTTCGATGAAGAACATCAACCTGGGTCTGGATCTGTCCGGCGGTGTCAGCATTACCTATCAGGCCGTAAAGGACAACCCGACAGACGAAGAAATGTCAGATACCCGCTACAAGCTGGAACAGCGTGCGCAGCAGTACAGCGAAGAGGCACAGGTATATCTGCAGGGCGACAACCGTATCACCATTGAAATCCCGGGTGCAACCGATGCAACCACCATTCTGGAAGAGATGGGTAAACCGGGAAGCCTGTATTTCATCAAACAGACCAACGATGACGGAACAGAAAACTACACCTACGACAGCTCGACCGGCGAGTACGTTCTGAACGGAAAAACTATCGAAGAGCTCGAGGAGGACGGCTCCGTCGTTCTGACCGGTAAAGATGTGGAGAGCGCAGAAGCCATGCATCAGCAGAACTCCACCACAAAAGCAACCGAGAGCGTCGTTCAGCTGAAAATGACCGACGAAGGAAAACAGAAATTTGCAGACGCAACCCAGGAAGCCTACAGCGCAGGAAAGAGCATCGGTATCTACTATGATGAAAAATTCGTCAGTGTACCGAGTGTAAACGCTGTGATTTCCGATGGTACTGCAGTCATCTCCGGCGGAAACATGGACTGGGATGAAGCAACCAGCCTGGCATCCACCCTCCGTATCGGTTCCCTTTCCCTGAAACTTGAGGAGATCAACTCCAGCGTCGTTGGAGCACAGCTTGGATCTGCAGCTGTTTCCACCAGCGTAAAAGCGGGAGCGATCGGCATTGTACTGATTATCCTTTTCCTTGCAATCGTATATCGCCTGCCTGGTATTGCTGCCGGATGGGCACTGCTCATCTATGTTGAGCTGAATCTGATTGCTTTAAATGCATTTGACCTGACATTGACCCTGCCTGGTATCGCAGGTGTTATCCTGTCGATCGGTATGGCGGTCGATGCGAACGTTATCATTTATGCCCGTATCGAGGAGGAGATCGGTGCCGGAAAGACGGTTCATGCGGCAATCCGCGACGGATTCAAGAAGGCAGCTTCTGCCATCCTGGACGGAAACGTGACGACCCTGATTGCAGCAGCTGTTCTGTATGCGCTTGCGAGCGGAAGTGTCCGCGGATTCGCCATGACACTTGCTCTTGGTATTGTTCTTTCCATGTTCAGCGCCATGGTTGTTTCCAGACTGCTGGTCAACAGCCTGTACGGTATGGGACTGAAGGATGCGAAATACTACGGAACCAAGAAAGAGCGCAAGGGATTTCCATTTGTGGAAAAGAGAAAGATCTTCTTCACGATCTCCTGCATTCTGCTGCTTGCCGTTCCGGCCAGCATGATTTTCATGCATCAGACAAAGGGAAGCGCACTGAACTTCGGCCTTGACTTCAAGGGCGGTACTTCCATCAACGTTCCGTTCAACGAGGATTACTCCATCGAAGAGCTGGACAAAGAGGTAGAGCCGGTTGTGGAAGGCGTGACAAAAGATTCCAATATTCAGATGACAAAGGTTGTCGGAGGCAACAATGTCATCATCAAAACACGTTCTCTGACTCTGGAAGAGCGTGAGCAGGTTTACCAGGCAATGGCAGACAATTTCGGTGTCGATACTTCTGAAATCACTTTCGACAACATTTCTTCTACTGTAAGTAAAGAAATGAGCCAGAATGCGATGAAAGCAGTTATCATCGCTGTAGTCTGCATGCTGTTGTACATCTGGATCCGTTTCCGCGACATCCGTTTCGCATCGAGTGCCATCCTTGCACTGATGCACGATATCGCCATTGTATTCGGATTCTATGTGGTATCCCGTATTTCGGTCGGCAGCACCTTTATCGCGTGTATGCTGACGATCCTCGGCTATTCCATCAACAGTACGATCGTCATCTTTGACCGTATCCGTGAGAATCTGCCGGAGTTAAAGAGAGAGCCGATCGAGTCCCTGGTTGACCGCTGCATCACGGACACCCTGACCCGAAGCATTTACAGTTCCCTCACCACCTTTATCACCATCTTTGTTCTGTTCGTGATGGGAGTTTCTTCCATCCGCGACTTTGCAGCACCTTTGATGGTTGGTATCGTATGCGGAGCTTACACTTCTGTCTGCATCACAGGTGCCCTGTGGTATGTGATGAAGCACGTTGGAAAAAACAAATATGTGCCGTCCAAAGCAGTACAGAATAAGACAAAAAATAAATAAAAGCAGCAAAAACCATAAAAAGAGAAACGCCGGACCGGAAAAGTCCGGCGTTTCCTGCTAACAGGAAAGAGGAGAACATATGAAGAAAGAACGCTGGGTAGTTTCGGCAAAACGCGCCGATTTCCAGGCAATTGCGGACCGGTTCGGCATCGATCCCGTCATCGCCCGCCTGATCCGGAACCGGGATGTGACCGGGGAGAAAGAGATCGAAGAGTATCTCTTCGGTGATCTGGAGCAGCTCCACGATCCGCTGCTGATGAAGGATATGGAGCGCGCGGCAGATCTGATCGCAGAAAAAATCCGGGAGAAAAAGCCGATCCGCATCATCGGGGACTACGACATCGACGGTGTTACGGCAACGTATATTCTGCTGACCGGATTAAAAGATCTCGGTGCCGATGCGGATGTGCGTATCCCGGACCGGATTGCAGACGGATACGGCTTAAATGAGCATCTTGTGCAGTTTGCCGCGGATGAGGGGCGGGACACGATCGTCACCTGTGACAACGGCATCGCGGCGGGCAGTCAGATCCGTCTGGCAAAAGAGCTTGGCATGACGGTTGTTGTGACGGACCACCACGAGGTTCCGTTTGAGGAGGATGAAAACGGAGAACGCCGCTACATCCTGCCGCCGGCGGACGCGGTTGTCAATCCGAAACAGAAAGACTGTTCCTATCCGTTTCCGGGCCTCTGCGGTGCGGCCGTCGCATGGAAACTGATCCAGACGATGGAGGCAAAAGCAGGTATTCCAAAGGAGCACAGCTTCCGCTTTCTGGAATTTGTCGCCATTGCGACGATCGGTGATGTGATGGATCTGCAGGGAGAAAACCGGATTTTTGTAAAAGCCGGCCTTCGGGCGCTCCATAAAACGCAGAACCTCGGCCTGCAGGAGCTGATCCGTGTGCAGGGCATCGAGGCGGAAAACGTGACACCGTATCACATCGGCTTCGTTCTCGGCCCGTGCATCAACGCATCGGGACGGCTTGACACGGCGGAGCATTCGTTAAAACTGCTCTGCGCAAAGACACGTGAGGAGGCCGCAAAGCTTGCCGGGGACTTGAAAGACCTGAATGAAAGCCGCAAAGAGCTGACGCGCCAGGGTGAGGCGAAAGCAATCGAGCTCGTGGAAACCTCCCCGCTGCAGAACGACAAAGTCCTCGTCGTCTATCTGCCGGACTGCCACGAGAGCCTTGCCGGAATCATCGCAGGTCGCCTGCGGGAGCACTTCCACAAACCATCCTTCGTACTCACCAGAAGTGAGGAGGGCGTCAAGGGCTCCGGCCGCTCGATCGAAGCGTATTCGATGTATGAGGAGCTCTGCAAATGCAAAGAACTGATGACGAAATTCGGCGGCCACCCGATGGCTGCGGGCCTTTCCCTCGCAGGAGAGGAGATGATCGAACCGTTCCGCCGGGCACTGAACGATAATTCCACGCTGACGGAAGAGGATTTCGTCGAAAAAGTTGTGATCGATGTGCCGATGCCGATCACCTACATCACCAAAAATCTGATCCGCCAGTTAAGTCTCTTGGAGCCGTTCGGAAAAGGCAACACGAAACCGCTGTTCGCACAGAAAGGACTGACTGTATTAAATTACCGCATTTTTGGAAAGAATAGAAACGTGGTGAAAGTACAGCTTGCCGATGCGGGCGGATATCAGATGGATGGTGTCTATTTCGGCGAGGGAGAAGCGTTCGCCGCATACGTGGATGCACATCCGACCCTCTCGGTAGCGTACTATCCGTCGATCGATACGTGGAACGGACGCGACAAATTACAGATCAATATCCAGAGTTATTTTTAAAGATGCAGAAAAGCCGCAAATACCTGATTTTTCTGCCCTGTTTTCTATCGGAAACAAAATTGACGCAGAAGAATATTGATGCTATACTGTAAGGTGAATTGTCAAACCTTGACGAAACGGAGGAATATTTTATGAAAAAAGTAGAGGATTACGTAAGAAGTATTCCGGATTTCCCGGAACCGGGTATTATTTTCAGAGATGTAACGAGTATCCTGCAGGACGCAGACGGACTGCAGCTTGCCATAGATGAGATGCAGCATTTTGTAGAAGAAGTAGACTGTGATGTAATCTGCGGAACCGAGTCCCGCGGCTTCATTTTCGGTATGCCGATTGCTTACAATCTGCACAAACCGTTCGTGCCGATCCGTAAAAAAGGAAAACTTCCTCTGGAGACCATCGAGGAGAGCTATGACCTGGAGTACGGCAGCGCAACGATCGAGATGCACAAAGACTCCATCAAACCGGGCCAGAAGGTAGTCATCATCGACGACCTGATTGCAACCGGCGGTACCGTGGAGGCTTGTGCAAAAATGATCGAGCGCCTCGGCGGCGAAGTAACCAGAATCGTGTTCCTGATGGAGCTTGCCGGCTTAAAAGGACGCGAAAAACTGGCAAAATATGATGTAAAATCTGTCATCCGTTACGATGGCAAATAACGTATCCAACGAAACGCAGGGGTTAATCATGAGAGCGGAGGATACATATGGAAGAAGAGAAAAGAATCAGTGAAGAAGAATTAAAGAAGGATGTGGCGGCGGCAGAAGCCAGAATCCGCAAGACGGACGATTTTACAAGTCCGGAGGAATTATACGGGGAATTGATCGCTTCTGTGAAAAAATATCATCCATCGGACGATATTTCCCTGATCGAAAAAGCATACCGCGTGGCAGCGGATGCACATAAGGACCAGAAAAGAAAGAGCGGGGAACCGTACATCATCCATCCGCTCTGTGTGGCAATTATCCTGGCAGATCTGGAGCTCGACAAGGAGTCGATCGCGGCAGGCCTTCTGCACGACGTTGTCGAAGATACCGTCATGACCGAAGAAGAGCTGACCGAGGAGTTCGGCCCGGAGGTGTCCCTGATTGTAAGCGGTGTCACGAAGCTGGCACAGCTGAAATATTCTGCGGATAAGGTCGAGGAGCAGGCAGAAAACCTGAGAAAGATGTTCCTTGCGATGGCAAAGGATATCCGTGTTATTCTGGTAAAACTGGCGGACCGTCTGCACAACATGCGGACCGCACAGTACTGGTCGCCGGAGACGCAGAAGAAAAAAGCGCGTGAGACGATGGATATTTATGCCCCGATCGCACAGCGCCTCGGTATTTCCAAGATCAAGGTCGAACTCGATGACCTTTCTCTGAAATATCTGGAGCCGGATGCGTACTATGAACTGGTGCAGAAGGTCAGCATGAAGCGGGAGCAGCGGCAGGAGTTTGTCGATGCGATCGTAAAAGAGGTGACCCGTCATATCCACCAGGCCGGCATTGAGGCAGATGTCAACGGACGAATCAAGCACTTTTTCAGCATCTACAAAAAGATGGTCAACCAGCACAAGACGCTGGATCAGATCTATGACCTCTTTGCGGTCCGCATCATCGTGGAATCCGTCAAAGACTGCTATGCAGCGCTCGGTGTCATCCATGAAATGTACACGCCGATCCCGGGCCGTTTCAAAGATTACATTGCGATGCCGAAGCCAAACCGTTACCAGTCCCTGCATACAACCCTGATCGGACCGAACGGACAGCCGTTTGAGATTCAGATCCGTACTTATGAGATGCACCGGATTGCAGAATACGGTATCGCTGCACACTGGAAATACAAAGAGGCCTCCGACGGCAAGAAACCGGGACCGGAGCAGGAAGAGGAAAAACTGACCTGGCTGCGCCAGATTCTGGAGTGGCAGCAGGACATGGCGGACAACCATGAGTTCATGAACCTCTTAAAGAGCGATCTCGACCTGTTTGCCGACAATGTTTACTGTTTCAGCCCGGCGGGCGATGTCAAAACGCTTCCGGTCGGCTCCTGTGCCATCGACTTTGCTTATTCCGTCCACAGTGCGGTCGGCAACAAGATGGTCGGAGCGAGGGTCAACGGAAAACTCGTGCCGATCGAGACGGAACTTCACAACGGAGACCGCGTCGAGATCATCACCTCGCAGAACTCCAAGGGACCGAGCCGCGACTGGCTGAAAATTGCGAAGAGTTCCCAGGCAAAGAGCCGCATTAACCAGTGGTTCCGCCAGCAGAACAAGACGGACAACATCGTCAAAGGCAAGGAAATGCTCACCAGCTATGCAAAGCTGAAGGGCAAAAACCTTGGAATCTATACGAAACCGATGTACGAAGAGGCTGTCATGAGAAAGTACGGCTTCCGCGACTGGGATTCCGTTCTTGCGGCCATCGGCCACGGCGGCTTAAAAGAGGGCCAGGTCCTCAACAAGCTGATTGAGACGTACGAAAAGCAGCATAAAAAAGAGATCACCGACGAGCAGGTGCTCGAGGCGGCATCCGGAGAGAAAGTTCTGCCGGTTGGAAAGAGCAAGGGCGGCATCGTCGTGCGCGGTATCCACGATGTGGCAGTTCGCTTCTCCAAATGCTGCAATCCGATCCCGGGCGATGAGATCGTGGGCTTTGTCACAAGAGGACGCGGCGTGACCATTCACCGCACCGACTGTGTCAATGTCCTGAATCTGCCGGAATCTGAGCGGGTGCGCCTCATTGATGCTGAATGGCAGGCAGAGGACAACGGCGGCTCTCTCTATACCGTGGAGATCAGCGTTTACGCAAACAACCGTACCGGTCTTCTGGTGGATATCTCCAAGATCTTTACCGAGCGGAAGATCGACCTTGCGGCGATGAACGTGAGAACGAGCAAGCAGGGAACGGCTTCCATCGATGTGACGTTCGACGTGCACAACAACGAAGAGCTGAACAGCATCATCGAGAAGGTGCGCCAGGTGGAGAGCGTGATTGATATTCAGAGATCGAGAGGATAAAAAGGAGAAAAGCGTATGATAAAGGTAAATTACCGGGCACTTGGAATGCTCTCGACAAACTGCTACGTTGTGGAAAATCCGGACAGCCAGAAGGTGCTGATCGTGGACCCGGGCGATTCGCCGCTGGAGATTGCACGCCAGATCGACGAGATTGACGGCGACCCGGAGGCTATTTTGCTGACTCATGGCCATTTCGACCATATGCTGGCAGCGGATGCGTTGCGGAAAAAGTACCATATCCCGGTCTATGTCCATGAAAAAGAGCAGCACCTGCTGGGGGATCCAAAGGAAAATCTTTCCGGGCTCTGGAGCAAACCGTACACGATGCAGGCGGACAAAACCGTAAAAGAGGGCGATGTGCTGCATCTCGCAGATTTTGAAATCCACGTTCTTGCGACACCGGGGCACACGGCAGGCGGTGTCTGCTACTATATTCCGGCAGAGAAAACACTTTTTTCCGGTGATACGCTGTTCTGCGAGTCCTACGGAAGATACGACTTCCCGACATCCTCCGGCAGAGAGCTGACCGCGTCGGTCAAGCGCCTGTTAAAAGAGCTTCCCGGGGATGTGACCGTGTATCCGGGCCACAACGATGAAACTACGATTGAACATGAAAAGAGGTACAATCCCCTTGCTTAATATCAGCCTTTGTTTTAACAGAAAAGATTTTGAATACGATGTGTATTCCCTGATCAAGGCATTCTATCCGGGCTGTGAGATTACCTCATGGTACGAAGAGGATGGGGCGCTGGACGGGGAATTTGCATATTATGATACGATCACATACGAGGCGGATCAGATCTGTTTTTCGATTGCAGACGAGAAACATGAGACGCTCGCTTCGCAGTGTGAGGCGGTGGAATATGAAAAAGACCGCCATGAAACGAAAAATGTCCTGAAACGGATGGTATACCGCACGCTTTCCGAAGTGAGCGGCAAAGAACTTCCATGGGGCGATCTCACCGGCATCCGTCCGACGAAAATTCCGATGAAGATGCTTGAAGAGGGTAAAAAAAATGTAGAGATTGCGAAATACATGCGCGAAACTTACTACACCAGCCCGGAAAAGACGGCACTTGCGATCACGATTGCCAACCGGGAAAAGGACATTTTAAAGACGATCGACTACGAACACGGTTACAGCCTGTACATCGGCATCCCGTTCTGTCCGAGCATCTGCCTGTACTGTTCCTTCGGCTCCCATGTGTTAAGCCGCTGGGAGCATATGGTAGATCCGTATCTCGATGCACTGATCAAAGAACTGATCTTTATCAGTGAGAACATGAAGGATTACACCCTTGATACGATCTACATCGGAGGCGGTACGCCGACCACGCTGAATGCGGCACAGATGGAGCGCCTGCTCACGAAAGTGACAGAGCTCTTCCCGATGGAGCAGGTGCAGGAGTTCACCGTGGAGGCAGGACGGCCGGATACGATCAATGAGGAGGTCTTAAAAGCCATCCGCAAATTCCCGGTCACCCGTATTTCGATCAATCCACAGACCATGAACCAGGAAACGCTGGATCTGATCGGACGCCACCATACCGTGGAGGAGATCGAGGAGAAGTTCCGTATGGCGCGTTCCCTTGGATTTGACAACATCAACATGGATCTGATCGTCGGTCTGCCGGGCGAGGACAAGGAAAAAGTGGCGCATACGTTGGAAAAAGTGGAAGCGCTGAATCCGGATTCCCTGACCGTCCATTCCCTTGCGTTAAAGCGTGCAACGAGACTCAACCTGTTCAAAGACAAATATCAGGAAATCTCGTTTGAAAACTCTGCCGAGATCATGAAAATGACGATGGACAGCGCACACCGCATGGAGATGGGACCGTATTACATGTACCGCCAGAAAAATATGGCGGGTAACTTTGAGAATGTCGGCTACTCCCGCGAAGGAAAAGCAGGTATCTACAACATCCTCATTATGGAGGAAAAACAGTCCATTCTGGCCGCGGGAGCCGGAGCGTCCACGAAATTCGTGTTTGAACACGGAGAGCGCATTGAGCGGGTGGAGAACGTGAAGGATCTGAAAAACTACGTGGAGCGTATCGATGAAATGATCGAGAGAAAACGTATCGGAATGGAGAAGTATCTGCCAAAATGAAAGAAAATTCCAGTCAGCAGCTTCACATGCTGCGCTATACCCTGACCGAGCAGCTCATCCATGGCATGGAAGTGAGCAATTTAGCTTACGATCTTGCGCGGGAACTTGGGTATGAGAAAGAAATCTGCTATGAGCTTGCAAAAGCGGGCGTTCTCCACGATATCGGAAAGATTGTACTGGAGAATTACGTAGAAGAACAGGATACGCTCGTCGTTGAGGAGATGCGCTTTGTGCGGACCCATTCCACACTGGGCTATGAACTCCTGCAGGGACGCGGCTACTCCGATTTTGTGCTGGAGAGTATTCTGTATCACCATGAAAATTATGACGGAACCGGGTATCCGGCCAATCTGGCGGGAGAAAAGATTCCGTTTGGGGCGCGTATCTTACGCATCTGTGATGTGTACTGCGCGCTGACCTCCGACCGCCCGTACCGGAGTGCGTTTACGCGGGAACAGGCGATGGAGCTTATGACAGAAGAAGTCAAAAATTTCGATCTGAAAATGTTCCTGGCATTTCAGAGAGTGATCCACAGCGGCAGCCGGAAAGCGATCGAGCTTTCTGATGTCGATGAATTGATCCGGGAAATCATAAAGGAGAAAACAGAAAATGGCATTAAAAAAGAAACCGGTTACCGGAATGAAAGATATTTTACCGAAAGAAATGGCAATCCGTGACTACGTGATCCGTCTGATCAAGGAAACTTACGGAACCTTCGGCTTTACCTCCATGGAGACCCCATGCGTGGAGCACATCGAAAACCTGAACAGCAAACAGGGCGGCGAGAATGAGAAACTGATTTTCAAGATCTTAAAAAGAGGAGAGAAGCTGAAACTTGAGACAGCTGAGAAGGAAAACGACCTTGTGGACAGCGGCCTTCGTTACGACCTGACCGTTCCGCTCTGCCGTTATTATTCCAACAACGCAAACGAGCTACCATCCCCGTTCAAAGCACTTCAGATGGGAAATGTATGGCGTGCCGACCGTCCGCAGAGAGGAAGATACCGCCAGTTCATGCAGTGCGATATCGATATCCTCGGCGAGCCGACCAACCTCGCAGAGATTGAGCTGATCCTTGCTACCACCACACTGCTTGGAAAACTGGACTTCAAGAACTTTACGATCCGTATCAATGACCGCCGCATCTTAAAAGCAATGGCAGCCTACAGCGGATTCCCGGAGGAGTCCTATGACACCGTATTTATTATCCTCGATAAGATGGATAAAATCGGTTTTGAGGGCGTTGCCAAAGAGCTCGAGGAAGCCGGCTTTGCAAAAGAGTCCGTAGAGAAATACCTGAAAATGTTCGAGGAGATCACCCCGGATACCGCAGGCGTAGAGTACTGCCGTGAGAAACTCGAGGGATTCCTTGACAAAGAGTACGCAGACGGCCTGAAGATCATCATCGACAGTGTCAATGCCGTGAAGACCGCAGAATTCAAGATCGCTTTCGATCCGACTCTGGTGCGCGGAATGTCCTACTATACCGGACCGATCTTCGAGATCGCTATGGATGAGTACGGCGGATCTGTCGGAGGCGGCGGACGCTACGATGAAATGATCGGAAAATTCACCGGAAACCAGACCTGCGCATGCGGATTCTCCATCGGATTTGAGCGTATCGTTATGCTTCTGCTTGAGAGAGATTACCAGATCCCGGGCGCGCAGAAGAAAAAAGCGTACCTGATCGAGAAAAACATGCCGGCAGAGGGAATGCAGAAGATCATTCAGCAGGCGACAAAAGAGAGAAGTGAAGGCACGGCCATCAACATCGCCGTGATGAAAAAGAACAAGAAATTCCAGAAAGAGCAGCTTGCCAGCGAGGGCTACACTGAGATCGAAGAATTTTTTGTTGACAAAATGTAAGGAATATCCAATAATAGTAATCGCATGAAAAAACGATGTGCTGCGGATGCAGATTCTTTGTGTCCGCAGTTCCAAATAGGAGGAACAAGAAAATGGCTGAATCCATGAAAGGCCTGAAGAGAACCTGCCGCTGTGCGGAAGTCACAAAAGCAGATATCGGAAAAAAAGTAACCCTGATGGGCTGGGTACAGAAGAGCCGTAATAAAGGCGGAATTATTTTCGTCGATCTGCGTGACAGAAGCGGTATTATGCAGATTATCTTTGAGAACGGCCCGATCAGTGAGGAAGGTTTTGAGAAAGCAGCAAAACTGCGCAGCGAGTTCGTCATTGCCGTAGAAGGTGAAGTTATGGCCCGCTCCGGTGCTGTCAATGAAAATCTGGCAACAGGAGAGCTCGAAGTAAAGGCTGAGTCCTTACGCATTCTTTCCGAGGCAGAAACCCCGCCGTTCCCGATCGAGGAGGATTCCAAGACGAGAGAAGAGCTCCGTCTGAAATACCGTTACCTGGATCTGCGCCGCCCGGACATCCAGAGAAACCTGATTATGAGAAGCAAGGTGGCAATGCTCACCCGTGAGTTCATGTCAAAAGAAGGTTTCCTTGAGATTGAAACCCCGATGCTGACGAAATCCACACCGGAAGGCGCCAGAGACTATCTGGTACCGAGCCGTGTTCATCCGGGCAGCTTCTATGCACTGCCGCAGTCTCCGCAGCTGTTCAAACAGCTTCTGATGTGCTCCGGCTATGACCGCTATATCCAGATTGTAAAATGTTTCCGTGACGAGGACCTGCGTGCTGACCGTCAGCCGGAGTTCACCCAGATCGATATGGAGCTTGCTTTCGTTGATGTAGATGATGTTATCGATGTCAATGAGAGACTGCTGGCACACCTGTTCAAAGAGGTGCTCGGCGTTGAGGTACAGCTCCCGATCCAGAGAATGACCTGGAAAGAGGCTATGAACCGTTTCGGTTCCGACAAACCGGACCTGCGTTTCGGTATGGAGCTGGTTGATGTTTCCGAGACCGTAAAAGATACCGAGTTCGTTGTATTTAAGGGCGCACTTGAAAACGGCGGTTCTGTCCGCGGTATTAACGCAAAGGGACAGGGCGCAATGCCGAGAAAGAAAATCGACAAGCTCGTTGAGTTTGCGAAAGGTTACGGTGCAAAAGGTCTTGCATACATTGCAATCCATGAGGATGGAAGCTGGAAATCTTCCTTCTCCAAATTTATGACAGAGGAGCAGATGGAAGCCCTCATCAAAGCCATGGACGGACAGGCTGGAGACCTTCTTCTCTTCGCAGCAGACCGCAACAAGATTGTTTGGAACGTTCTTGGCGCACTTCGTCTGGAACTGGCAGAGCAGATGGGACTTCTCGACAAGAACGAATACCGTTTCGTATGGATTACCGAGTTCCCGCTTCTGGAGTGGTCCGATGAGGAGAACCGTTTCACCGCAATGCATCACCCGTTCACCATGCCGATGGACGAGGATCTGCCGCTTCTGGATACCGATCCGGGCGCAGTTCGTGCAAAAGCTTACGATATCGTCCTGAACGGCACTGAGATCGGAGGAGGAAGCGTTCGTATTCACCAGAACGATGTGCAGGAGAAGATGTTTGAGATGCTTGGTTTCACAAAGGAACAGGCACATGAGCGATTTGGTTTCCTTCTGGATGCTTTCAAATACGGAGTTCCGCCTCACGCCGGACTGGCTTACGGACTGGACCGTCTCGTTATGCTGATGGCAAAAGAGGACAGCATCCGCGACGTCATCGCATTCCCGAAGGTAAAAGATGCTTCCTGTCTGATGACCGAGGCTCCGTCACCGGTTGACGCAGCACAGCTGGAAGAGCTTGGTCTTGAGGTTGAGCCGCAGGCTGAGGAAGAGACAACAGAAGAGTAAAGAAAATTTTGTGATTTACAGGACAGACAATTTTGCAGAAGTGCAGCGTTGTCTGTCCTTTTTTAGGTTTCACTCGATCGGTGTAAAGAAAAACTTAAGAAATTCTTCCACGTCTTCCCCGTTGTTTTGCTGGAAAAAAGTGCTACAATATGGTTTGTAAGAAAGATACGGAAACATCCACAGCAAGTGGAACACATAGAGAAAAAGACAAGGAGGGATCACGATGTTAGTTACATTAGTCATGCTGGCAACCTGTTTTGGTCTGCTCTGCGGAATTGGAATTTTATTTGGGATCGTCGGACTGCTGCTGAAATTTGGAGGAAAAGTCCTCGGCGCATGCGCCACTATTCTTCTCCCGATCGGCGTGATCTGGCTTGGATTTAAAATCGTGTTCGCCGTCGTTCCGCTTCTGTTCAAACTGGTCTGTGCAGCGCTGATCTGTTATCTCGTATACCGCATTCTGCGGGAGATGAAACTTGTAGCATAAAAAATAAAATCTAACAGATTCGAAAGAAAACCTGCTTTCCGTCATAAACACGGAGGCAGGTTTTTAATGACAAAAACAAAAATCTATTTTCAGAAAAAGCCAGTATTTGCTAAAAAAAGAGTAAGGAAAAAGTAAGAAAACAAAAAACAAAATGTGATACGATAGAACTAACTTGGGAAAGCAGAAAATTAATTTGTAAAATAGAAAAGTGGGAGGAAGCATATGAAGAAAAAAGTAATCGCGATTGTGTGTGCAGTCGCAGTGCTGGCGGCAGCCGGAGGGGGAGTGACATGGCATTTCCTTGGAAACGGTACAAAAGAGGACGATAACGTCGTCTATGTCAATACTGTAAAAGCCCTGACCAATCTGGGAACTGGAAATGGAATGGAAAACCGCTATGCCGGTGTTGTGGAGTCGGAAAATACCTGGAAAGTAGAGAAAAACAGCGAGAAAAAGGTAAAGGAAGTTTATGTGGAAGTCGGTCAGGAGGTTCAGGTCGGAACACCGCTGTTCTCCTACGATACCGAGAAATTCCAGAGTGACCTCGAGCAGGCGCAGCTGGATCTGGAACGCATAAACAATGAACTTTCAAGTATGAATACCAATATCAACCAGCTTTACAAAGACAAAAAGCAGGCATCAAAAGACCAGCAGGCAAGCATCACACTGGAAATTCAGGAAGCGGAGCTGGATTTAAAGAAAAAAGAATATGAAGGAAAATCAAAACAGGCGGAGATTGATAAATTAAACGATAACATCACCAATGCGACCGTGATCAGTGAAATCGCCGGTGTCGTAAAATCAATCAACAACGATGACAGCAGCGCCGGCGCTTACTCCGGTGACAGCTCCGACAATTCCTTCCTGACTGTTCTTGCAACGGGAAATTTCCGTGTAAAAGGCCAGATCAATGAACAGAATATGAGCGACGGTTCGATTACGGAAGGAAGCCAGGTGATCGTGCATTCTCGTGTAGATGAGAATCAGACCTGGACCGGAACCGTGACAAAGATTGATCGGGAAAATGCAAAGACCGGCAATAACAACATGTACAGCAGTTCCGGCGATGGCATGACACAGTCAAGCTCCTATCCGTTCTATGTACAGCTTGCCGGAACGAATGGTCTGATGCTCGGCCAGCACGTTTACGTAGAGCCGGATGTCGGCCAGCAGGAAGTCAAAACAGGAATCTGGCTGTCTGACTCCTTTATCAACGATGTCGACAGCAATCCTTACGTCTGGGCCGATAATGGAAAAGGCAAACTGGAAAAACGAAGCGTAACGCTTGGAACGTACGATGAAAACATGATGGAATATCAGATCACCGACGGCCTTGCAGAAGATGATGCAATCACCTTCCCGGAGGACGGTCTGGAAGAAGGGATGAAGACCGTAGTCAGCACCGACGGATCACTGGGACAGAGCAATCCGGCCGGCGGCGAGGATGACGGTATGCTTGACAACGACGATGGAATGGTCGACGACGGTATGAAGCAGGATGAAAACGGCATGGTTGACAATACCATGGACGGCGCAGAGTACAGCGGTGAGGAAGATACAACGAACGTGATCGGCGGCGCCGACAATGGTGATGCAGAGCCGGCAGACACACAGGAAGCCGGATCAGCAGATGACGGGGAGGTGCAGCCGTGATTCTGGAATTAGAGAATATCTGTAAAGAATATATGCAGGGCAAAATCCCGGTTCCGGTTCTGAAAAACATCAACTTCTCCATGGAAGAAGGCGAGTACGTTGCGATCATGGGTCCTTCCGGTTCCGGAAAAACAACACTGATGAATATTGTCGGCTGCCTCGACCAGGCGACGAGCGGACGGTTGATCCTCGACGGACAGGACATCAGCAAATGCAGTGACAATCAGATGTCGGACATCCGCCTGCAGAAAATCGGCTTTGTCTTCCAGAACTTCCAACTCCTTGCAAGACAGAGCGCAATGGAAAATGTATGCCTGCCGTTGACGTACGCGGGCGTGCCGAAAAAAGAGAGAAGAGAGCGGGCAGCGATTGCCCTCGAGCGGGTGGGGCTCAGCGATCGTATGAGTTTCAAACCGACCCAGCTCTCCGGCGGACAGAAACAGCGTGTGGCGATTGCAAGAGCGATCGTCAACCATCCGAAAATTCTGCTGGCTGATGAGCCGACCGGAGCGCTCGACTCCCATTCCGGCGAGCAGGTCATGGAGCTGTTCCAGAGCCTGAACGACGAGGGCGTCAGCATCTTGATGATTACGCATGACGCGGAGATCGCATCAATGGCACAGCGCACCGTGGAGATCCGCGACGGAATGATGAAATCGAAGGAGGTGGCCGAAACATGAAAAAAGGAAAAGCCGCAAAGAAAGCCGTGATTGCAGTTGTGACCGCAGTTGCCGTGGGCGGTGTCAGTGTCGGCGGTTATTACGGCATCCGCCAGGCGCAGAAGACGACCGTAAAAGTGTATCCGGTCAGTGACTTTACGAGTGGTTACTGGGAAGACAGCATGAATATGGAAGGCCAGATCACCTCGACGGCTTCCCAGAACATCTATCTTTCCGACAGCCAGACCATTTCCCAGGTTCTCGTCAAAGAGGGCGATGTGGTAAATGCCGGAGACACGCTGATGACATACGATACCAGCATGATCGAGCTGGATCTGGAAACGCAGCAGTTACAGCTTGCACAGACAAAGCTGAAAATCCAGCAGAGTGAAAAAGAACTGGAAAAGCTGAAAAAGACAAAACCGGTAGCGGATACGCCGCTGGATCCGGTGGAGCCGGATTTCCCGGATTTTCCAGATGAACCCATCGATCCGGATTTCCCGGACGAACCGATTCCGACCCCAGAACCGGAGCCGACGTACGAGGATGCTGTTCTGTACAGCAGTACGAATAAGCTTGTATTTGGTTCCAAACCATACAAAGGAGAAGGAACGCAGGAAGACCCATACACCTATCTCTGCGCACCGGGGACAGTCCTGACAGGCGGATTCCTGAATCAGATGGCAGGATACGCGGATGAAAAGGGAACGAAAAAAGAAGAGGACAGCGAAGGATACTGGTTTCGCCTGGAGATTCATGAGGAAAACAAAGCCGCAGAGGCGCTGGAAACCGTGTGGGAGCAGGATGGAACGAAGATTGCGAAAGCATACGAGACTTCGTATGAAGCAGTCCTGAGTCTGAAAGAATCCGAATCGGCGGATGCACCGGAAATAAAAATTACCACGCCGATTGCAAACACAGAGGTTGCAGAGGGCGGCGAGCTGAAGCTGAAAATCGGAATCAATGAGAAGAAAGATACCGAAGAGAAGCCGGATGAGAAAGCCGACGATAAAACGGATGATAGAACCGAGAGTCCGTCCGAGGACGATGTGACACAGCCGGGTGAAGCCGGAAATGGAAGCGGTGAGGCAGACGATTCCACGGAAAACACCGAAACGGATGTCACTTACACATACGTCTGGAAACACAACGGAAAGACAATCGACGGAGATTTTAAGGATACTTACACAAAAGAAAACATCACAAAAGAGGATGCCGGAATCTATATAGTAGAAGTGACAGCGAAAAATGACAAGGGTACTTCCATGGCAGTCAGCACTGCAAATGTGGCGGTAAAAGAAGGAACGATTACCCCGACACCAAGTGTAACTCCGACCCCGAGCGTTACGCCGGGACCGAGTGTAACTCCAGAGCCGACCGTCAGCCCGGAACCAAGTACAACACCGATTCCGACCACAGAGCCGGTTCCAACAGAAACTCCGGTGCCGAGCGAGACCCCAGTTCCGACGGAAACGCCGACGCCGACCGAAGCCCCGGCAGAACCGGAAGCGGAACCGCAGAGCGAAGATGCACCGGAAGCAGTGCAGACGACAGCAAAAACCGTATTCTACGGTGAAAAAGCATCGGTACAGTCCCTCTTTACATCATCCACAGGAAGCAGCGCAAATAACAATACTTCTTCCGGTGATGATACCCAGATGACCTACACAAAAGATGAGTTGAAAAAAGCCATCAGCAAAAAAGAAAGCCAGATCCGTGATCTGAAGCTGGATCAGAAGGAAGAGGAACTCAAAGTCAAAAATACGCAGAAATCCCTGGATTCCCAGACCGTAAAAGCGACGATCAGCGGTATCGTAAAAAAAGTCGGAAATGCAGAAAAGCCATCCAATGACGGAAGCGCGTTTATCCAGGTCAGCGGAAATGAAGGCCTGTATGTGCGCGGTTATCTGAGCGAGATGTATCTCGATCAGATCAAAGCGGGAGATAAGCTTAACGTAACTTCATGGTCTTCCGGTGCATTTGCGGTCGCAACCGTAACCGAAATTTCACCGTATCCGGCAACAAGTTACATGTCTTACAGCGAGACACCGGCATCCTTCTATCCCTTCACAGCGGTCATACAGGAAGGCGGGGAAGGCTTTGAAAACGGTGACTGGATTAAAATTGCAATGACCGTTGGCGCCGATGTGGAAAACGGCAATGGACTGTACGTCAGCAAAGAATTCATTCGCGAGGAGAACGGGCAGAAATTTGTTTATATCCGGGATGAGAAGGATAAATTAAAGAAACAGGATGTTGTAACCGGAAAACTTCTGTGGGGCAGCTATTACGAAGTAAAGAGCGGCCTTTCCGAAGAAGATTACATTGCATTCCCATACGGTAAAACGGTAGTGGAAGGCGCAGACACGAAGGAATCCAGCTCATCGGATTATTATAACAGTTAAGGAGGCGCATCATGTTAGAAAATGTAAGACTATCCTTTCAGGGAATCTGGTCACACAAAATGCGTTCCTTTCTGACTATGCTGGGTATTATCATCGGAATTGCATCAATCATCTCCATTGTTTCCACAATCAAGGGAACGAATGAGCAGATCAAACAGAACCTGATCGGAGCCGGAAATAACAATGTGACTGTACGGTTAAAACAGGGGGATGGTGATTACTGGATGGATGGTGGGCTGCCAAGTGGCGTATCAAAGCTGTCCGCCGACCAGAAAAAGCGGATCCGCGAACAGGAACAGGTAGAGAATGCCTCATTTTATACCGAAAGAACGTATGTGAGCGGTATTGCGAAAGGAAATACAACACTGGACAGTGCAAAGGCACTTGGTGTGGATGAAAATTATTTATCCACATGTGGATACCAGATTTACCAGGGACGTGGCTTTGTGGAGAGTGACTTTTCGAAGATTCACAAAGTTGTCCTGCTTGACGATACTGCGGTGCTGACGCTGTTTCCAGATGAATCACCGGTCGGAAAAACGATTGAAATCATGGGTGAGCCGTTTACTGTTGTCGGTGTGATCAAAAAATCCGATTCCTTTCAGCCGGTCATCAATTCCAGGGAGGATTACAATACGTACAATCAGGAATCCTACCCGCTGGTGCTGATGCCGGATGTATGCTGGCCGATCGTATTTCAGTATGATGAGCCGGAAAATGCCGTTGTAATGGCGCAAACGACCGAGGATATGAGTACAGTTGGAAAAACAACCGCAGAGATCATGAACGAGGCTGTTACCAATACATCGGACTCTCTGGCGTATAAAGCGGAGGATCTGCTGGAAAAAGCGAAGAGTCTGCAGGAATTAGGTCAGAGCACGAACCAGCAGCTGATCTGGATCGCAAGCATTTCACTTCTTGTCGGCGGTATCGGTGTTATGAACATTATGCTGGTATCTGTAACGGAGCGTACGAGTGAAATCGGTCTGAAAAAAGCAATTGGAGCGAGAAAACGCAGAATTCTGTTCCAGTTCCTGACGGAGGCGGCGGTGCTTACCAGCATCGGCGGACTGCTCGGTGTACTGGGCGGCATCATCATGGCGCAGGTGATCTCGAGAGTATCACAGACGCCTGTGGCAATCAGCATTCCGGCAATCATTTTCTCCGTGGTCTTCTCCATGGTGATCGGTATCGTATTCGGACTGCTGCCGTCGGTAAAAGCAGCGAACCTGAATCCGATCGATGCGCTGCGAAGAGAATAGAACAAAAAAGAGTTGAAAAATCCGTGCGGGTACAGCGTAGGTGCTGGATCCGTGCGGATTTTTTGTGCGGCGTGTGCGGATGAAACTTAAGATCTTTACTTTTTGCGGAAAGTCGGTTATACTGGAAAATAAGCGCAATTTGCGGCGCAGCAAAGAGGCATTCGAGTTTCGGATTCGGTATGTTTATGAAAATATAAGAAAGATTCAAAGACATTTCACATTCGTTTATGGTATAATCAAACAAGAGTATGACCAACGAAAAGGAGTATACGCGAATGAATATTTTGTTTTTTATCACACCGAAAAGTGAAACGGCTTATCTGTATGACGACTGCTCACTTCGGCAGGCCATCGAGAAGATCGAATATCATAAATACACGGCGGTTCCGGTACTGAACAAAAAGGGCTGCTATGTGGGAACACTGACGGAAGGAGATCTGCTCCGCATCATAAAAGAACGGTATCTTCTGAATTACCATGAAGCAGAGGATATCCCGCTCTGGCAGGTTCCGAAACGGTGGAATTATGAATCCGTCAACATCAACAGCAACATCGAGGACCTGATCGAGATGTCCATGCGGCAGAATTTTGTTCCAGTTGTGGATGACGAGGGAATCTTCATCGGCATCATCCGAAGAAGAGATATCATCCAGTACTGTTATCAGAAAAGCGGCATCAAAGAAGAGGAAGAAGCCCGGCGCAGCGCGCGGAAACAAAACGCAGAACAGATGATTCTGCAGTAAAGAAGAAAATGAGGGAAACATTATGAAAAAACTGATCGATCTTATCCAGGAAGAGCTGGTAAAAGCCTTTACCGCTGCGGAGATGGACCCGTCCTATGCAAGGGTTTCCGTTTCCAACCGCCCGGATCTGTGCGAATACCAGTGCAACGGCGCAATGGCAGCTGCAAAAGCATACCACAAAGCACCGATCCAGCTGGCTGAAGCAGTTGTAGAAAAAGTGACCGATCACAGCGTGATCGGTGAAATTGAAGCCGTAAAACCGGGATTCATCAACCTGAAAATCAACCCGGAATTTCTGGCAGATTATCTTTCCAAAATGCAGAACGATGAAGAGCTTTCTGTAGAGAAAGCAAAAAATCCGAAAACCATCATCGTAGATTACGGCGGAGCAAACGTGGCAAAACCGCTTCACGTCGGCCATCTCCGTTCCGCGATCATCGGCGAGAGCATCAAGCGTATGGGACGCTTCATGGGCCACAACATGATCGGTGACGTTCATCTTGGAGACTGGGGTCTGCAGATGGGACTGATCATCACCGAGCTGCAGGAGCGCCATCCGGAGCTTGTTTATTTTGATGAGTCCTTTACGGGAGAGTACCCGGAGGAAGCACCGTTTACGATCAGCGAGCTCGAGGAGATTTATCCTTGCGCAAGCGGCAAATCGAAAGAGGACGAGGACTATAAGAAACGTGCACTCGAGGCAACGAGAGAGCTGCAGCAGGGCAGAAGAGGATATCGTGCGATCTGGAAACACATTATGAACGTTTCTGTTGCCGATCTGAAAAAGAACTATGGAAACCTCGACGTTCATTTCGATCTGTGGATGGGTGAGTCCGATGCACAGGAGTACATTCCGGACATGGTAGATTACCTGAAAGACAATGGTTATGCACATTATGACCAGGGCGCACTCGTTGTTGATGTCAAAGAAGAGACAGACACAAAAGAGATCCCGCCGTGCATGATCTTAAAATCCGATGGAGCAGCTCTGTATGATACGACAGACCTGGCAACCATCATCCAGCGTATGAAACTGTACAAGCCGGACGAGATCTGCTATCTGGCAGACAAACGTCAGGAGCTTCACTTCGTACAGTGTTTCCGCTGTGCAAGAAAAGCAAAACTGGTGAATGATGATACCGTTCTTTCCTTTATCGGCTTTGGTACCATGAACGGAAAAGACGGAAAACCGTTCAAGACCCGTGAGGGCGGCGTTATGCGTCTTGAGCGTCTGATCGGCGAGATCAACGATGAGATGTATCAGAAGATCGTGGAGAACCGCAGCGTAAAAGATACGGATGCAAGAGGAACGGCACAGATTGTCGGACTGTCTGCTATTAAATACGGTGACCTGTCCAACCAGGCATCGAAAGATTATGTATTCGATGTTGAGAGATTTACTTCCTTCGAGGGAAACACCGGTCCGTACATCCTGTACACGATCGTTCGTACAAAATCCATCCTCGGAAAATATAAAGAAGAGGGAAATGAACTGAAGAAAGGCGCACTTCTGGCACCGAAGAGCGACAGCGAGAAAGCTCTGATGCTTTCCGTATCCCGTTTCAACGGCGTTGTGGAGAACGCATTCGAGGAGAAAGCACCGCATAAGATCTGTGCTTATATCTACGAGCTTGCAAACGAGTTCAACCATTTCTACCACGAGACCAAGATCTTAAGTGAGCAGGATGAGGCAAGAAAAGCATCTTACCTGGCACTGCTGGATCTTGTCCGCGAGGTACTTGAGACCTGCATCGACCTGCTGGGATTCTCGGCACCGGAACGGATGTAAGATTCGTCAAGAGGGAAAAAATAGATAAAAAACAGGCGATTTTTTTGGCAGCCGTCGGCTTCTGTAGTTCTTGCAGAAACGGCGGCTGTTGTGTTATACTTACATCACGATTTTTCATCCGCTTGGACATTTGTCCTGAAAAATCGATTCTATATTACTCTATCGAAGAGCCATTCGGCTCAATTTATATCCATGTACAAAAACAGAATATCGGACTGACAAACACTTTGACGTAAAAAGAGGAGGCGGGATCATTGGAAAAGTAGAACTTCCGGGAGGGAAGTATCGCCTGCTGTCAGTGCTCGGAAGAGGGGCAACGTCTGTCGTTTATCTTGCAGAGAAAACTGGATCCGGAAAGCGGTATGCAGTCAAGGTAAGTATATGTGACAGGGAAAAACTGCGCCGGGAAGCGTTTCTTTTACAGAAGTTTTCATATCCCGGGATTCCCTGTGCGGTGGAACTTCTGGAAAGTGGAACAAAAAGCTTTCTGGTGATGGAAGCTGTAAACGGAAAATCTATCGGACAGCGTATGCGTAAGGGAGAACGGTTTTCCAGCCGGGAAATTCTGAAAACGGGAATTGCCCTGAGCGGGATTCTCTGTTATCTCCATGCACAGAACCCGCCGGTTTTCTACCGGGATCTGAAGCCGGACAACGTGATGATAACAGAGCGTGGTGAAATATACCTTGTGGATTTCGGTGCAGCCGGAACAGAAGAAACGGGTGTGGAAGTCCGTTATGGAACCCGCGGTTATGCAGCGCCGGAGCAGTATGACGGGAAGTGTGACGCCCGTTCCGATCTTTATGCACTAGGCGCACTGCTTGCGGCAATGGCGAAGCATGCGAAAAAGCGGCAGAAAAGAGGACTCTGGCGGGTGATGGAAAAGTGTATGCAGAAAAAGCCGGAGGAGCGGTATGCGTCTGCCGGAGAAGTCAAAAAGGCACTGCGGCGGCTGGAAAGAAAGCAAAAAGGCAGGAAGACTCTGCGGATCTTTGCAGTTTTTGCTTTTCTGACAGGAGGAGCGGCTGCGGTTGCCAGCAGGATGCCATGGGGGCAGTTTCCGGCGGCAGACGAATGGGAGGAGCAGGGAGATCTCTGGTTCTGCGGAAATCCGGTGGAAGAAGGCAGTCTGCCGAACTACCAGAAAGCGCGGGAAGCGTTCTTAAAGGCAGACCATCTCAGTCAGGCGGGGCGTGTGGAGCAGGAACTTGTGGAATACTGTCTGGCGGATGATGCGGCAAGGGAAAAAATGCAGATGGAGCCATTGCTGGCTGAATTTTATGATGACACGCAGCAGGAGCCGGAAAAGGAAAAACGCTGCCGCAGATATCTTGCTGTTGCAGGAATGTATTTCAGTTTTTCCGAAGAACTGGCGCGTGAAAATGACACAGACGCCATGCGGAAAGGAATCGAAGTGCTGGAAAAGGCCGCAGGCGAGAATATGGAGGGGCAGTGGGAGGCGGTTATCTGGCAGAGACTGGCGGATGCGTGCTATCTTGGCGGAAAATCCGGGGATGGGGAAAGAGAACAGGACTGGTGCCAGGAGAGTTTTCTCTATTACGAACGGCTTCTGTGCAGCAGACAGGATGGAAACCGGCGGAAAAATCTGCTCAGGGCCGCAGAGCTGGCACTTCAGTTCGACATGCAGGAAAAAGCAGAACAGTACCTCAACGAGGCCGCAGAAATTCCGGGAATGGAGGAGGATATTTTTTATCAGCAGATCAGAAAAAGATGGGAGGAAGCAGGATGAGAAAAAAGACCATATGCGCAATGATGACAGGATTCCTGGCCGTCCAGGGAATCGAAGTCCACGCGGAGACACAGCAGACGACAGGCGAGGCCGCAAGTGCGGTGGAAAGCGTGGAATTAGAAGCTGAAATCATCGAGAACAGTGATGTGACAGATGCAGACGGGAAAGCCGGACCGGAGGAACTGCTGCCGGACGAAAAGTCAGAAGAAGAACCGCCTATAGAAGAGAAACCAGAGCAGGAACCAGAGCCGCCGGAAGAGAAAACAGATCCGGCAGAGACCGGAAAGAAAGAGACAGAAGAAGAAAAAATGCTTCCCCCGACGGTAATTCCGGATCCGGAGAAAGAACCAGCGGAAAGGTGGGAAGAAACAGATACAAAAGAATCAGAGACAGAAGAGTCAGATTCGGAGAGAACGGATTTTGGAGAAATGGACACAGAAAAACCAGATTATGAAGATGCAGGTTCAGAAAAATCCGGAACGGAAAATTTGATGCCAGAAGATTCGGAACCGGAAAAGCCTGATATGGAAGAAACGAAGCAGGAATCTCCGTCAACCGAAAAAGAGTCAGAAAATCAAACCTCGGAAACAAAAGCACCAGAAAAAGAGGAGCCTACCGTAATGCCAGATGCCGGAAAGTCAAACACAGAAAAGCAGGAACAAACGGAGCCCGGGCAATCGTCTCCGGAGAAAGAAGAACTCAAAACAGACGAACAGCTGCCCGTTGCTGCAGCCACGCCCGAGGAGGTGACCCAAGATCCAGATGATACTCCGCTACAAACAGAAGAAAGCAGTCCTCCGCCTGCCGAAACTCCATCTGAGAGTGCCGGGGAGGAGCCATCTCAAATACCGCCGCAGATCATCGCCGATTTCATATTATCACAGATAGCAGACGAAGATTTCGAAGCGCCGAACCCCCTGATTATCCGCCCGGCCGACACCAGCGTCGAAATAGATCCCGGTTATACCCCGGAAATTCTGCTCGAGGGAGCCGCCGACACGGCTGAAATTCTTTCCTGCATGGTAAATGGCTCCGAAGCCGAATACGAATGGAAAGAAAACAAAATCTGTCTGAAAGCCGAGAGCCTTTCCGAAGGCTACAACCGCATCACTGTAAAAGTGCGTGGCGCAGACGGCATTGTACGAACCATGAAACCGTGGGAAGTCAACGTGAAACCAAAAACTTCCACACTTGTCAGCCAAAGAACCAGCCAGAAACCAAAAGGAACCCGCCTCTTGCAGTCCTTAAGGCGCCTCTGGAACCTGATTCGTGCCATTGCCGAAATTCAGAATCAGACCACCCGCTATCTGCGTGCACTCTGCAGAAAATAGCCTGATCCGGTTTTGTTTGTATTTCTAATTTCGATATGCTAGAATAAAAGACATGTCATACGATAAAAAAGTAAAAGAGGAAATAAGAGTATGTCAGATATGATATTATTTGATCTGGACGGAACCCTGACCGATTCCGGTCCTGGAATTACAAGATGCGTACAGTATGCGCTGGCATCCTTTGGCATCGAAGAGCCGGATCTGGAAAAACTGAACTGTTACGTGGGACCGCCGCTTCTGGAATCTTTCATGAATTTTGCAGGCCTTGGCTGCGAAGAAGCACAGCAGGCCATCACAAAATACCGGGAGCGGTACGAGGCAGAGGGCATTTTTGAAAATGAAGTATACGAGGGAATCCCGGAGGTTCTGGCGTATCTGAAAGAGAAGGGAAAAATTCTGGCGGTAGCATCGTCCAAACCGGAAAAATACGTGGAGCAGATCCTGGAGCATTTCGAAATCAGAAAGTATTTTACCGTAGTAACCGGTTCAGAAATGAACGAAACCAGAACCGACAAAGGAGAAGTCATCGCAGAGACGCTGCGCCGACTCGGAGCAGAAGACAGCCGTTCCGACGTGGTGATGGTTGGTGACAGAAGCTATGACGTAATCGGGGCAAGAGAAAACGGACTGCTCTGTGTCGGCGTATCGTATGGGTACGGCGGAAGAGAAGAACTCGAGGCAGCAGGTGCCGCAAAGGTATGTGATACACCGGAAGAACTGAAACTGCTGGCGGAGGATCCGAAAGAAGAGAAGAAAAGACGCGACCGCATCAAAAAAATGAAGCCGGAGCGTATCCCGTGGCTGACAAGAGGAGAAAGTGGAACAGGAATCTTTGCGCCGAAAGAGAAAAAAGCAGAGAATATAAAAGAAAAAAGGACAGCGAAAACAGAGCCAAAAACGGAGGAAATCGTAATTCCTATCCAGCGGAAGCTATGGCGTCTTTTAAAACCGCTTCTGACGTACGAACTGTTTCTGATCGGAGCAACCGTACTTCTGGCGCTGATTCTGATGACGTTTACGACCGGCGGTTATCTGGAAGAGCGTATGCACGCGACATCCGTTCTTGCATCAGCAATCGGCAGTCTGGCGGCGATCCCGGTTCTCTGGAAACAGTACAAAAAAGATGAAGGCATGTTCCCGAAACCGGAAAAACGGTGGAGTGCGGCAGAGGCAGCCGCCTGTATTCTGCTGGTTATGACCTTCGGCCATCTCCTGAATACTGTAATGAACGTGACCGGCTTTACCAGAATCTTTTCCGGCTATCAGGACATGGCATCAAAGATTTATGAAGGACAGAACCCGCTGCTTCTGATCCTGTCCGTCGGTGTGCTGAGCGCGGCCGCAGAGGAAATTGTTTTCCGCGGCATGATTTACCGTAGGGCAAAAGATTTCTGGGGAACCGGCTGGGGCATCGCAGCATCATGTCTGCTGTTCGGTGCATATCACGGCAATGTGACGCAGTTTGTCTATGCAGCCGTGGTAAGTGTGCTTCTGATCCTTATTTATGAGCGGTGCGGAACACTCTTTGCCCCGGCTCTTGCGCACATGGCAGAAAATATCTGGGGACTTTACCGGAGCCAGTTCGTATCCTGGATGACCCAAAAAGCGCCGGCAGGTGCATGGATGTTCATCTTTTTGGAAGCGGTAATCTGCGCCGGAACGTTCTGGTATCTGTTTTTAAAGGATAAACAGGGAAAAACACAAAAATAACAGAAAAAAACCGCAGAATCCGCGAAAAAAATGCTTGTCATGAAAAAAACTCTGTGATACAATCTTACTGTTGCACAATAAGCACCCATGCGGTACCAAGGATGGTGCCTGTTTTTTGAAAAACAGGTTCCAAGGTGAAAAAACATGGGGAAGAATAAAACCATAAGGAGATAAAACAATGAGCGTAATTTCAATGAAACAGTTACTGGAAGCCGGTGTTCATTTCGGACATCAGACAAGAAGATGGAATCCTAAAATGGCTCCGTACATCTACACAGAGCGTAATGGTATCTACATCATCGACCTGCAGAAATCTGTAGGAATGGTAGATGACGCATACAAAGCTGTTGCAGACATCGCAGCAGACGGCGGCACAATCCTTTTCGTAGGAACCAAAAAACAGGCTCAGGACGCTATCGCTGTTGAGGCAGAGCGCTGCGGAATGTACTATGTAAACGAGAGATGGCTCGGCGGTATGCTGACCAACTTCAAAACCATCCAGAGCCGTATTGCAAGACTGAAAGCAATCGAGACCATGGAGCAGGATGGCACCTTCGAAGTTCTTCCGAAAAAAGAAGTCATTGAGTTAAAGAAAGAGCTTGCAAAACTGCAGAAAAACCTTGGCGGTATCAAAGAAATGAAGAGACTGCCGGACGCTATCTTCGTAGTAGATCCGAAAAAAGAGAGAATCTGCGTACAGGAAGCTCATACACTGGGAATTCCGCTGATCGGTATCTGCGATACCAACTGCGATCCGGAAGAGCTTGACTATGTAATTCCGGGTAATGACGACGCTATCCGTGCCGTAAAACTGATCGTTTCCAAAATGGCAGACGCAGTTATCGAGGCAAAACAGGGCGAGGCTGAGGAAGCTGCATACGAAGAAGCAGCAGAGACAGACGCTGAATAATTTACGCGAAGTAATGAACTGGGGGGAACTTGAAATTCAGGTTCCCTTCGGCGAATCTCACAATAGCAGACCGGCATGAAGATGCAGTCTGCTGAATCACGTATACGGAGGAATAAAACAATGGCTATTACAGCAGCAATGGTAAAAGAGTTAAGAGAAGTAAGCGGTGCTGGTATGATGGACTGCAAGAAAGCTCTTACAGCTACCGAAGGTGATATGGACAAAGCAATGGAGTTCCTGAGAGAAAAAGGACTTGCTACTGCTCAGAAAAAAGCTGGCAGAATCGCAGCTGAGGGTATCGTTATGCTGAACGTATCCGAGGATGGAAAGAAAGCTGTCGCTGTAGAAGTAAACGCTGAGACAGACTTCGTTGCAAAGAACGAGAAATTCCGTGGCTATGTAGCACAGGTTGCAGAGCAGGCTATGGATACAACTGCAGCAGACGTAGAAGGATTCCTGGCAGAGCCTTGGAAATTCGATACCAACGAGACCGTTGGCGAAGAGCTGGCTCATCAGATCGCTACCATCGGCGAGAACATGAACATCCGTCGTTTCCAGCAGGTAAAAGAGGAGAACGGTTTCGTTGCTTCTTATACTCATATGGGCGGTAAAATCGGTGTTCTGGTTGACGTTGAGACAGATGTTGTAAACGATGACCTCAAAGAGATGGCTAAAAACGTTGCAATGCAGATTGCAGCTCTTCGTCCGCAGTACACAAACCGCGACGAAGTAAGCGCTGATTACATCGCACATGAGAAAGAAATCCTCATGGCTCAGATTCAGAACGACCCGAAAGAGTCCCAGAAACCGGAAAAAGTTATCCAGGGAATGATCCAGGGCCGTATCAACAAAGAGCTCAAAGAGATCTGCCTGCTTGATCAGGTATACGTAAAAGCAGAAGACGGAAAACAGTCCGTAGCTCAGTATGTAGCACAGGTTGCAAAAGCAAACAACGCAACCGTAGCAGTAAAAGGCTTCGTTCGTTTCGAGACCGGTGAAGGAATCGAGAAGAAAGAAGAGAACTTTGCTGAGGAAGTTGCTAAACAGATGAACGCATAATTCAACTGTGAATTTGTAAAAATAACGCAAAAATATAAAACCCTCATAAATGTGCAGAAAATACACGATTTATGAGGGTTTTTTACTGTCACAGGCAGTATCCATCGGAAATGCAGTAAGTGCCCTGAAGGATACCGTCCCCGGAGATTTCTCGGCAATGAATCTTTCGGAGATTTGTGAATTAATCCAGGAACATAAATCGAATGGTCCGGTAATGGAGATGAAACGTTAAACATAAGAAAAGAGGAACAAATTTGAAAAAACAAGACAAAAGAAACTGGCCGAAAGCAGTGATTCAGATCCTTTCTTTCCTGCTGATCCCGGGCTTGTTTGAGGCGCAGTTTTCTGCGGTTGGGACGATTATTTCCGCAGTTTATCAGGGGACGGTTTCGTGGGAACGGATCAGGTATTCGGTATGGATGGTGCTGGCGACGGTTCCGGCGGTGATTATTGTGGGACGGTTTTTCTGCGGATATTTCTGCAGCTTCGGGGCTGTGCAGGATTTTCTGTGGTTTGCAGGAAATAAGCTGAAAAAGCGGTTTCGAAAAGCAGGTGCGAAAAACCTGCATTCAAATTCAAAGAAGAGTGGAAGAAATGTTCCAACAGGCTGGATCAAATATGGTGTGCTCCTGTTCTGGGCAGTCTTCGTATGGAGCGGTATGATAAAATGGAACATCGCAGGGCCGTGGCAGGTGTTTGGACAGTACAGTTCCATCGGACACTGGCCGGGTGTGAAGCCGATGTTTTCGATTGGCGGTGCGCTGATTCTGGTGATTTTCGTCGGATCCGTCTTAATCCAGCGCTTTTTCTGCCGGTATCTCTGTCCCATGGGAGCCATCTACAGCCTGATTTCCAGATGTACGCTGTTAAAAATTGTAAAACCGCGGAGCAAATGCGGAAGCTGCCGTCTCTGTACTGCAAAATGTACCATGGGAATTGATCTGACAGAAAAAGAGCAGACGGCAGGCGGCGAGTGTATTGGATGCGGGGTATGTATAAACGGATGTCTGAAGAACAATGCACACTGGAAGTACCGATACAGCGTGTGGATCGGTGTCGGGGTGACCTGCCTTACGATTGCAGCGTCACAGTTCCTGATCCGGAGCGAGAGCGGTTCCGTTGGTAAGACAGCAGGTGATGCGGCCATTGATACGGCAGAACAGAATCTGGACAGCAGATTCCAGGACGGCACTTATTCCGGAAGTGGAGAAGGCTACCGCGGAACCGTGACCGTTTCCGTAAAAGTGGAACAGGGAACGATAACCGGACTGACGATAGAGAACGCCGAGGATGATCAGACATATCTGGACAGAGCAAAGTCAGGAATCTTTTCGGAAATCATGAAAAAACAGAGTGCCGAGGAGATAGATACCGTTTCCGGCGCCACCTACAGCAGTAAAGGGTTGATTGAGGCCACTCAAAATGCGTTAAAAGAAGCCGCCGGAGATGAGAATACTGTACAGGAAAATACAGCATCTGAATCGACGGATACAACGGAAGAAAAACAGGCATTCCTGGACGCCGGCCGTTTCCACGACCTGAAAGACGGCATCTGCACGGGTACCGCCGATGCCTTCCGCGGGGATGTCGAAGTGCAGGTAACGGTAGAAAACCAGAAAGTGACCGACATCTCCATCCTTTCCTACTGCGACACCGAGGAATACTTTTTCCGTGCAGCGCCTTACGTGATAGGGCAGATGAAAGAAGAACAGAGCCTTAACATCGACGCCTTGAGCGGTGCCACCTACAGCAGCAACGGTATCATTCACGCCACCGCCAATGCACTCGAAATCCCGGAAGACGAATATGCACCGCGTCCTGGCCGGGATCTGGCACATAAGCAGAAAGAGCACGGTCATATTGTAAAACATACGATCGAGAGCCAGGAGCAGTATGAAGAAAAAGTAAAAGAATACGAAGACGCACAGAATTAAAAAACAAAAATAATCTCAAAATAAGCACTGTAAATACATTCATCTGTATTTGCAGTGCTTTTCTGCTGTAACAGAACCCCGCCCGACTGCATCAAAAATATAAAAAATTTAACAATCATTTGATATAGACCTTATAGGAACAGGATAGCAGTTAAAATACAAATGTGCTACGATCGTGATTGTAGTAAAAAATATTCTGAAAGAAATGGCAGGAACAGTAAAAATACAGCGGTTAGGCTGGAGTCTGGAATGGATGCAGCGCATATCTGAAAAAGGAAACGAAAACCTGGGACAGCTGGGATATACGGATCATTCGCAGAAACACTGTATGCAGGTTGCCCATCATGCAGAGTACGGTACACTTCTTGCAAATGAACTTTTAAAAGAAACGGATATGACGTTGGAAGACAGAGTAACCATCGTTCCTCGGTTCTGCAGTTATTGCAGCTGTAAAACTGGCAGGCGGAACGATCAACGTGGCGGTTGCATGCCTGGCGATTTTATTTGCACTGGGATTTGTTTTCCTGAAAATTGCAGATCGGCAGCCGATGGCGGGGGAGAGATAAAACAGAACATAGCATAAAAAATCTCAAAGCAGGAGAGAAATCCGCTTTGAGATTTTTTGCGTTTCACTCCGGGGTTCCGCAATGAGAGGTTTTGTGGTACAATAAGCAGTGAGTCGGGCCGCAGGGGATGAGGGGGCCTGAAAAATATGAATCATACAGACAGGATGAAACAAAATGGAAAAAACCAAAAAACTGGCGGTAGGCATTTTAGCGCATGTCGATGCGGGAAAGACGACGCTGGCAGAGGGAATTTTATATAAAACAGGCCAGATCCGGAAAGCCGGAAGAGTGGATCACAAGGACGCCTTTCTGGACACGGAGGAACTGGAAAAAGCAAGGGGTATCACGATCTTTTCCAAACAGGCCGTGCTGAAGCTGAACGAGACGGAGGTCACACTCCTTGACACGCCGGGCCATGTGGATTTCTCGGCGGAGATGGAGCGCACTTTACAGGTCATGGACTATGCGGTTCTTCTGATCAGCGGTGCGAACGGCGTGCAGGGTCATGTGGAAACCCTGTGGCGGCTGCTCGCGCGGTATGAGATCCCGGTCTTTCTCTTTATCAACAAGATGGATCAGCCGGGCACGGATGCGGAAAAACTGCTGGAAGAACTGCAGAGCCGTCTCTCAGAGCACTGCCTGAATTTCTCGCAGGATCTCCAGAACGCAGAATTGCTGGAAGAACTCGCCATGTGTGATGAGGACGTGCTGGAGCAGTATCTGGAAACGGGAAGCGTGGAAGAAGACCAGATCCGCACGATGATCGCAGAGCGGAAGGTTTTTCCGTGCTGCTTTGGCTCTGCACTCAAGATGGAGGGCGTGACGGAATTTCTGAAAATTCTGGACCGGTTTACAAAAACGCCGGAGTACGGCGGGGATTTTGGTGCGCGCGTTTTTAAGATTTCAAGGGACACGGCAGGAAACCGTCTGACGCATCTGAAAATCACGGGCGGCGTGCTGAAGGTGAAGCAGATGCTCGGCGAAGAAAAGGCAGACCAGATCCGTATTTATTCCGGTGCGGGCTATACGATGGTACAGGAAGCACCGGCGGGGACGATCTGTGCCGTAACGGGACTGAACAGCACTTTCTCCGGTCAGGGCATCGGCAACGAAACCGAGGCGGAAAAACCGGTGCTGGAGCCGGTGCTGACGTACCGCATCGAGCTTCCGCCGGACTGCGATGTCCATCAGATGCTTGGAAAACTGCGCCAGTTAGAAGAAGAAATCCCGGAGCTCCACATTGTCTGGAATGAGCGCCTCGCGGAAATCCATGCGCAGGTCATGGGTGAGGTGCAGATCGAGATCTTAAAGAGTCTGATCCACGAGCGTTTCGGCGAATGGGTGGAATTCGGAGCCGGAAATATTGTATACAAAGAGACGATCCGCAGTACCGTGGAGGGTGTCGGCCATTTCGAGCCGCTGCGCCATTATGCGGAAGTTCATTTGCTGCTGGAGCCGGCAGAACCGGGCAGCGGACTGCAGATTGGAACCGTCTGCAGCGAGGACACCCTGGACCGCAACTGGCAGCGTCTGATCCTCACACATCTGCTGGAGCGGAAGCATCCCGGCGTGCTGACCGGGTCGGAGATTACCGATATGAAAATCACGCTGGTCAAGGGCCGTGCGCACATTAAGCACACCGAGGGCGGCGACTTCCGCCAGGCGACGTATCGTGCGGTGCGGCAGGGGCTGAAAAAAGCAGAATCCGTTCTGCTGGAGCCGGTCTATGCGTTCCGTCTGGAAATTCCGTCGGAATCGACGGGACGGGCGCTGAACGATATCCAGCGGATGTACGGCAGCTTTGAACCGCCGGAAATGGAAGGCGATATGACAGTGATCACCGGAACCGCACCGGTTGTGACGATGCAGGATTATCAGAAAGAAGTGACTGCTTACAGCCGGGGACGCGGAAGAGTGTTCTGTACCTTAAAAGGATATGAGCCGTGTCACAACGCGGAGGAAGTGATTGCCTCCATCGGCTACGATTCCGAGGCGGATGTGGAAAATCCGACGGGTTCTGTGTTCTGTGCCCACGGGGCAGGCTTTGTCGTTCCATGGAATGAAGTGGAAGACCATATGCATCTGGAATACACGCTGGAAAATCCGGAAGAAGAAAGCGATTCAGCCGAATCTGCGGCAGACCGGAGCGGCGGAGCATCCTCTGTGCAGAAAGCAAAAAAAGCATCTGACCGCGTGCCGATGGCAGCTTCCCTGCAGGAGGCAGAGGAGCTGGAAGAAATCTTTACGAGGACATACGGCAAAGTGGGGCGGAAGCGCGCCGGTTTCGAGCGGCGGACACGTCCGGTCACCTCGTCATCCGGCATCGGGGATCCCAAATATGCAAAATCAAACCGCCCGAAGGAGCCGCAGGAGGAATATCTGCTGGTGGATGGCTATAACGTTATTTTTGCATGGGATGATTTAAATGAGCTGGCGAAGTATAATATTGAGAGCGCCAGAGGAAAACTGATGGACATCCTGTCAAATTATCAGGGATATAAAAAAATGACGCTGATTCTTGTCTTTGATGCCTACAAAGTAAAAGGCAACCAGGGTGAGGTCGGCATGTACCATAATATTCATGTCGTTTATACGAAAGAGGCGGAGACGGCTGACCAGTACATCGAGAAAACGGTTCACAGGATCGGCCACAACGGCAACGTAACGGTGGCTTCCTCGGACGGTCTCGAGCAGATCATCATTATGGGAGCGGGCGCGCATCGTCTCTCCGCACGGGATCTGCGCACAGAGATTGAACATACAAACGGCCAGATCCGGGAAAACTATCTGGAGAAAGAACAGAAAACGAAGTCGTACCTGCTGGAGAACGCCTCCGGAGAACTGGGAGACTTTTTAAAAGAGCTGGAAGAAGAGCGAAAAAAAGAGAGTAAAAAGAGCAAAGGAAAGGCTTAAGATGAATTACGCAATCATACTATCGGGGGGAATCGGAACGAGAATGCAGATGGGGGATTTTCCGAAGCAGTATCTGGAAGTGGAAAAGAAACCGATTCTGCTGTATACGCTGGAGCAGTTTCAGAAAAGCAGTGCCGTTGAGAAAATCGTCATCGTGGCGGCAGATGCCTGGAGAGAGAAGATCCGCGGATGGATGGAAGAAGACGGGATTACGAAATTTCTCGCCTTTGCGGATGCCGGGGATACGCGGCAGGAATCCATTCATAATGGCCTTACCGTCTGCATGGAGGATTCCGTATCGGAGAACGACGGTGTGATCATCCACGACGGCGTGCGGCCTCTGGTGAGCGAACAGCTGATTGGCGACTGCCTTGCGGCGCTTGCCGATCATGAGGGCTGTATGCCGGTGCTGCCGATGAAGGACACGATCTATCAGAGCAGCGACGGAACGAAAATTGACCATCTGCTGGAGCGCAGCACGCTGTTTGCCGGTCAGGCGCCGGAAGCCTTCCGGCTGCATCCGTACGCGAAGATCAACCGGGAAGCATCGAAAGAGGAGCTGTCCCTCACAAGGGGAACGAGTGAAATTGCCTACCGCCATGGAATGGATGTGGCGATGATCCCAGGGGATGAGCGGAACTTTAAGATTACAACAAGGAGCGACCTGGAGCGTTTCTGTACGATTGTGGAAGGAGAAACGAAATGAGAGCATACGAGCTGCATGGAGTCAATGATTTAAGAAGGGAAGACATCGAAAAACCGGAAATCCCATCCGGCTGGGTTCTGGTGCAGGTAAAGGCATCAGGAATCTGCAGCTCCGATATTCCGCGGATTTTCACAAACGGAACATACCATTTTCCAACGATTCCGGGTCATGAGTTTTCAGGCGTGGTTGCCGCATACGGCGAGGGTGTGCCGGAAGAGCGAGTTGGAAAACGGGTCGGCATTTTCCCGCTGATCCCATGCCGCACCTGCCCGCAGTGCCGGCAGAAAAAATATGAGATGTGCGAACACTACGATTACCTCGGCTCGCGCCGGGACGGCGGCTTTGCGGAATACGTGGCCGTGCCGGACTGGAACCTGATGGAGCTGCCGGAAAACGTCAGCTTCCGCGAGGCAGCAATGCTGGAGCCGCTCTCTGTAGCGCTTCATGCGGTGAAACGAAGCGGTGTGAAGCCGGGCGATACCGCAGCAGTGATCGGAACGGGCATGATCGGTTTTGCAGCGGCAGCGTGGGCGAAAGCGCTCGGCGCCGAAACCGTTTTTGTGATTGGACGGGGCGAAGCAAAACGTGCGATCGCAGAACAGATCCCGGGCATCTCATATGTGACGGAAGAGGAGAGTAAAGCGATTCAGGCGGATGTTGTAGTAGAAGCGGTCGGAACGCCGCAGGCCGTTTCCAGTGCAGTTCTTCTTGCAAGACCGGGCGGAAGCATCGTGCTGATGGGAAATCCATCGGGCGATCTTGCGATGGAAAAGAACGTGTACTGGCGCATCCTGCGCAAACAGCTGAACCTGATGGGAACGTGGAATTCTTCTTATGAAAAAGATGAAGCCTGCGACTGGACGGAGGCACTCGATGCGCTTTCGAAGAAGAAAATCCCGGCACAGGCGCTGATCACGCACTGTTTCCCGTCCGAAAAGCTGATGGACGGACTGGAACTGATGAAAAATCATAAAGAGCCATACTGTAAAGTAATGGTTTCATGGGAGTAGAAATATGAGAAAAAGTCAGATATCGGCATCCATGATGTGCTCAAACCTTGTGGATCTGCAGGTGACGATCGATGTATTTGAAAAAGAAAAAGTCGAATATCTCCATATCGATGTGATGGACGGCGAGTTCGTTCCGAACTTCGGCCTTGGCGTCGACTACATCCGCGGACTGCGGGAACTGACGAGTATTCCGCTCGATCTTCATCTGATGATTAAAGACCCGGAGTACAAGCTGCCGTGGATCGGCATTCACAAAGAGGACATCGTGACGATTCATTATGAGAGCACTTTCCAGGTGCAGCGCGCGCTCGATTACCTCGTGCCGTACGGCTGCAAGCGGTTCCTCGCGATCAACCCGGCGACACCGATCGGGCAGATCGAGGAAGTGCTTGATTATATCGACGGCGTCAATCTTCTGATGGTGAATCCGGGCTTTGCCGGGCAGAAAATTGTGCCGAGTACGCTGCGCAAGGCGGAAAAGCTGCAGAAATTTCTGCAGGAGATGCACCGGGAGGACATCATTTTAGAAGTGGACGGAAACATTACGAAGGAGCACGGCGCGACGCTGCGTTCCTGTGGAGCCAGCATTTTTGTGGCGGGAACTTCGAGCATTTTCTGCACCGATGTATCGCACTTCGGAGAAAAAATCCGGGAATTCCGGAAAGCAGTGGAATAAGAAAAAGAACTGCCTTCCCGGGATGCACGGTTTGAAAAACAGACGAATACTGTAAAGTGAGAAATGACGGAGCGTGTCATATGGTAGAATTGCTTCTGCTTGCTGCGGCGCTCTCAGCCGATAACTTTGCAGTAAGCATCGGATATGGAAGCAGCAATACGAGAATTTCACCCGGCATGACGGCGCTGCTGAATCTGTTTTGCAGTGCTGCCCTGGTTGCTTCCGCGCAGTTTGGAAAAAGATTTCTGCAGTCCGCAGGACCGGAATGGGGAACCAGAGTGGGTGCGGGCTGCTTTTTTCTTATGGGAACGCTGAAAATTTTTGAGGAACTGAGAAAACGCAGAAGAAAAAAGCAGGGAAAACCAGAAGCAAGACTGGAACATCTGGAAAAACAGCTCCACCCACTGGAATTTGGCCTGCTGGCGGTTTCGATGTCGGTGGATGGAATTGTCTCCGGCGTCTTTGCCGCGGATCTTCCAGTGACAGGAGGACAGATCTTTTTTGCCTCCTTCGCGGTCGGAATGGCGGCGATGTATGCCGGAACTGCCATCGGAAAAAAGACGGGGCAGAAAAACGGCGGAAACGGAGCACTGTTCGGAGGAATTCTGTTCTATTTACTGGCGTTTTTAAAGCTCACATAGGATTACATGTAAGAAAGAAAAACCAGCAGATCCCGGCGTAAAATTGACAAGCCCGTGCAGATATGCTATAAAAGTAGGAGGTTTGCTGCTGGAAAATTTAAAAAACAGATGCAGCAGACAAAGTAAGAGAGGAAAATACATGATTTCAGTAGTAATCCCTTCGTACAACGGTGCAGAAACACTGTTTCAGGCAATCGACTCAGTCCTTTGCCAGACAACAAAAACCCCGCTGGAAATCCTGGTGATCGACGACCATTCCACGGACGATACGATGGAAAAGATGGGGCGTTACGGAGAAAATGACCGGGTACGGTATATCCGGAATGAGACAAACAAAGGAGCGTCCGCATCCAGAAACCGCGGTGTACAGCTCGCAAAGGGCGATTACATTGCCTTTCTGGACGCGGATGATTACTGGGATCCCGAAAAACTGGAAAAGCAGGAAAAATCCCTTGCAAAGACCGGTAATGTGCTCTGCTGTACGGGTCGGGAGCTGATTTACGATCAGGAACCGGAAAAGCAGAAGATTTTTTCTGTCCCGGAGCGGATCACCTACAAAATGCTGCTGCGCGGCAACGTGATCGGCTGCTCGTCGGTACTGGCCAAAAGAAGCGTTCTGCTGGAATTCCCGATGGAAAAGGACGAGTGCCACGAGGATTATCTGGACTGGCTGCGGATCCTGAAAAAATACGGGACAGCCTGCGGTGTGGATGAGCCTTTGCTGAAATACCGGCTGTCCAGCACAGGAAAATCGGGGAATAAACTGCATTCTGCAGGAATGACTTACCGTGTTTACCGCGAGCTGGGAATGGGAACGTTCCGCTCCCTGTACTGTTTTGCGTGCTATGCCGTAAACGGTGTGCGGAAGTATTACGGTAAGGGCAAAAAGAGAGGAAGAGATTGATGAACTATAAAAACAGGGAACAGTACAAACATCTGATGCGTGTCCTGGCGGTCGCGGCGATTGTGCTTCTGGAATGCGCTGTTTTTTCTGTGTTCTGGGACAGATACTATGCGAGCCACCTGTGGCTGGAGCCGTTCTGGGATAAGGGAAATCAGATTATCGTCGTGATCTACGGCATTTTTCTTCTGGTTTTCATGTACATTTACGGCGGCATGAAGATCGGCTACATGAAGGGAAGCAGCATCATCTATTCCCAGATGATGACGGCATTCTGTGCCAATGCGCTGATGTATCTGCAGATTATCCTGCTGTGGCGCCACCTGCCGTACATTCTGCCGATGGTCGGCATGACACTCGTGGACTTTGCGCTGGCAGGCATTGTATCCTGGCTTTTTGAGAAGACGTTTGCGCGTCTCTTTCCGCCAAGAGAGGTGCTTCTGATTTACGGTGAATACCCGATGGAAAGCTTGGAGCTGAAGATGAACCAGCGGCCGGACAAGTATATTGTAGCACATAAGGTGAGCGTGGAAGTGGGAGAGAAAGAGCTCTGCCGACAGATTGACGCATACGGTCAGGAGGGCGTGATCCTTGGCGATCTTCATTCGGAGCTGCGCAACCGTCTGCTGAAATATTGCTATGCGAAAGAAATCCGTGTCTATCTGACGCCGAAGCTGTCGGATATTATGGTACGGAAAGCGGAAGCGCTCCATATTTTCGATACACCGCTTCTGCTCGCGCGAAACAGTGGTCTTTCGTTTGATCAGAGATTCTGCAAGCGCCTGCTGGATCTGCTCGTATCGACGATTCTTCTTGTGATCACGTCGCCGATTATGCTGATCGCAGCGCTCTGCATCAAGCTGTATGACCATGGCCCGGTGTTCTTTAAACAGAAACGTCTCACGATCGGCGGAAAAGAATTCTATGTCTACAAATTCCGAAGCATGATCGTGGATGCCGAAAAAGACGGCGTAGCCCGCCTGGCAACGAAGAACGACAGCCGCATTACGCCGGTCGGAAAGGTGATCCGCGCGACGAGAATTGATGAGCTGCCGCAGCTTCTGAACATTTTCAAGGGCGATATGAGCGTCGTCGGACCGCGCCCGGAGCGGCCGGAGATTGCAAAGGAATATGAGGAATCGATTCCGGAGTTTGCTTACCGTCTGAAAGTAAAGGCAGGCCTTACCGGCTACGCCCAGATTTACGGAAAGTACAACACGACCGCATACGACAAGTTGAAGCTGGATCTGATGTACATAGAGAGCTATTCGATTTTAGAGGATCTGAAGCTGATTCTTGCAACCTTTAAGATTGTCTTCACAAAGGAGAGCACAGAAGGGCTCGAGGAAGGACAGACGATCAGCCTGAACGCGAAGGAAGAGGAGAAAAAAGATGTTTAATACCGAGGACGAAATTCTGCGCCGGCTGCAGGAAAAAAATCTGGAAATGGCCGTTATGTTTTACCACTGGTGCCAGAGAAATCATCTGACCTGTTATCTCTGCGGCGGCGGCTGTATCGGTGCAATCCGCCACGGCGGCTTTATTCCGTGGGACGATGATCTCGACTTTTTCATGCCGCGGAAAGATTACGAGAAGTTCCTGAAAATCTGGGATACGCAGGAGGAGAGTAAAATCTACAAGCTCGAGTACCCGAAAGAGGGCTTCTGCAATGCGCACACGTTTGCGAACATCCGCGACAGCTGCACCACGCAGGTGAAAAAGGAGCAGGTCGATATGGATCTCTGCCACGGCGTTGCGCTTGATATTCTCCCGATCGAGGGCTATGCACCGGGAAACCTTGCGCGGAAATGGCAGGTGATCGAGGGAAAGATTTTCCAGCTCTTCTGCACGCAGGTTATTCCGACCAAAGAACGCCACGGCGCGTTTATGCATTACCTGGGAACGATTCTGCTGGCGCTGGCTCCGACGCAGAAGATGCGGTACCGGATCTGGAAGCAGGCAGAAAACTATATTACAAAATTTGATATCGACAGCCCACGGGTGGACGGCATCACCGAGATGTGCGCACCGCAGGCGATTCTCCGGAAATATCCGAAAAAGATTTTTGCATCGGCGATTGAGGTTCCGTTCGAGAACGAGCGCCTGCCGATTCCGGTCGGATATGACACATATCTGCGCATGGCGTTCGGCGATTATATGAAACTGCCGCCGAAAGAACAGCAGAAAGGCCACCACGATGCGGCGTTTCTGGATCTCGATCATCCGTATGAGCAGTATAAGGGGATACACTACTGCTGTAAGAAATAAAGAAAGAGGATAAAACAATGCCGGAAATTTCAATCATTACCCCGGTGTATCAGGCAGAAAAATTTTTAAAAAAATGTGTGGATTCCATTCTCTCCCAGTCTTTTACGGACTGGGAGCTGCTTCTTGTAGATGATGGAAGCACCGACAAAAGCAGTGAAATCTGCCGGACATACGCAGAACAGGATGCGCGGATCCGTTATCACCAAAAAGAGAACGGCGGCGTCAGTTCGGCGCGGAATGCGGGCGTTGCGCTTGCAGAGGGGCGTTATATCACGTTTGTGGACAGCGACGATTTCGCAGCGGAGGATCTTCTGGAAACACTGTATCGTCTGGCGGAAAAATATGATGCCGAAATGAGTATCTGCCGCGGATACGATCTCTATGAAGGAAGGCCGGTGCCGGATCTGAAACAGGAGGGAATCGAATCTGTGACCGACAGCGAGGAGGGACTGCGCCAGGTGATGAAGGCGCGCGTGTTCGGCGTGATGCCGTGGGGCAAGCTGTATCGGAGAGAGATTTTCGAGGGCGTTGTCTATCCGGAGAAAACAATCGCCGAGGATGCATACGTCATCGTTCCGTTAATGGAGCACTGCCGGAAGGTGGCCTTTTCCACAGCACAGAAATACTATTATGTGCACCGGCGCGAAAGCCTCACGACAAGCGGTTTTCGCTGGTCAGATCTGGGTTCGGTGGAAGTATGGGATCATAATCAGAATGTCGTGGAAGAACGCCACCCGGCGCTGAAAAAAGAAGCAGGTGTGCGCTGCTGCTGGGCGCGGTTTTTCGTGCTGGACAAGCTGATGCTGTTGGAAACCATGGACGCGGAGAAAAAGGCGCTTGCGAAGAGGCTGGCAAAAGAGCTTAAAAAGCATCCGCTTCTGGTACTGGAAGGCGATCACTTCACGAACGGGCGGAAAATCGCCTATCTGACCCTGTTTCTGGGAACCGGAATTTACCGGCAGTGCGTTCGTGCACTGTTCCGGAAAAGAAATTTATAAAAAATGCGGCAGAAGCGAATGAGATTTTCGTTTCTGCCGCATTTTTATATGGATTTTTCTAGCTTTCTTTTTCGGAAAGCAGAACACCGTTTTTATCAAACACATACGTTGTTCCGTCAATTTTTTTCGTCCCGGTGACGCATCCGCCCCAGCTCTGGAAATAATATGTTTTTCCGTCAATTTCTGCCCAGCCGGTCTGCATGGAAGCATCATCGTTGAAGTAATACCAGTTGTTTTTATAATAGAACCACTGCGATTTTCTCGCACCGCCCCAGCTGTAGGTAAAGTACCAGACACCTTCCCGGATCACCCATTGGTTTGCCGGCATGACGCCGTTTTCATCAACAAAATAAAGATTGTTATCATACGTAAAGGCTTCATCCGTTTTCCGTGTACAGTCCTCATTAATATAATAGTATTTATTCTGAAGCAGCAGCCAGCCTTCGTGTGCGGCACCGCCCCAGCTTCTGAGATAATAATAGTTTCCATCCCATTTCAGCCACTGGTTCTGATACATTTTTCCGCTCTTATTTACAAAGTAGAGATTGTTGTCATACAGGAAACTTTCGTTCTGCTTCAGGGAACCGTCCGCATTCATAAAATACCAGGCGCCATCGATCTGATACCAGCCATTGGTTACGCAGGAATATTTCTGTACATAATACCAGGCACCGTCATGGTACAGCCAGGTGCTGCCGGAAATACCGCCCCAGGAAAGAAATTTGACGCGGTAACCGTTTAAGGTAAGTGTCGTATTGCGTGCGGCACCTCCCCATGTGTAAAAATAGTACATCGTTTTGGTCTCTGGATCAGCGTGCCATCCGGACGAATACATAATACCGGTATCCTTGGCGAGATAGTACCAGTTGTTGCTGATAAACTGCCATCCGGTCTGCATCTCACCGCTGCCGGAAAAATAATAGTAATCTCCGTCAAGCAGAAGCCAGCCTGTTGCCATAACGCCGTCCGCGCCGAGGTAATACGTTTTGTGGTCGAGGGTGAGCCAGCCGGTATACGGTGTTTCATCATCGTTGTAGTAATACCATTTTCCATCCCGTTTTACCCAGCCGATGACGTGGCGTTCGTTTGTGATCACGCCGTTTTCATCGGCGGTATATTCGATGCCCGTTTCTGTGTCGCGCCAGGAAGTGGAGCATACGAGAAGATGGCTGCTGTCTGCATAATATTTCTGTCCGCCGCGGGTGAAAAATCCGCTGTACGGGATGCCGTCATGATAAGCAACGAGCTTGGAAGAACGGCCGCGGTAAATTTCATAGGTATCATCCACGTTGGAAGTGACCGCGGAACCGGAAAAGTCAGCAATGACTGCCGGAAGATCGCCGGAATATTCTGTCGTGGAAAATACGCGCAGCCCCAGAGAGGTCAGGGTCTCGACGGTATCGTTATCCATAATACGGAAGTCACCGGTCTGGATAAAATATTCCGGGTTGACGGCAGCAAGATAGTCTGCATCGACAGCATTCGGATATCCGTGATGATTGGAAGTCATCAGATCAATGCTGTACAGCCCGTAGTTCGAAACAATCCGGCTGGCATCGCCCTCGACGTCGTCGATATCACTCGTCAGAAAAGCGTGGTGGTCGTTTGCGGAGGCAATTACACCAAGACAGAACTGGTTGGCGTCCTCTTTTGGACTTGTGAGATAATCTTCCTCGTAGTTGACAATCTGGATCTGGAAATTTCCAAAAGCAAAATCAGGAGATCCTTCTTCTGCGGAGGCGGCACCGGGATTCAGATGCTGGATCAGGGTCACACCTTCAGTCTCTTCTACAGCAGTAAGAAGCTGGTCGTAGACATAAAGATTGTCCCAGAGACGCGCAGTATTATAGATATAACTGTCATCATACGGGAGCAGATAAACCCGGTCGGGGGAATACAGCCGCACGATGGTATCGCCGGTTCCAATATGGTCGCTGTGCGGATGTGTTGCAACATAAAACTGCAGATTATCGGAGGTGACACCGAGGGAGTCCAGGTAGGAGAGTACCTCATCGTCGTAGCCGGTCGACGTTGTGATGCCGCTGCGCAGCGGATAACGCGGATCAGATCCGTCAGGGTAATCCCAGTCCTCGCCGGAGTCTACCATGCCGAAAATTTTCTGGCCATTATCGTCTACACTTTCCAGAACGATGGCATTGGAGCCGCTGTCGAGTGTCAGAATGTGAATTTTTGCTGTAGTATCAGCCGCATGTGTGTTTTCCGGGGTGAGAAAAAGAAAAGCAGCGGCAAGGGATGCCGCGCCGATGGAAAACACGGATCTGCGGGTATGCCGGGAAAAAGGCATATCAATGGCTCCTTTCGTAACATATATCATTAAAACAAAAAGTAAAACAGCCGGGCGGAAAATAAGCGCTCGACATCACAATTATACAAAATTTCAGGGAAAAGTCAATGTTTATTAGAATTTCGATTACTTGACGCAGACAGGGCATCATGTTAGAATGAGTGGGATTGGGAATGTAAGGAAAAGAAAGGAACCAAACATGATTACCTTATTAAAAATGCCGGCACTGTTTCTGGGAATGCTCGCGGTGTTCTGCTGCCTGGGTTCTTTTTTTATCAGAGAAAACAGGTATGAGAGCGGACATCTGGGTGAAACTGTGCTGTTTGGCTTTATTGCATATTACTTCTTATTTGAACTGATTTCTGTGCCGATGATGGTGCTCGGTGCAAAGCTGCATCTGCTCGCATGGGTATGGGCTGCTGTTGTGGCTGTCCTTGTAATTGCTTCCATCTGTCTTCATCTGGGAATGTGGAGAGAGTGGAGAAAAAGAAGCGGCGGTTTCTGGAGAGGAAAGACGGCGGCTTTTTATGTGATGCTGGTGCTGATTGGAATCCAGCTGTATTTTGTTGCTGCACTGCAGGAAAACGGCAGTGCGGATGCAGCGTATTATGTGGGAAGTGTGACAACGAACCTTGCGACAGATTCCATCAGCAGCTTTGACCCATATACAGGAAAAGCACTGGATTTTTTTAACATCCGTTATGTGTTCAGCATGTATCCGGCAGCAAATGCAGTACTGTGCCGTTTAACGGGCCTTCATCCGCTCGTAGTGACGAAGGTGATTCTCTGTATGATGACGGTAGTTTTAAGTTATCTCGTCTATGCACAGATCGGAAAGGCGCTGTTAAAAGAAAAACAGATGGTATGGGTGCTCCTGTGCTTTATCAGTGTTGTGAATCTGAATTTTCATACGATCTTTTCGAATGCGTCGTTCCTGCTGACGAGGGGATACGAGGGAAAGGCCGTATTGTGCAATATCATCCTCCCGTTTCTGTTTTATCTTGGCCTGCGCATGTATCAGGAGAAAAACGGAAAGAGAGTCTGGCTGCTGTTTTTCATGACAGGCGTCGCTGCGATTGACCTTACGATGTCATCCATGATGACCGTACCGGTGGCCATGAGTGCTGTGATTCTGCCGAATCTTGTGCGGAAAAAACGCTGGGGACAGAGCGGGCTCTATCTGCTTGCTGTGCTGCCGTGTGTGCTGGTGCTTGGGGTCTATCTCCTTGGTGTGCGCGGTATCCTGCAGATTCCGGTTGTGCGGTAGAAAGGAGAAAATGTGGGCGGAATAAATCTGAATGAGAGCGGCCTCGATTTTGTGAGACAGGTCTTTGTGACGTTTGGAGGAAACACAACCGTACTGACGCTGTTTCTGCTGTCGGTGCTGTATCTCGCTTTAAAAGGAAAAAAGGAAGAGCGGTATGTGTTCGTAACAACCGCTGTTTTTCTGGCCTTTACGGTATACAATCCATTTGCGGTGAAATATATCCTGGGAAAACTTGGAATGGTCAATGTCTATTACCGGTTTTTCTGGATTCTGCCGATGGTACTGACCATCGGATATGCCTGCACGAAAGTTGTGGGCGGGCAGAAAAAAGGCTGGAGACGGTATCTGACCGCGGCTGCGCTGGCAGCGGTCATCTGTTTTGGCGGAAATTCCGTACTGGCTGGCGGACTGCCGAAGCTGCCGGATAACCAGTACAAGATGCCAGATGATCTTCTGGCCGTCTGTACGGTGCTGCACGAAGAAGCGGGAGAGGGAACCGTAAGAGTTGTCTTTGAACCGGATTTCAACCTGATCGTGCGGCAGTATGATGCTTCGTTTGAACTGGTTCTGGACCGCGATATGGTTCTGACCTATCAGGGCTCCAATACGGTATCAACTGATGCACTGACCGAGCAGGAAATTGAAGACGAAACAAAGATCCTTCAGATTATCACACAGATGGATCTGTCGCTGGATCAGAAAGAATTTTACAGAAGTCTTAGGGAAATGAATGCAGAGTATATTGTACTTTCGAGCAGTTCAGCGGCAGTATCCTATGTGGAAACAGCGGGGTGCATCCCGGTAAGAGAAGTAGAAGGGCATATCATTTTCCGCGTGGAAGAAAAGTAAGAAGGAGGACTTGTTTTTGAATAAGGCAAAAGATTATATTCAGCTGCACCTGAATATTCTGCTGTTTTCTCTGACGAGTGTGTTCTCGAAAGCAGCATCGGTTCAGCTGAACCGGGGAGGAATCAAAAATCCTCTATTATATGTATTTTTATTTCTGATGGTTGCAAATTGTGGCATTTACGCTATTGCATGGCAGAAGGTAATCAAAAAATTCTCTTTGTCAACCGCATATGCAAACCGCAGCGTCTATCTGATCTGGTCCCAGATCTGGGCCGTGATCATTTTCCATGAAAATCTGACGGTAAAAAATATCATCGGCCTTCTGATTGTGCTGGTGGGAGTTATGGTGGTGCAGCGATATGAATAAATATATGATTTTAATGCTGATCTGTACAATGTTTTCCGCAGTATCACAGATTCTGCTGAAACAGAGCGCCAACGAGGAGCATGCATCTGCACTTCGCGAGTATCTGAACTGGCGCGTGATTGTGGCGTATCTGATTTTTGGCAGTGTACTTCTTTTAAATACGTATGCCTACACACAGGTAGATTTGAAATACGGTCCGGTGTTGGATACTTTTACGTACGTCTTTGTCCTGCTGCTTTCCTTTGGCGTTTTGAAAGAAAAGGTATCAAAAGGAAAGCTGATTGGGAATCTGATTATTATCCTGGGGGTACTGGTGTATACATTGCCGTAAAACGTTCCGATGATGGAAAGAAAGCGATATCAGCTAAGCTGTCCTTGTCCTTTGAAATAGGGGGTCTGCGTACAACAAACGAAAGGCTTTTGATTATGAATAAGAAAAAAATAGATTATCGTTTTAAGATATTATATGCTGTGGCGATTCTGATGGTTGTTGCGGGACATTGTGATGGTGGTGGAATTTCTTTGGACTTTGCGCAATGGTTTCCGTATGAGGGAATCCATCTGGCGCTGTTTACTTTTTGTTCAGGATATTTTTTTAAAGATGCAGCACTGAAACGACCGGGGAGATATGTCTGTAAAAAGCTTCGTACCCTGATACTTCCAATGTATGGGTATACGATTGCGTATGGGCTGCTTGTCAGGTTATTACATCGGTGGGACTTTCAAATCGGTGGAAAATTTAATTTGCACAATATTCTGATTTCACCTTTAAACGATGGGCATCAGTTTGTTCTTAATATGGCCGGCTGGTATATTGTGCCCTTGTTTATGGTAGAAATATTAAATTGTATGATTCGGGCATTTTTTAAGCGAAAAGGATGGCAGATACCGGAATGGATATTTTTTGCAGGGGCAGTACTTATTGGAATGGGCGGCAATTTTTTGGCGATTATGGAATATCGCACCAGCTGGTGGCTGACAGTGGTCAGAATTCTGTATTTTGCTCCGTTTTATGCAATGGGTATTTTTTATAAAAAGATACTGGAGAAATATGTGGACAGGATTCCATCTGTAGTGTATTTTGCGATTGTGTTTGCTGCAAAACTTATGATTTTTCTTCATTATAAAACTAGGTTGGCTTATACGCCAGCGTGGTGCAATGACTTTAATCAAGGACCGGTCATGCCAATTATTATTGGTTTTTTGGGAATTGCACTTTGGATGCGGATTGCAACGATAATGGAACCAGTACTTGGAAGAAAAAAGTGGATTAATCTTCTTGCAGACAACACATTTTCGATTATGGAAAATCAGTTTTTGGGTTTTTTACTTGTAAAAGTTGCTTTCGGAACAATTGCGAATGGCACAAAGCTGTTTTTGAAGTTTGACTGGTCAAGATGTAAAAGTGATATTTGGTGGTATTATATGCCGAAGGACGTAGAACAGACAAAAATTCTGTATTTATTAGCAGCGATTTTTGTTGCCTTACTGATCCAGTGGATCCTTACACAGGTGAAAAAAATGGGAAAAAACATATTTTTGTACGTAAGACAATAGTTAAGCGTATACTGCTTTAAATATTTTGCAAGATAAAAATCCCGCAGAAAAAGAAATGAAAACTTTTTCTGCGGGATTTTATTTTATATTGCATAGATCTGAATCGTTATCAAATTTTTATTGATAATCGATAGGAGACAGGTCGTGAGGATCATCTTCCGCAGAAGAGCCTAGATGTCTGATGGTTTTGGAATTATCCTCATTTTCAGAGAAATCGTCCTCATCTATTCCAGAAGAAGAACTTTCGACTGTGGAATCCAAATCGTTTTCTGTAAAAGAAGAAGCGGAGGAAATGTCACTTACCGAAGTGGAGTCGGGTGTTTCCTCTTCCAATTCAGGATTTGTATCGCAAGGACCCTCGATGAGATGGTAATCCGACTCGGAAAAATGATACCATTTCCCATCCTCAAGCTTTTGCCAGCCGGAAACCGCGTGGCCGTCCTTATCAATAAAATAAGACTGCTTACCGTCAGCCCAGAGCTGATGTGGATTGTAAGTTACCCATTCGTTATTGGCAAATCGATCTTCTTCCTTAATATAAAATTTCTGATATTCGCCATCGCCGACCCAGACGGGGGTAAGATCAGCATCAAGTTCATCGAAGAATCGGGAGCCCATAGAGAGCTGGCGATTCAGTTCATCGAAGCCAAGTTCTTCGGCAAGTGTAGGCTTGTCTGAAAAAAGATTCGTACCAAGTCCAAGACGGTCACCGTCAATGACAGCTCCAAGGCTTGCGAGAGTAGTTGGGAACATATCCATCGTGGTGAAAATCCGATTTTTTTCATGAACCGGAAGAATGGGTGAATTTAAAATAGCGTTATAAGTAGAACGTTGATAATCTTCATCGATGTTTTCACAAAAATCAGAGTCCATGGTCAGATGATCACCGGAAAGAATTATAGTCGTGTTTTCATAAAAAGGCTGTTCCTTGATCCAGTCTATAAACTCACTGACACGGGAACTGGAGCAGTCAATCACCATACCGTAGTGGTCATCTCCGTACTGCTTTTCATCACACTCGTCACATTTGTAGCCGTCCTCGAAGTGGGTGGCAACAGTCAGCATACTGAAGTTGAACGGTTCGTCATTCTTGGAAATCTCCGTCAGTTTATCTTTTGCATACTCAAACAGTTTGGCATCTTCATAGCCCCACCACTGGTAGTAGCCTTCCGGGATCAGTCCCTCGCTGATCGCCCAGTAGTAATCGTCAATTTCATAATCACCGTGCGAAGTGAAGTAATTCTTCCGTCCGCCGAATGCGGCATCGGAACCCATCATAAAGTACTGTTTGTAGCCGGCTTCATTGAGAACGTCGCCAAGTGTTGAAAGCTGCGGAAAAAAGCTGTCCTGATAAGCCATCTCATTGCCTTGAATCGAAAGCTTCAGCGGAAGACCGGAAGTCTGTGCAAAGAGACCGCCCATGGTCCAGGTGGTTCCGGTTGTCGGATAAGCGCCGCCCAGCTTGTCGGAGTTGGAAAAATTGATATTGTCCAGGGCAAGATTAGTCAGGGCGGGAATAAAATTGTGGTCGTAAGCACCGCCGTCTTTTTTATCAGAATAGGTGCTTTCCATTGATTCCAGATAAATATAGATCAGATTCCGTTTCTTTTCCGGGAATGTAATCGTTGTCTGGGACGGATTGACGTAATTATCTTCGATCAAAGTGCTGTAGCTGTTCTGAATGTGCAGGTAAGTATCGATATCCAGCGTCGTCCAGACATTATAAAGAGAATAGGAAGAAAGAGCGATTCCCAGGGCAATGCAGATGCAACCGAGAATGATTTCCACTTTCTTCCGATGGCGCAGGATAATAAAAAGCGCGATCAGAATAGCAAGAACGGCAAAAGAGATCATGCCGCAGGACCAGACGTAACTCCAGAGCACATCCTTGCTGGTACCCTCAAGGGGTGCCTTTAAGTGATAAACAAGTTCTTCCATATCAAGATGCGCCCAGGTCGCGAGCATCCAGCGGGAAGACGTAAAAAGAAGGATCCCAAGGAATCCTAACAGAACGGAAAGAATGGAAAAAAGTATCTTTCCAACATGCTGTACTTTTTTGCGAGACACAGTAAATAACCTCCAGTTTTCTTTAGTGTTTTATAATAGGTAACAAACAGGTAGCGTTAGGTATAAAATATAACTGGGAACTTACGATATTATAACAGAAACTTTACGAAAAAAATAGTATTTTCTTAAAAAATACGAGTGGAAAAATGAAAATCCGGGAATTTACATGAAAAGCGGCGGGGCGGGCGTGAAAATGGGTTCTTGAGTTTCTCAGAAAAGAATGGTATAATAGCAAAGATTGTAGACACAAAAGAGGTCAAAAAAAGATCTGTTCACATTTTTGTGGAGAAGAGAAAGGAAAGAAAAATGGGAAAAATTAAAGTAGAATCTTGTGAAATTGAAGGATTAAAAGTAATTACCCCAACCGTATTCGGCGATGAGCGCGGATATTTTATGGAGACATACAATTACAATGATTTTAAAGAAGCCGGCATTGATGTCCAGTTCGTACAGGATAACCAGTCTGCATCCAAAAAAGGTGTCCTGCGCGGACTTCACTTCCAGATCAATTACCCGCAGGACAAACTGGTACGCGTGGTAAACGGTGAAGTATTCGATGTTGCAGTTGACCTTCGCGAGGGATCCAAAACCTACGGAAAATGGTTCGGCGTGCTGCTTTCAGCAGAAAACAAGAAACAGTTCTTTATTCCGAAGAATTTTGCACACGGATTTATCGTACTCTCTGACTACGCAGAATTTGCTTATAAATGTACGGATTTCTATCATCCAAACGATGAAGGCGGTCTGTATTTTGACGATCCGGAGATCGGCGTGGAGTGGCCGATGCCGGAAGGAATGACAAAAGAAGATCTGATTATTTCGGAAAAAGATCATAAATGGGGCGGAATTAAGGATTTAAAGAAATAAGGAGTAAAAAACATTTATGAACGTATTCAAAGAACTTTATCAGAACCGGAAACTGATCTGGAAACTGTCGAAAAATGATTTCCGCAACAAATTTGCCGGAGCGTATTTTGGCATCGTATGGGCATTCATTCAGCCGATGGTGACGGTTGCTGTTTATTTTGTCGTGTTTCAGCTCGGACTGCGTGTACAGCCAGCTGCCACCGGATATCCGTATATCTGCTGGCTGGTTTCCGGTATTATTCCGTGGTTCTTCTTTTCTGATGCGCTGCCAAGTGCGTCAAATTGTCTGCTGGAATACAGTTATCTGGTAAAGAAGGTCGTATTTAAAATCAGTGTACTTCCGATTGTAAAGGTGATTTCTTCCCTGTTTGTACATCTGTTCTTTATTGTGTTTGCTATTTTGATTTTTGCACTGATGGGAAAACTTCCGCCGGTTCAGATTATCCAGATCGGGTACTATACCTTTGCGGTGATCTGTCTCGTCGTTGTACTTTCCTATCTGACCTGTTCCATCACACCGTTTTTCCGCGATTTCGGCCAGATTATCAATGTAATTCTGAATGTCGGCATGTGGGCAACCCCGATTCTGTGGGATACCACAACAATTCCGAATATTCCGAACTGGCTGAACAGCCTTCTGAAGCTGAATCCTCTGTACTATATTGTCCAGGGATATCGTGACAGCTTTATGAATGGACTCTGGTTCTTCGAGCATCCATGGCACACCCTTTACTTCTGGGCTTTTGTGCTTATGGCAGGACTAATCAGTTCCAAAGTGTTCAAGCGCCTCCGGGTTCATTTCTCAGATGTATTATAGGAGGATGGAATGAGCACAGAAAATACAGAAACAGTAATTTCAATTAACCATGTCAGCAAGGTCTACAAGCTGTTTGAAAAGCCGATGGACCGTCTGAAAGAATCGCTTTCACTGACACATAAAAACTATCACACCGATCATTTTGCGCTGGAGGATATCTCGCTCGAGGTGCACAAAGGCGAGTGTGTCGGTATCATTGGAACGAACGGCTCCGGAAAATCCACACTGCTGAAAATCGTCACAGGTGTCTTAAACCCGACGAGCGGAAACGTGGAGTTAAAGGGAAGAGTCAGTGCCATTCTGGAACTGGGTGCAGGCTTTAACATGGAGTATACCGGTATTGAGAACATTTTCCTGAACGGAACGATGCTTGGCTATACTGAGGAGGAGATGAAGGCAAAGCTCGACGATATCATTGCGTTTGCAGAGATCGGTGACTTTATCAATCAGCCGGTTAAGACGTATTCCAGCGGTATGTTTGCCCGCCTTGCCTTCGCGGTTGCGATCAATGTGGATCCGGATATTCTGATTGTCGATGAGGCCTTAAGCGTCGGAGACATTTTCTTCCAGTCCAAGTGTTACCGGAAATTTAACGATCTGAAAGAAGCAGGAAAAACGATCCTTTTCGTTTCCCACGATATGGGCAGCGTCATCAAGTACTGTGAGAGATGTCTTCTGATTAACAAAGGAAAACAGGTGATGGTTGGAAAATCGTCGGAGGCAGTCGATGTCTACAAGAAGATTCTTGCCAACCAGTACGATGATGAGACAAAAGAAGAGGAAGAGACCGAAGAGAGTGCAGAACAGACCGAAGAGAGAACCGAAGCAGATGCATCCGGTGCCATATCGGCAGAAAAGCCGAAAAAAGGCCTCTGGAGAGAACGCCTGATTGCGAATGCGCAGCTGGTAGAGTATGGAGACAAGGCTGCGGAGATCGTGGACTTTGCGATTATCGACCACAAAGGTATGATTACATCTTCTGTGGATAAAAACCAGAGATTCCGCATCAAGATGAAAATCAAGTTCCATGAAACGATGGAGCATCCGATTTTTGCCTTTTCGATCAAAGACCGGAAGGGAACGGAGATTACCGGAACGAATACGGCGCTGGAGGATTACACAAAAGACGTGGTGGAAGCAGGAAAGACCGTCACGGTATGCTTTGACCAGATCATGCCGCTGCAGAGCGGACAGTATCTGATGTCGTTTGGATGTACCAGCTACCATCTGGAAGAGCTGGTGATCCACCACAGACTGTACGATGCTTGCTTCCTGGAAGTCTTCTCCATGAAAGACACCGTAGGATTTTTTGATATGAACTCTACCGTGACCTACGAGTAGGATGCGGAGGATAAACGACGGGGGTTATATGAAAGAAACAATAGGAAATGTTCTTTTGAACCTGGATTATTATGACGGCGAAGATGCTTACAGCGACGGCAGCATTGAGGACCGGCTGCTGGAGATCGTCAAGACGACGCCGAAAGAGGATTACCAGAAGGTAATCCTCACAGAAAAAAGCTGGCCGATTTTTTATCATCTCTCTCCGGAACGGGAAAATATTCTGGACTGGTATGAGTGGAAAGACGATGCTTCCGTATTTGAAGTCGGAGCCGGCTGCGGAGCCATTTCCGGCGTGCTCTGCAGAAATGCAAAGCGGGTAGTGGCAAACGATCTGTCGAAGCGGCGCAGTACGATCAATGCCTACAAAAATCAGGATGCGTCCAACCTGGAGATTATGGTTGGAAACTTTAATGTTGTTGCAGAAAAAATGGAAGAACGCTTCGATTACGTGACACTGATCGGTGTTCTGGAGTATGCAAAAAGCTATATTGGAAAGGATAATCCGTATCCGGAATATCTGGAAAAGATCAATCGTCTCTTAAAACCGGGCGGAAAAATCCTGATTGCGATTGAGAACCGTCTGGGACTGAAGTATTTTGCCGGCTGCAGGGAAGACCATGTGGGCCGGGAATTTGTCGGAATTGAAGGATATCCGGGGATCGATTTTGTCGAGACATTCAGCAAACCGGAGCTGGAGCAGATGCTGCAGGAAAACGGTTTTTCGAAGTTTAAGTTTTATTATCCTTATCCGGATTACAAATTTCCGGCGGTCATTTATTCGGATGAATATCTGCCGAAGCCGGGTGAATTGAGAAAAAATCAGCGGAATTTTGATGCTGACAGGATCACACTTTTTGACGAAGGCAAAGCATTTGACGGAATCCTGAAGTCCGGTCTGTTTCCGGTTTTTTCCAATTCCTTTCTGATTGAAGTGGAGAAAAAGGAGTAAACGTATGAGGAAAGTTCTGTATACGAAATTTTCGAGAGAACGTCGGAACGAATTTCAGATTATGACCCGGATTACAGAAGAGGATGGGATCCGGCGTGTGTGGAAGCTTCCGCTGCAGAAAGAGGGAGAACTCCACATCCGGCATATGTATGAAAACTATAGAAAGCTGGAGCATCTGTACGCCTATGCGGACGTACAGATCTGCCCATGCGAACTGGATGAAGAAAAATGCGCGCTTGCATTTCCTTTTGTAGAAGGGGAAAGTCTGGAAACGCGCATTTCCCGTCATGGAAAAGAAAAAGATTTTGCATCGCTGAAAAAGGATTATGAACTGCTGTATCAGATCATTGCATCGGCAAAAGGGCAGAAATCCTTTGTGGAAACCGATGCGTTCTGTGAGGTGTTCGGCCATCCGGCATTGAAAGAAAGACTTGCCGCAGCGGAGATTTCCAATATTGACATGATTCCGGGCAACCTTCTTCTGGATGGAGAAAAGGTCTGGGTGGCAGACTACGAGTGGGTATTCCCGTTTGCCGTACCGATTGCATTTATCTATGCGCGGAGCGTCTTTTTACAGGAGGCGGCGAGTGCACTGACGAAGGAAGAGCAGGAAGAACTGTACGCCATTGGCGGTATTTCCATGGAAGAGATTCCGGTATACTACCATATGGAAGAGTGCTTCCAGGAATTCGCGGCCGGAAAGGGTGAGCCAAATGCGCTCGCCACGTTCTATGGAAAACTGCACCGGCACAATTATCCGCTTTCCATCTGGGAAAAAGAAAAAATGATGTACCCGGTTGTGCTCACCGAAACAGCACCGGAGGAGAGAGAACTCTATTATGAGGACTGCTTCGGCTTGGATGAGCAGAAGGTGATGATGCTTGAAAAGGCAGACGCGGACGGAGAGCTTTCCCTTCAGCTGATGCAAGAGGGGGCTGTCATTAAAATCCGTTCTCTCGCGGGCGTATGCAGCGATGGAAAGACGGAACGTATCGCTTTTTCGCACAACGCCGAGCTTGAGATTATCGACGACTATTATTTCCTTGGAACGCCGGTTCTGAAATTCCGGAATGCCGGTTATGAACAGATCCGGATTGATTACCGGATTTACTACAAAGGCGATGGCGTTACGTCCCAGTTTATTCAATATATCCGTCAGAATAAAGATCTGAGGGATGAACTGAACGGGGAGATTTATCGGAAAGGCCAGCTGCAGGCAGAAATCGAAGCAGAAAAAGCGGCACTTGCACACAGGGAAGAAGAACTCCAGGAAACGAGAAAACAGAAGCAGTTTCTGGAGGAAGAGCTGGAGCGGATGCGCCAGCGTAAGGTTGTGCGTATGGCAGATAAAGTGCAGCATGTGATAAAAAGGAGTAAATAACTATGGATGTATCCATTGTCATTCCTACCAAAAATGGTGGGCATCTGTTTGAAAAAGTGCTGGATGCCGTTTTCAAACAGAAGACAGAGTATGAATATGAAGTAATTTGCGTGGATTCCGGGTCAAAGGACGGAACGCTCGATGTGATCCGCAAATATCCATGCCGTTTGTTTCAGATTGAGCCGTCCGAATTTGGACATGGAAAAACGAGAAACTATGGTGCTTCCAAAGGAAACGGAACGTATATCATCTTTATTACGCAGGATGCGCTTCCAGCGACCGATACCTGGCTGCAGAATTTCATTGATGCCATGAAGATGGACCCGGAAATCGTGGGAGGATTCGGGATTCATTATCCGTATCCGGACTGCAATCTGCTTGACAAGCGTGATCTGGATGGCCATTTTAAAGGATTTGGAGAAACTAATACGATTTTCCACCTTGATGATCCGGAACGCTACGAAAGAGAAGAAGGATACCGCCATTATCTGGCGTTTTTCTCCGACAATAACTCCTGTATCCGAAGAGATATTTTTGAAAAATATCCGTATGAGGATGTCAACTTTGCCGAGGATCAGATCTGGGCGAGAAAGATGATTGAACTCGGATTCAAAAAAGTATACTGCCCGTATGCGCCAGTATATCATTCCCACAATTTCAAACTCAGAACGTATTTCAAACGGTATTATGATGAGCAGAAGGGATTATATGAAGTTCATCAGTATATGATTGCACAGAAATGGACGCAGCTTCCGGGCATGCTGTACCGGCAGGTGAGAGGGGACTGTGTGTATATCCGTCAGCAGCCGCTCAGCAAAAAAGAGAAAATCCACTGGGCATTTTATTCCCTGTTTCGCAATTTTGACCGCTTTGTGGGCGGCTATCTCGGCGGAAAATACCATCTGTATTCCAAACGGAAACAACAGTTCCTGGATCGTCACATTTCGCAGCAGTACGATCAGAGACATGCATAGAAGAAAGGAAAAAGAAACGTGAAAAAACCAAATGTGGCATACCGTGCGTTACGGTATCTGAAGAATCATGGATTAAAAGAAACGATTGAGCGCGCAAAACAGGGCAATGAGCCGGCTGTACCGCCGAAGAACAACGTCATCGGATTTTACAGATTTGTCGTAGACAACGATCCGATCCCGTTCAATCAAAAAGAGTATGAGAAACATAAAAACGACAAGAAAAAGATCCTGAATTGGGTTGTACCGGAAATGGGACCTGGTTCCGGCGGTCATACCACCATTTTCCGTTTTATTTCCAACCTGGAGCGCCTCGGTTTCCACAGTAGAGTTTATCTCTACATGTCCCCGAATTTTCAGGATAATGCGTCCATCCGCAAATTCCTAAAAGAGTACTTCCCGCTTCTTGTGCCGGAAGTAGAAGTTTACTGCGATGTATCCCAGATGAAATTTGCACATGCAACCGTAGCAACCTCCTGGACCACCGCTTACTACGTAAGAAAATTCCAGAATACGATTTCGAAGTTTTACTTCGTACAGGATTTCGAGCCGCATTTCTATGCACACGGTTCGGAGTATGAGTTTGCAGAGAACACGTACAAGATGGGATTCCGAGGAATCACAGCAGGAGACTGGCTGCGGGATATCATGAGAAATGAATACGGCATGCAGGCAGACAGCTTCCATTTCTCCTACGATGACAAGGTATATCAGCCGAAGGAAAAGCAGGACAACGAGAAGAGAGTTTTCTTCTATGCCCGCCCGGTTACCCCGAGACGTGATTTTGAGCTCGGTATGCTGGCACTCAATGAGCTGTGCCGCAGAATGCCGGAGATCGAGGTTGTTTTCGCGGGATGGGATGTCAGCGGCTATGAGATTCCGTTCAAACACAGAAATTTAGGTGTCGTAACACCGCAGGTGCTGGCAGATTCCTATGCGATCTGTGATATGTGCCTTGTTATTTCGAATACCAACCTTTCCCTCGTACCGTTCGAGGTTATGGCCTGCAACTCGGTCGCTGTCTGCTCCAAGGGTGCAAACAGCAGTTGGATGGTAAATGAGGAAAACTCCATTCTGGTTGACTATGATCCGATCCAGATCGCAGACAGAATGGAATATTACTTCAACCACCCGGATGAGCTGGCTACAATCCGCAAAAAGGGAATGGATTTCGTAAAGGGAACCTCCTGGTACAAAGAAGCCGAAAAAGTTTACGCAAGTATGCTAAAAGGAATTGAGGAAGATGAGAAAAAACTGCAGTAAGGATGTGAGCAGAGAACGCAGAATCGAGATTCTGTTTGTATTCGGCGTATTCCTGTTTTACTTTTTGTGGTCCTGTACGCAGCGATACAATTTCTCGTCGGATGAATCAATGCGGTATCAGATTCCACAGTTCATTTATGAATATGGGAAGCTTCCGCGGGGTGACGAACCGCTGATTCGGAATGAGGATTGGGGGATTTCCTATGCATTCAATCCGATTCTCTCCTATATGGCATCTGCAGTTTTGATGAAGGGGATGAGCCTGTTTTCCACGGATGAGTGGATGCTGCTCATTTCCGCCCGTTTTGTAAATGTTCTGCTGGGAGCGCTTACTGCCTGGGTGGTCTTAAAGACGGCAAAGCTGTTGTTTCCAAGACGCTACGCATGGATGTTTACGACTCTGGTGGTTTTCCTGCCGGGCAATGTGATTTTATATTCCTATGTCAACTGCGACGCGCTTGCAATGTGTTCGACGGCCATTATCTTTTATTCCTGGGTAAAGGCGTACAAAGAGGGATGGAGCTGGACCACGTGTGCGGTATCGGCCGTTGGAATGGGAATCTGTTTCTTGTCGTATTACAATGCGTATGGATTTATTCTGATGACGTTTTTCTACTTTGTGGGAACGATGCTGACGGACCAGTCGAAACCGGTCAAAGAACGATGGAAAGAAATGATCCAAAAAGGTCTTTTTATTTTGGTGATCGTCTGTGTCATTGCTCTGTGGTGGTTTATTCGAAATGCTATTCTCTATGGAGGAGATTTTCTGGGACGCCAGGCATCGAGCGCAAGCGCGGAACTGTATGCAAGATACCAGTACAAGCCGTCGCACAGCAAGACCTTCCAGAAAAAAGGAGGCTCCATGTTGCATATGATCTTCTATAAGCCGAGTTTTCTGGAACATGACTGGCTGGTAACAGTGCTGTACAGCTTTGTCGGCGCGTTTGGCTACAATAAGATTTATCTTTCCACGATGATTATTGTTCCGTACCTCTGCTGTCTTCTTGTCGGTCTCATTCTGATGCGGAACTGTTGCCAGAGAGACTTTTTCTTCTGGAATGCAGACGGCACGCAGACGGCTCTTACCGGAAAAACGAAGAGAAAATGGAGTAAACTGGGATGGTTTACCTGGGCTAATGTGTTTGCCCTGCTGATCCCGAATTATCTGAATGCGTATTACTCCTACAGTTCTGATTTTCAGCCGCAGGGACGATACAGCATGCCGATGCTGATTCCGCTGATGTATTTCGTGACGAAGGGTGTGCAGGCGTTCCTGAAACGGGAGAAAAAACTACAGAAGTATGAAAAATTGTTCTGTATTCTGGTCTGTGTGGCGGCAGCGGCATTAGCGGCATTTACTTGGGCGAGAATCATCTATCCGATGTACTTGCAGAACTACTACGGATTGCGGTAAGCGGAACAGAGAAAGAAAGCGGTGAAACGTTTGGAAAAAATTTCAGTGCTGACAGCAAAATTAAAAAAAGCTGTTGCAGAAGAAGGAATCGGCGGTCTGGCTGGGCGTACGAAAGGGTACCTTGCGCGGGCAAAAAAAGAAAAAGAGTTTCAGAGAGAAAAATCCCGGGTCTACCGGGATATTCTCTTTATCAGTGGCTGCAATGAACAGCTGCCGCATCCACACCGGTACCGCGTGGTGCATCAGATGGAGCAGCTGGAGGCAGGCGGATATACGTGTGATACGGTTTATTTTCAGGAGCTGAAGCCCTGGATGGTACGTTGCTACGGCGCGTTCGTGATTTTCCGCTGCCCGATGACGGACACCCTGCGGGAATTTGCCACAATGGCAAAGCAGATGAACAAGCCTCTGTGGTACGATGTGGATGATCTTGTGATCGATACGAAATACACCGATCAGATTCCGTTTCTCGACCGGATGCAGCCGGAAGAACGGCAGGCATACGATCAGAATGTCCGAAACATGGGCGAGCTGCTTTCCCTCTGCGATGCGGCGGTTACGACGACAGCGGCGCTGGCAGAAGAACTGAAGCAGTACGTACCGGAGGTGCTGATCAACCGCAACTGTGCGTCAGATGAGATGCTGCTACTGTCCGAGGCGGTGTTAAAAGAAAAACAGAAAAAGAACGAAGCAGATGGAACGGCGAAAAAAGTACGCCTTGGCTATTTCAGCGGCAGTGCGACGCATCTGGACGACATCGAGATGATCGTTCCGGTGTTGAAACAGTTGCTTGGCAAAAATCCGAACCTGGAACTCCTCATCGTGGGAATTCTGGAACTCCCGGTGGAGCTGAAACTGTTTGCTTCCCAGATCCAGATGGAGGGCTTTGTCGATTACCAAAAACTGCCGGAGCGGATTGCGTCGGTGGATATCAACTTGGCTCCGCTTACCGATACGATTTTTAACCGTGCGAAATCGGAAAATAAATGGGTGGAAGCGGCTCTGGTGCAGACTGTGACAGCAGCCAGCAATCTCGGCGCTTTTGCTGAGATGGTACAGGATGGAGAAGACGGCGTACTCTGCCGAGACGAAGCGGAGTGGTTGGAAAAACTGCAGTGGCTGATCGACGACGAACCGGCACGAAAAGCCATTGCCGGACGGGCATATGGCCGGTGCAGCCGCGAGTGTGTCACAATCTTTCATGCCACCGGGATTTGCGAGTGGGTGGAGCGCCACTGGAATCTACGCTGTGCCTTTGTGCTTCCAGCGATGGAGATCAGCGGAGGCATCCGCGTTGCACTTCTTCATGCGGAAATGCTGGTAAAAGCAGGAGCGCAGGTCAGCCTCTTTACTCTGGAAGGGGAGGCGGAGTGGTATCATGAGGGTGATTTCCATTTTCCGGTGCTGTCGGCCGAGCGAGAGAAACTGCAGGGAACGCTGGATCTTGCGGTAGCGACGATGTGGAATACCGCAGAGTTCGTCGAACAGTCCAGCAAGATCCGAAAGAAAAAATATCTGGTGCAGAATTTTGAAGTTGGATTTTATCCGCCGGGAAGCCCGTACCGGATCGCAACTTCGGCGACTTACCGGATGAGGAGCCCGATGGAGTACGTAACCATTTCCAAATGGTGTCAGAACTGGCTGCGGGAGGAATACCATACCGAAGCAGCCTATCTTCCGAACGGCATCGATCCGTCCTTCTATCCGAAACGGGGGCGGGATCTGCAGGGAAAAATTCGGATTCTGATCGAGGGAGACTGCAGCGCGGAGCATAAAAACGTGGACGAGAGCTTCCGTATCGTGGAACAGCTGGATCTGGAAAAATTCGAGATCTGGTACATGTCCTACAATGGAAATCCGAAATCCTGGTACCGCGTGGACCGCTTTTTACACCGGGTTCCATATGAAAAAACACCGGAAGTCTATGCGGCGTGTGATATCCTGCTGAAAACAAGCCTGCTGGAAAGCTTTTCCTATCCGCCGCTTGAGATGATGGCGTCCGGCGGCTACGTCGTTGCTGTGCCGAACGGTGGCAATCTGGAATACCTGAAAGATGGGGAAAACTGTATTCTCTATCCGCAGGGAAATCTCGCGGAGGCAAAAGCGGCGATTGAGCGTATTCTGACAGATGCGGAACTGAGGAAAAAACTGGATACGGGAGCAGAAGAGACGGTAAAGGAAAGAAACTGGAAAAGAATCGAACCACAGATTTTAGAACAGTATCTTGGAAAATAAATAAGCAACAAAAAGGGCTGTCGCACTAGCAAATATTTCTGGCGGTAGCTCTGCGTTATACCCAAATGGCATCGAAATCGGTTGCGTTTTCGATGCCATTCTTTACTTCTTATAGGAAAGTTCGACTTCCGTCGAACTCTTGAATCAGGATCACCCGTTGGACGGGAGGTCCTGATTGCTTATAAATTAGAAGATCAGTGTCGTTTGTTTCGGTTATTGCGGCGTCTGTTTCTGCGTTTCCGTCTCTTTTTCGCGTTGTTGATCACGACAATGATCAGAATCAGAAAAGCGACACCGTTCAGGCCAAGCAGAATATAGAGCAGTGTGGAGAAAAAAGAAATTTTCTTGGTTTCTTCCGGTGTTGGAATATCTGTGCTGTCGGTTTCTTCTGATGAATCGGAGGAAACCGAAGAACTGTCGGAAACAGTACCTGGAGCGGAAACCTCGGCTGTTCCGATGAAGTGATCATCGAAAAAATACTGGCGGGTGTACGGTTCCTCAACGGAAGCGCCGTCCGGATCGGTGTAGGTTGCAGTTTCAATTTTCGCATCCTTTGGAAGCGTTACCACACCGGAAAGACTTTCCTTTTTTGCGTTCTTCAGGGTATAATGTGTAAAATTATCATAACCGAAATCAAGTACGGTACGGGTATCGTTGATATAATCGAGGTTATCACAGGTTAAAACAACGCAGACCAGCGTCATATTGCCTCGCTTGGCAGCGGTAACGAGTGTGTTGTGTGCCTCATCGGTATAACCGGTCTTTCCGGCGAAAGCACCCTTGTATCCCCACTGACCGTCCTGGAACAGCAATGCGTGGTGGTTCTGAAGATCACGCGGTGTCGAGGTCATATTGGTCGGCTGAATTGTGTAGGTCAGATCGGACTCGATGCGGCAGAAGGTCTCGTTTTTGATGCACTCCTGCATAATGAGTGCCATATCGTGTGCACTGGTGTAGTGGTTCGGATCTGGCAGACCGTTTGCATTGACAAAATGGGTATTCGTGCAACCAAGTGCAGCGGCGCGTTCGTTCATCATGGCGGCGAAACCTTCCTCGCTTCCGGCAATGTCGATGGCAAGCTGTGTGCAGACCTCATTTGCCGAGGCAAGAAGAATCGCGTGAAGAGCATCCTCCACTGTGATCGTTTCGCCAAGCTGAACGTTGATGCGGGCATTTCCCGGAATGGATTCGCTGACAGCATGTTCGCCGAAGGTAACGGTGTCGGTCATCTGCTTGTTTTCAATGATCAGCAGAGCCGTCAGAATCTTGGTGATGCTGGCAGGATAGCGCTGCTCGTCCATGTTTTTATCGTATAAAACAGCACCAGTATCGGCATCGAGTAAACAGACAGCGCCGGAATTGTTTTCCGGTCCTTCGGGCCAGGTGGTGACTGTTTTTTTATCGGTTGTGGCAAAAATCGTCTGCGGGAGGCAGGACGCGGCAAAAACAAAAGCAAGCAACAGGCATAAAAATGTGCGGGCTGCAGAATTCTTTCTAATCATAACTCACTCCTTCTGATCCAGCGGGTACAGCTGCATAAGACTGTCCGGGCAGCGGATCTCTCTAAAATGTATTAGACACACTTTTATTATTATAACATAAAGCGAGCAGGGAAGAAACACATAATTTCTTAATATTTTCAGTCGGGATTTGCAAAATGCAGTAAAATAGAGTATAATGCGAACGAGTTCATACGGAAAAAACAAAAAACCTGAAAAACAAAAACCCCAAGGAGTTAAAAAAAGTGTCAGATATGAAATGGCTCCGTTTTATACGGAAATTGAAACCTTACAACATACAGAAGGGACTGCGTTACCTGAAACATTATGGCCCAAAGGAATTCCTGATCCGTCTTTCGGAGAGGATGGAGCCGGAGGAGGTTCCGTACGGACCGTGGCGGGAGCAGTACTGCGCAAAAGAGGAGGACCTGGCGTGTCAGAAAAATCATAAATTTTCTTATTGTCCGAAGATCAGCGTTGTTGTTCCGGCTTACCGTACGCCGGAAATTTTTCTGCGTCAGATGATCGAATCCCTGGAAAAACAGAGTTATGAAAACTGGGAACTGGTGATCGGAAATGCCAGCCCGGAGGATGAGACGATGGCGCGCATCCTGAAAGAGTATACCGGAAAAGATCCGCGCGTAAAGAACGTTCCGATTCCGGAAAATATCGGCATTGCAGAGAATACAAATGCAGCGCTTGCCGCAGCAGCGGGAAATTTCGTCGGTTTTATGGATCACGACGATCTGCTTGCGCCGGATGCACTCTTTGAAATTGCCATCCGTCTGGAAAAAGATCCGTCCATCGATGCTTTTTATACCGATGAGGACAAGGTACGGACCGATCTGTCCGAGTATTTCCAGCCGCATTTCAAACCGGATTTCAATCTGGATCTGCTGCGGTCAAACAATTATATCTGCCATTTCTTCGTTGTACGGCGGGAGATTGCGGAGAAAACCGGCGGCCTTCGTCCGGAATACAATGGGGCGCAGGATTATGATTATATCTTCCGCTGCACGGAAATGGCGGGAAAAATTGTACACATTCCGAGAGTTTTATATCACTGGAGGGTCCACAGCGCTTCCACCGCAGACAATCCGGCAAGCAAGCTGTACGCGTATGAGGCTGGAAAAAAGGCAATTGAGGGAAACCTTGCGCGCTGCGGCGAAGAGGGAACCGTCACACTGCGTTCGGATTATGGCTTCTACGATGTAGATTATAAACTGCAGGGAACGCCTCTGGTTTCGATTCTGATCCCGAACAAGGATCAGGCCGATACGTTACGCACCTGTCTGGAATCCATTAAGAAGTGCATGTATCCATCCTATGAGATTCTGATTATTGAGAACAACAGCACTGAGGAAGCAACGTTTTCCTATTACAAAGAACTCGAAGCACAGGGCATCCGTGTCCTGAAGTATCCAAAACAGGGCTTTAACTATTCTGCGATCAATAATTTCGGCGTCAAAGAGGCAAAGGGAGAGTATCTCCTGTTTCTCAATAACGATATGGAAATCATCACACCCGATTTTATGGAAAAGATGGTATCCAATCTGCAGAGACCGCAGATCGGGGCGGTCGGCGCGAAGCTGTATTACCCGGACAACACGGTGCAGCATGCGGGTATCATCATCGGTATCGGCGGCATTGCGGGCCACGCCTTTTTAGGACTGGCGCGCGGAAGAAGCGGCTACCTGCATAAGGCATCGCTCCAGATGAATGTGAGTGCGGTGACAGCAGCGTGCATGATGATGAAAAAAGAGGTCTTTGAGGAGGTCGGCGGCTTTGAAGAAGAACTGTCCGTCGCTTTCAATGATGTTGATCTGTGCCTGCGCATTGGAAAAGCAGGTTATAAAATCGTATACAATCCGCACGTGGAGCTGTACCATTATGAATCGAAATCCAGGGGAGCAGAGGATGACGAGAAGAAGGTGCGCCGCTTCCAGTCGGAAATCGAATTTATGCGCAGCCGCTGGATTGGGCTGTTAAAGGCAGGAGATCCCTGCTACAATCCAAATTTAACGCTGGCATCGTGGAACTATGGACTGCGTGCCGATGGCAGGGGAGTAAAACCATGGACAAAGTAGCAGTTGTAATACCAAATTATAATGGATACCGATATCTGGAGACATGCTTTGCGGCGCTTGCAAAGCAGACCTTTACGGAATTTACCACATATTTCGTGGACAATGGTTCACAGGATGAGAGCTGTGCGTTTCTGCGGGAACACTACCCGGAGACGAAAATCATCCAGCTCGATGATAACTATGGCTTCAGCCGTGCGGTCAACGAAGGCATCCGCCAGTCGAAGGAGCCGTATGTGATCCTTTTAAACAACGACACCGAAGTGTTCCAGGACTTTGTCGAGCGCCTTTATGAGGGAATCTGTAAAAGAAAGAATGCGTTTGCATGCAGCGCAAAGCTGATTTCCTATCAGGAGCGTGATAAAATCGACGATGCGGGAAATTACTATAATATGCTGGGATGGGCATTCGCAAGAGGAAAAGGAAAACCGGTCAGTGAATTTGAAACGTCCGACCGGATTTTTGCGGCCTGCGCCGGAGCAGCGATCTACCGCCGGGAATTTCTGGAAAAGACAGGACTTTTTGACGAAGAACATTTTGCTTATCTGGAAGATACCGACATCGGCTATCGTGCGCGGCTTTTGGGCTACGAGAACTGGTATGAGCCGTCCGCGAAGGTTTACCACGTCGGAAGCGGAACGAGCGGCTCCCGGTATAACCTCTTTAAAATCCGTTATTCTTCCAGGAACAATATTTATCTGATCTATAAAAATATGCCGGTTTTACAGATTTTGCTTAACCTGCCGGCCTTTATCCTCGGCTTTTCGGCAAAACTGGTCTTTTTTGCATCGAAGGGATATGGAAAAGAATATCTGGCAGGAATCAAGAATGGTTTTTTCATCTGCCGGAAGCCGGAAAACAGAGCAAAAAAGATCCGTTTTGAGTGGAAGCGCCTCGGCACGTATTTTGTCATCGAATGGGAGCTTTTTATCAATGTGTTCCGGAGATTTCTGGAGAGGGCATAAGGATTCTTTCAAAAGATTACGAAAAAGTTAAAAAGTTTACGGAAATAAGAAGAATGTTAGAAAAATATGATTGCTCTTTTTTGGAACTTATTGTATAGTTAGGGGTAGGGAATTTTTAAATCCCGAAAAAAACAGATAAGGTGAACGAATTTGATCAACGATAATCAGAAATATTTTGACCGGATGCACGTTCTGATCGATGCCCTGGTGCTCGCACTTTCCTACGTACTGTCCTGGTACTGCTATGTGCGGCTGGGCGTTATGAATAATCATCCGGAGAGGGGAATTCTACCGCCGGCGACGTATATGATGGCACTGCTCTATATCGTGCCCGGCTATCTGCTGCTTTACTATGCATTCAATCTCTATGCATCCAAGCGTTTTCAGGGAAGACGTCTGGAATTTGCCAATATCTTAAAAGCGAATACGGTTGGATTTCTGGTCTGGCTGGCCAGCCTTTACATGGTGCGCCAGGTTCACTTTTCCCGTGGTATGCTCTGCATCTTCTTTGTGCTGAATGTGACACTGGAAACGATCGTAAGAAATCTGATCCACTATATCTTAAGCAATATGTGGAAACACGGCCGCAACCAGAAGCAGATTCTGATGGTCGGCTACAGCCGTGCGACCGAGGAATACATTGACCGGATCATTGCAAACCCAGAGTGGGGCTATCTCGTCCGCGGAATCCTCGATGACCATGTCAAAGCGGGAACGATGTACCGCGGTGTCAAGGTTCTTGGAAGAATCAACAATCTTTCAGTCATTCTGCCGGAAAACAAACTGGATGAAATTGCCATTACCCTTGGCCTGAACGAATACTTCCGCCTGGAGGAGATCGTTGCCATGTGTGAAAAATCCGGCGTACATACCCAGTTTGTGCCGGATTACCACAACATCATTCCGACAAAGCCGTACACAGAAGACCTGCAGGGACTTCCTGTCATCAATATCCGCTATGTGCCGCTTTCCAACACGTTCAACGCGATGCTGAAACGGATTGTGGATATTTTCGGCGCGTTCGTGGCGATCATTCTGTTCTCACCGGTGATGCTGTTTTCCTGCATCATGATCAAGCTGACCTCACCGGGTCCGCTGATCTACCGTCAGACACGCGTCGGACTGCACAACAAACCGTTTGAAATGTACAAGTTCCGTTCGATGGAAGTTCAGACGGAGGAGAAAGAAAAGAAGGCATGGACCGTGAAGAATGACCCGCGTGTGACGGGATTTGGAAAATTCATGCGCCATACCAGCATTGATGAGCTTCCACAGCTCTTTAACATCTTAAAAGGAGATATGAGCCTGGTCGGACCGCGGCCGGAGCGACCTTTCTTTGTGGAAAAATTCCGGGAGGAAATCCCGCGTTATATGGTAAAACATCAGGTGCGTCCCGGTCTTACGGGGTGGGCACAGGTGAATGGATACCGGGGAGACACTTCCATCCGAAAGCGTATTGACTGTGATCTGTATTATATTGAAAACTGGACGCTGGGACTTGATTTTAAAATTCTGTTCCTGACCTTTTTCAAAGGATTTGTGAATAAAAACGCTTACTAAAAGATAAGGGGAAAAGAGATGTCGAAGAAGAATTACAAAAAGAGCAGAAAATACAAAAAAATGCGCCGCAGAAAAATAATTTTCGGAATTGAAATCACCGTTCTGCTGATTCTTTCCGGAATTCTGTTCGTCTACGCATGGATCAACCGTTCGATGGATAAGATGAATCAGGATACGCTGGACAGCTCCCAGATTCAGATCAACAGTGAAGTAAAGGCAAATACCGATCTCTCACAGATGTCCGGTACACAGGTCATCGCGCTGGTCGGCGTGGATGCCAGAGGTGTGAAAGGCTCCGAGCTGGCAGAAAGCATGAACAGTGACACTATTATTCTCTGTTGTATTGATCACGACAAGCAGGAAATCCGTATGGTGTCGATTATGCGTGACACCTGGATGAATATGGCGAAATATACCGATGAATATTATGAGTTTGACAAAGCCAATTCCGCCTATAACCGCGGCGGTCCGGAGAGTATGCTCTCCATGCTGAATACAAACCTTGACCTTGCACTGACCGATTACGTTACCGTAAACTTCAAGGCACTCGCCGATGCGATTGATGTCTTGGGCGGTCTCGACATCGAGATGACAAATGCAGAGTGTGTTCATGCAAACAACTACAACAGAGAGGTATCGGAAGCACAGGGCGTAGAGTATGAAGCTATTCCGTATGATGAGGACCTTGGGGATGATTACAGCGAAGTACGTCATGTCAGCGGTGCACTTGCAACCTCCTATGCGCGGATCCGTTACGGCGGCGGCGACGATGCGAAACGTACGAGCCGTCAGCGAATCGTCATCAATCTCATGGTACAGAAGATTAAACAGAATCCGACCAAGATTCCGGAGATTCTGGATAAAGTGATGGGAAATGTCAGCACCAGCCTTACCAAAAACGAAATTCTGGAGCTTGGCATGCATGCAGTAACGTACAAAATGGGAACATCTTATGCATATCCGTTCCAGCTGTGTTATGGAGAAAATGTAGAAAGCGCACTTGGCGTTGATGTCGTAATTCCGGTTACACTGGAACACAATGTAAAGGAACTGCACGCTTATCTGTATCCGGCGATGAGCTATGATCCATCTGCAGCCGTGATAGAGTACAGTGACTATATTGCAAGAGAGAGCGGCTACGATGATGATATGATTGAGTATGTACTGAATCAGGGACCGGGCGCTGCAACAGATTCTGTGGTAGCAGGAGATTAAAATACAGGGAGAATACGACAAGATGAGTCAATATACCGTTGATGTCATGATACCAACGTATAAACCAGGGCAGGAGTTCGCAGAACTTCTGCCCCGCCTTTTAAAACAGACTTACCCGATCCGTTCGATCCGGGTCGTGAATACGGGGAAAAAGTTCTGGAATCCGGCGTGGGAGCAGCTTTCAGACAAGATTATGGTGGAGCATATTCAGCCGAGCGAGTTCGACCACGGCGGAACGAGAAGGGAGATGGCAGAAAGTTCAGATGCGGATCTTCTACTTTTTATGACCCAGGATGCCATGCCGTACGATAATGCGTGCGTGGAACATCTGGTGGAAAAATTTTCACTGCCGCATGTGAAGGCGGCCTATGCGCGGCAGCTTCCGCGGGATGACTGCCGTACACTGGAACGGTTTACGAGAGGCTTTAACTATCCGGACGAGAGTGATATCAAGGATGCCGGTGATCTGCCAAAACTTGGTGTTAAGACTTTTTTCTGTTCCAATGTCTGTGCAATGTATGACCGCAGGACATATGAAGAGCTGGGTGGATTTGTAGAAAGCACCTTGTTTAACGAAGATATGATCTATGCCGGGCATCTTGTGCAGGCGGGCTATGCGATTGCCTATGCGGCAGATGCGAAGGTGGTACATTCCCACAATTACGGTTGTCTGGCACAGCTTCACCGCAATTTCGACCTCGGTGTATCCCAGGCACAGCATCCGGAGATCTTTGATGCGTATCCGTCTGAGAGTGAGGGAATCCGTATGGTGAAAAAATCGGCATCCTACGTCTGCAAAATTCATAAGCCGTGGCTGCTCGTCACTTTATTCTTTCAAAGCGGATTCAAATATGTGGGCTACTTCCTCGGAAAACGATACAAAAGCCTTCCGGACAGTGTAATCCGCTGGTGTACCTCAAACAAAACATGGTGGGAATATCACGGAAAGATACGAAAAAAACGAAATAGAAGATAAGTGAAAGTAAAAAACAAAAATAAAAAGATCTTGTAAGTAAATACGAAATGCTCCATAAGGTTGACAGAGAACGGAGCAGAGTGGTAAAAAAGTAAAGAACAAGAAATTAGAAGGCGGCATAACCTGAAAACAGAACAAGGGTGCCGCCTTTTACTGTTAGGAGGAAAAAATCTATGTGTGGAATTGTTGGATATATTGGAACCTGCCAGGCTGCCCCGGTGCTGCTGGACGGATTGTCAAAGCTGGAGTACCGCGGATACGATTCGGCCGGAATTGCTGTATACGATGGAAACAAAATTCAGATGCAGAAAGCAATGGGCCGTCTGAAGGTGCTTGAGGAAATGACACAAAATGGAGCGACACTTCCGGGTACCGTAGGAATCGGACATACGAGATGGGCAACGCATGGGGCACCTTCCGATCTGAATGCACATCCGCATTTCAATAAAGACCACTCGATTGTCGTTGTACACAATGGAATTATTGAGAATTATCTGAAATTAAAGAAAAAACTGATGTCCAAAGGATATGAGTTCCTTTCGGAGACAGATACCGAGGTAATTGCCCATATGCTGGATTACTATTATAACGGCGATCCGCTTGCAACGATCACAAAGGTTATGCACCGTATGGAGGGATCGTATGCACTGGGTATCCTGTTCCGCGACCATCCGGATGAGGTGTATGCGGTCCGTAAAGACAGCCCGCTGATCGTTGGTACAAGTAAGAGCGGAAACCTGATTGCATCCGACGTTCCGGCTGTACTGAAATATACAAGAGATGTCTATTTTCTGGAAAATGAGGAGATTGTCAAGCTGACCCGAGACGGCCTTCATTTTTACAATATCGATGAGGAGGAGCTGCAAAAGGAGCCTACGCACATCGAATGGGATATGAATGCCGCAGAGAAAGGCGGCTATGAGCATTTTATGCTGAAAGAGATGCATGAGCAGCCAAAAGCCGTAAAAGATACGCTGACCCCACGCATCAAGAATGGTGACGTAGTGATCGAGGAGCTTGGCATGACGGACGAAGAGATCCGTGCAATCAGCAAGATCTTTATTGTTGCCTGTGGTTCTGCATATCACACCGGTGTAACCGCAAAATACATCTTCGAAAAGCTGGCAAGAATCCCGGTTGAGGTAGATCTGGCAAGCGAATTCCGCTACCGTGATCCGATTCTGCCGGAAAATACGCTCGTGGTCATCGTCAGCCAGTCGGGTGAGACGGCCGATACCCTCGCGGCTCTCCGCCTTGCAAAAGAAAAGGGCGTGCGTACCCTTGGCATCGTAAATGTAGTTGGAAGTTCGATTGCAAGAGAGGCAGACAATGTCATGTACACCTGGGCCGGTCCGGAGATCGCTGTTGCGACAACGAAAGCGTACAGCACACAGCTTATCGCGCAGTATCTTCTGGCGATGAAGTTTGCCAAAGTACGCGGAACCGTTTCACAGAATGACTTCGATGCAATGATCCAGAGCCTTGAGCGCCTGCCGGAGCAGATTTCCCTGCTGCTGTCCCACAAGGAGAACGTACAGCGTTTTGCCAACCGTTATCTTGCGGCAGAACACGTCTTTTTCATCGGACGCGGCATCGACTATGCAATCTCGATGGAGGGCTCCCTGAAGCTGAAAGAGATTTCCTACATCCATTCCGAGGCGTATGCAGCCGGTGAGCTGAAACACGGAACCATTTCCCTGATTGAGGACGGACGCCTTGTCGTAGCCGTGCTGACCCAGCCGGAGCTCTACAAGAAAACGATCAGCAATATTCAGGAAGTGAAGACACGAGGCGCGTTTGTTATGGCGGTAACGACCGTTGGCAATACAGAAGTGGAAAAAGTAGCCGACTACGTAGTTTACTTGCCGGAGACAAATCCGATTTTTGCAAACTCCCTGGCGATCATTCCGCTGCAGCTCTTTGGCTACTACGTATCGATCGGCAGAGGCCTCGATGTGGATAAACCGAGAAACTTGGCGAAATCCGTTACGGTAGAATAAAAACCGCAGCATAAAATTCCTCTTTTTTCAAAATTATCACAGTTTCAACACAATTCTAACGTACAATAGGCAGTAGAAAATGAAGAAAGAAATAAGAGCACTGTGTATTGGTGCCTGAGATAGAAAAGAGAAAGAGGGATCAGCCATGAGTGAAGAATTCAAAAAAGAAGAAATAAATGGTGAGGCAGCAGAGGAAACCAAAGCTGCAGAGCATACAGAAGAAGTAAAAGCAGAAACGACAGCAGAGCAGAGTGCGGCAGAGACGGAAAAACCGCAGGAAACCGCAGAAGCGCCGAAGGCGGAAGAAAAGAAAAAGACAACCTACAGCTGGGTGAATCCGAAAATCAGCGGAAAGACCGGCGAGGAGAATAACAGCGCTTCCTACACCGGAAAACCGGACCCGTCGGAGGCAAAGGCAGAGCAGACATCTTCTGCAAAGACAGAACATTATCAGTACCAGTCACAGACACAGAGTGCTCCGAAGCAGGAAAAACCACAGTTTTCTGCCGTTCCGCAGCCGCAGGATCACAAAAAGAAAGCGAAAAAACCAATGTCAGCCGCAAAAAAATGGGGCATGACACTTGCCATGGCAGCGTGCTTCGGACTCGTGGCAGGCGGTGTTTTCATTGGGACTGCAGCAGTCGGTACGAAAGTGATCGGTACAGCAACAGAGCAGAAGCAGGAAGTTACAATTCCGACGACCACCACAACAACGGCAGCAGACAGCAGTGATACCTCCGATACCGTAAAAGCAACCGGCGAGATGTCCGTGAAAGATGTTGCATCGAGTGCGATGCCGTCTCTGGTAGCAATTTCTACGACAACGGTGGAAGAAGTTGAGACATTCTTCGGAACCACAAGCCAGGAAGTTCCTGCAAGCGGAACCGGAGTTATTGTCGGACAGAACGACGATGAGCTCCTGATTGCGACAAACAACCACGTTGTCAGCGGTGCAACGTCTCTTTCCGTCAGCTTTATCGACGATGAGACGGTAGAAGGCCAGATCAAAGGTACCGATGCGGACAATGACCTTGCTGTTGTTGCAGTAAAACTTTCCGACATCAAGGACGAGACAAAGAGCCAGATCAAAATTGCCGTGATGGGAAATTCCGATGACCTTGAGGTCGGTGATCAGGTTGTGGCAATCGGAAATGCACTGGGAACCGGCCAGTCCCTGACGAGCGGATATATCAGTGCAAAAGACCGTACGATCTCCAGTCAGGATGAGAGTACCGGCGAGACGATTACTTCTGAGGGACTGATCCAGACCGATGCAGCCATCAACCCTGGAAACAGCGGCGGCGCCCTTCTGAACATGAACGGTGAGCTGATCGGCATTAACGAAGCAAAATACAGCTCCACACAGGTCGAGGGCATGGGCTTTGCGATCCCGATTTCGAAAGCGGAGCCGATTCTGCAGAACCTGATGAACCTGACAACAAGATACAAAGTCAGCGATGATGAGGCTGCTTATATCGGAATCAACATGGCGGATGTCAGCGCAGATGTTTCCCAGAACTACGGTATTCCGACCGGTGTCTGCATCATGAGCGTTGTGGACGGCAGCCCGGCAGCCGATGCGGGCTTCAAGAAAGGCGATGTTATCACCACGTTTGATGGAAGAAGCATCTCGAACGCCAAAGGCTTAAAAGAGACACTGACCTATTATGCGGCAGGCGAGACTGTAGATGTCACCGTACAGCGCGCGGATAACGGTGAGTACAAAGAAGTAACACTGACGCTGACCCTTGGCTCTGCAGCAGATATGCCGCAGACGAGCGGAAGCAGCAACGGAACCACAAACGATGGAACCGGAAGATCCGATCAGAATGACCAGGGTATTCAGAATCCGTTTGGCAACAGATAAAAACTCGAAATAACTATTTCCTAAGAGAAAAAAGACGGACAGCACAGGAATATGAACGCCTGGCTGTCCGCCTTTTTCTGCATTTTTTGATATAATTTTTTGAATTCGTAAAATTCTTAAAAAAGTTGGTAATTTTTAAGAAAGTTTTTACTTGTGACCCTATGGCTTTTGGGCTATAATCAAGCTAGACCAAGCGATCTATTACAGAAAGGAATTTGAAAAATCATGTCAGAAGAGAAAGACAGAGTGGACGGTACCGCGGACGAAACGAAGGCGGAAACAAAAAGCTCTGACCATCATACAGAAGATACTTATGAAAAAGTCTGCTTCATGTGCCGCAGACCGGAGAGCAAAGCCGGAAAGATGATTACCCTTCCGGGAAACATCAATATCTGCCCGGACTGCATGCAGAAGAGCTTTGATACCATGAACCAGAACCCGGGCCAGATCAATGAGATGATGAATAATATGAACAACATGCCGAATATCGGCATGTTCGATCTCTCCGGGCTTTCCAACCAGATCCCGAACCGGCAGCGGGTAAAGAAAAAAGAAGAAAAGAAGAAAACAAAAGAATTTTCCATCAAGGACATTCCGCCGCCGCACCGGATCAAGGCGATGCTTGACGAATACGTCATCGGCCAGGAACGTGCAAAGAAAGTCATGTCGGTTGCCGTTTACAACCATTACAAACGTGTCTTTGCACCGCAGGACGGAAATATCGAGATCGAAAAATCCAACATGCTGATGATCGGACCGACCGGTTCCGGAAAAACGTATCTGGTGCAGACACTGGCACGCCTCTTAGATGTGCCGCTTGCCATCACGGACGCCACATCCCTTACCGAAGCGGGTTATATCGGCGATGATATTGAAAGCGTGGTATCTAAGCTTTTAGCGGCCGCAGACAACGATGTGGAGCGCGCGGAGCACGGTATTATCTTCATCGACGAGATCGACAAGATTGCGAAAAAGAAAAATACAAACCAGAGAGACGTCAGCGGAGAAGCCGTACAGCAGGGAATGCTGAAGCTCCTCGAGGGCAGCGACATCGAAGTTCCGGTGGGAGCCAACAGCAAAAATGCGATGGTTCCGCTCGAGACCGTCAATACCAGAAACATTCTCTTTATCTGCGGCGGTGCCTTCCCGGATCTGACGGACATCATCAAGGAGCGTCTGAACAAGACAGCTTCCATTGGCTTCCAGGCGGATCTGAAGGACAAGTATGATGGGGATAAGAACCTGCTGTCACAGGTGACCTTAGAAGACCTTCGGACTTTCGGTATGGTGCCGGAGTTCCTTGGCCGTCTGCCGATCGTATTTACGCTGGAGAGTCTCAATGAGGATATGCTGGTCGAGATCTTAAAAGAACCGAAAAATGCGATCCTGAAGCAGTATAAGAGACTGCTCGAACTCGACGAGGTGAAACTGGAATTTGATGATGATGCACTTCGCTCTATTGCAAGAAAAGCGCTGGAAAAAGATACCGGTGCGAGAGCACTCCGTTCGATCATCGAGGATTTCATGCTGGATATCATGTATGAGATTCCAAAGGACAGCAGCATCGGAGAGGTTATCATCACAAAAGACTATATTGAAAAGACCGGCGGGCCGACGATTCTCCTGCGCGGCCAGGAAGTTCCAAAGTTAGAGCAGAAATAAGGTAACTGGAAAACACAGCGGAGCAGACGTGAAACTGGCGTTTTCTTGAAATAAGAGATAAGAAAGAGAGGGTTTTAACTATGGCAGAGGATTTTTTTGGAAATTTAAGTAAAACACTGAAAAAAACAGTGGATACTGTGGGAAAGAAAACAGATGAATTCGTAGAAATTCAGAAGATCCGCACCCGTCAGCATGCGCTCGAGGATCAGATTGAGAAGAATTACCAGGATATCGGACAGATCATCTACAACCGCTATTTGAACGGCGAAGCATTCGACGAGAATCTTGCCGGCTTCTGCAAAGATATCACCGATCTGGAAAAAGAGATTGCAGACTGCAAGGAAGATGTGGCAAACAAGAGAGGCCGCATCGTATGCCCGGCCTGCGGCGCAAGTGTTCCGAAAGATGCAGCTTTCTGCATGCGCTGCGGTGCTGCTATGCCGGAGAAGGAAGATGAGCCGGAGGATGCCGAGTTTGTACACGTAGAACCGGAAGAAAAAGCAGAAGAAACCGAAGCAGCAGCGCCGGAAGAAGAGCCTGAAAAAGAAGCAGAGGTACCGGAAGAGGAATGATCTGGATCCTGCTGCCGGGAGCGGTTTTCCTTGCAGACGGATGCCTGAAAAAGAAGGCAGAAGAGGAGTTAAAGGAAAATGAGCAGATCCCGGTCTGCAAAGGACATATTGTCCTGCGGAAATGTCATAACCGCGGCGTAGCGGGCGGCGGCTTCGCGGACAGCACGAAGAAGGTGGAAATTCTCACCTTCTTTTTGCTGTCCGGACTGTGGGCGCGTCTCGGAGCGCTGGCGGGCAGACGTAAGTGTAAGGCGAAGAAGCTTGGGCTTGCGCTTACGATTGGCGGCGGCATGTCGAACTGGTATGACCGGCATAAGAGAGGTTACGTGACCGACTATGTCAGCTTCCGGTTTGGACCGGAGAAGTTCCGCAGACTTGTGTTCAATGTTTCTGATTTCTGTATTTTCTTCGGACTTGCGCTGCTGACGGCAATTTCCTGCCGGGAGTCCAGGTGATGCAGGATCTCACGAAAAGCCCTGCGGATGGCGGGCTTTTCGGGGCAAAAAAGAAAATTTGAAATTTTTTGAAAAAATTTGAAAAAAGCTGTTGACAGATTCGGAATCATCTGGTAATATATGTTTTGTTGAGCGGCACATGAGAGCTGCAAGACAAGAAATGCAGGAGTGGCGGAATTGGCAGACGCGCAGGCTTCAGGTGCCTGTGGTCGCAAGATCGTGTGGGTTCAAGTCCCATCTCCTGCATTATTTTTCGCTTTGCGTATCAAGAATTGGTCCGATGGACCAATTCGGATTACCCTGCCTGGAATGATGCAGAAACTTCCCGGCAGGGTCTTTTTATTTCTGTGCGGAGAAGATGTGCAGACGGGGAAAGAAAAACAGACGAATCTCAGACAGTGTAAAATTGTTTAAAATTATCGCTATTATCCATATTTTTCATAAAATCAAAAAAATTAAAATTTTTTCAAAAAAGGTGTTGACTTTTCTTTAGAAAGCTGTTATTATCTATCTTGTCAAGCGGACAACCGCTAAGACAACTAAGAAATGCAGGAGTGGCGGAATTGGCAGACGCGCAGGCTTCAGGTGCCTGTGGTCGCAAGATCGTGTGGGTTCAAGTCCCATCTCCTGCATTATTTTTTTGCTTTGCGTATCAAGAATTGGTCCGGTGGACCAATTCGGATTGCCCTGATGGGAAGTGTGGAAACTTTCCGTCAGGGTATTTTTATTTTTCCAGAAAAGAAATTTCCGTAATTCGACAAAAATAGTTGAAATGTTTCCCTGGTTGTGATAGAATCTGAAAGATTAAAGTATGAGATGCATATTTCATACAAACTCAAAACCGAACGAAAAAGAAAGGAAAACGGTGGAATGATGAAAGCTTTTCTAATCTTAGAAGACGGGCATGTCTTTACCGGAACCAGCATTGGTTCACAAAAAGAAGTGATCAGTGAAATCGTATTTAATACATCCATGACTGGATATCTCGAAGTGCTGACCGACCCATCCTATGCGGGACAGGCAGTATGTATGACGTATCCTCTTATTGGAAACTATGGAATTTGTTATGATGATCAGGAGTCCTTAAGACCCTGGCCGGATGGCTATATTGTAAGAGAATTATCCCGTCTCCCCAGCAACTTCCGTTGCCAGGACACCATTCAGAATTTCCTGAAAAAGTTCGATATTCCCGGAATCGCCGGAATCGATACTCGTGCTCTCACCAAAATTCTTCGTGAAAAAGGTACCATGAACGGTATGATCACGACCAACGAAAATTATCACCTCGATGAAATTATTCCAAAATTAAAAGCGTATAATACCGGAAAAGTTGTAGAAAAGGTAACCTGCTCTGAAAAATCAGTTTTAAAAGGAGAAGGCTTTAAAGTTGCACTTCTGGATCTTGGCGCAAAGAACAACATCGCACGTTCCTTAAATGAGCGCGGATGCGAAGTGACCATTTATCCGGCGCTTACTACAGCAGAAGAGATCCTCGCCGCAAATCCGGACGGAATCATGCTGTCCAACGGCCCTGGAGATCCGAAAGAATGCGTATCCATTATCAAAGAGATTAAAAAACTGTACGATTCCAATGTACCGATCTTTGCAATCTGTCTTGGACATCAGCTGATGGCACTGGCTACCGGCGCAGATACCCACAAGATGAAATACGGCCACCGCGGCGGAAACCACCCGGTCAAGGATCTGGCAACCGGAAGAGTTTACATTTCTTCCCAGAACCACGGCTACGTCGTAGATACCGATACCCTGGATCCGAATGTGGCAGTTCCGGCCTTTGTGAACGTCAACGACGGCACCAACGAGGGACTCAAATACGTCGGCAAAAACATCTTTACCGTACAGTTCCATCCGGAGGCATGCCCTGGCCCGCAGGATTCCGGATACCTGTTTGATCGATTCCTTGAGATGATGGGAGGTAACAAATAATGCCAAAGAATCCGAATATTAAAAAAGTTCTGGTTATCGGTTCCGGTCCGATCGTCATCGGACAGGCAGCAGAGTTCGACTACGCAGGAACACAGGCGTGCCGTTCCCTGAAAGAAGAGGGAATGGAAGTTGTTCTTCTGAACTCCAACCCGGCAACCATCATGACCGATAAAGACATCGCAGACCGCGTTTACATCGAGCCGCTGACCGTAGAAGTGGTAGAGCAGCTCATCCAGAAGGAAAAACCGGACAGCGTTCTTCCGACTCTGGGAGGCCAGGCAGGACTGAACCTTGCGATGGAACTCGAAGAAAAAGGCTTCTTAAAAGAAAACAACGTACGCCTGATCGGTACCACAGCACAGACCATCAAAAAAGCAGAGGACCGTCAGGAATTCAAAGATACCATGGAAAAAATCGGCGAGCCGGTAGCGGCATCCCTGGTTGTCCATGATGTACAGGCTGGTATCGATTTCACCAACAAGATCGGTTATCCGGTTGTACTGCGTCCGGCTTACACCCTCGGCGGAAGCGGCGGCGGTATCGCTTACAACGAAGAAGAGCTGATCGAGATCCTCTCGAACGGACTCCGTCTTTCCCGTGTCGGCGAAGTACTCGTTGAAAGATGTATCGCCGGATGGAAAGAGATCGAGTACGAGGTAATGCGGGACAGCGTAGGAAACTGCATCACCGTCTGCAACATGGAGAACATCGACCCGGTCGGCGTTCACACCGGAGACAGTATTGTCGTAGCACCGTCCCAGACCCTGGGAGATAAAGAGTATCAGATGCTGCGTACTTCCGCACTCAACATCATCACCGAGCTCGGCATCACCGGCGGATGCAACGTACAGTATGCGTTGAATCCGGACAGCTTCGAGTACTGTGTTATCGAGGTAAATCCGCGTGTCAGCCGTTCTTCCGCACTGGCTTCCAAAGCGACCGGTTATCCGATTGCAAAGGTTGCTGCAAAGATCGCACTTGGCTACACTCTGGATGAGATCCCGAACGCCATTACCGGAAAAACCTACGCAAGCTTCGAGCCGATGCTGGATTACTGTGTTGTAAAAATCCCGCGTCTGCCGTTCGATAAGTTTATCAGTGCAAAACGTACCCTGACCACACAGATGAAGGCAACCGGTGAGGTTATGAGTATCTGCAACAACTTCGAGGGCGCGCTGATGAAAGCCATCCGTTCCCTGGAACAGCACGTAGATTCCCTGATGTCCTATGACTTCAGCCACTTGTCCAAAGACGAGCTGATCGAAGAGCTTCACATCGTAGATGATATGAGAATCTGGAGAATCGCAGAGGCGATTCGTCAGGGCATCTCCTACGACGAGATCCACGAGATCACCAAAATCGATGTATGGTTCATCGATAAGCTGGCTATCCTCGTTGAGATGGAGCAGGCATTACAGGCCAAAGAGCTGGATGAGGATCTTCTGCGCGAAGCAAAACGCCTTGAGTTCCCGGATTACCTGGTGGCAAAACTGGCAGGAAAGACCGAAGAAGAAGTAAAAGCGTTAAGAAAACAGTATGATATCACCGCAGCTTACAAGATGGTAGATACCTGTGCCGCTGAGTTCGCAGCAACCACACCGTATTACTATTCCGTATACGGCGGCGAAAACGAAGCTGTCGAGACAAACGACAGAAAGAAAGTCCTCGTCCTTGGTTCCGGCCCGATCCGTATCGGACAGGGTATCGAGTTTGACTTCTGCTCCGTACATTGTACCTGGGCATTCAAGAAAGAGGGCTATGAGACCATCATCATCAACAACAACCCGGAGACCGTCAGCACCGACTTCGATATCGCAGATAAACTGTATTTCGAGCCGCTGACACCGGAAGATGTAGAAAATATCGTCAACATCGAGCATCCGGACGGAGCCGTTGTACAGTTCGGCGGCCAGACCGCGATCAAGCTGACCGAAGCACTCCTGAAAATGGGTGTGCCGATCCTTGGAACATCTGCAGAGAACGTAGATGCCGCAGAGGACCGTGAGCTGTTCGATGAGATCTTGGAGCAGTGTGAAATCCCGCGTCCGAAGGGACACACCGTATTCACCGCAGAAGAGGCGAAAAAAGCAGCCAACGAGCTCGGCTATCCGGTACTCGTCCGCCCGTCCTACGTCCTTGGAGGACAGGGTATGCAGATCGCCATCAGCGATGAGGACGTCGATGAATTTATCGGCATCATCAACCGGATCGCACAGGAGCATCCGATCCTGGTTGATAAATATCTGCAGGGCAAGGAGATCGAGGTTGATGCAGTCTGCGACGGCACCGATATTCTGATTCCTGGTATCATGGAGCACATCGAGCGCGCCGGCGTTCACTCCGGAGACAGTATCTCCGTTTATCCGGCACAGAGCATCAGCCAGCATGCAAAAGACACTATCGTAGAGTATACGAAACGTCTGGCAAGATCCCTGCATGTCATCGGTATGATCAACATCCAGTTCATCGTATGCGGTGAGGATGTTTACGTCATCGAGGTCAACCCGCGTTCTTCTCGTACCGTGCCATACATCAGCAAGGTAACCGGAATCCCGATCGTGCCGCTGGCAACGAAAGTCATCCTCGGCCACACGATCCGCGAGCTTGGCTACGAGCCGGGACTGCAGAGAGAGGCAGATTACATTGCCATCAAGATGCCGGTATTCTCCTTCGAGAAGATCCGCGGCGCAGATATCGCCCTTGGACCGGAGATGAAATCCACCGGTGAGTGCCTTGGTATTGCAAAGACCTTCAACGAGGCTCTTTACAAAGCATTCCTCGGCGCCGGAATCAACCTGCCGAAATATAAAAACATGATCATCACTGTAAAGGATGAGGATAAAGAGGATATCGTTCCGATCGCACAGAGATTCCAGGCTCTCGGCTACAAGATCTATGCGACGAGAAATACCGCGAAAGCCCTGAACGAGAACGGCGTCAATGCGATCCGCACCAACAAGATCGAGCAGCCGTCCCCGAACCTGATGGACCTGATCCTCGGCCACAAGATCGACCTCGTCATCGATACTCCGTCCCAGGGCGTTGAGCACTCCAAAGACGGATTCGTCATCCGCCGGAACGCGATCGAGACAGGTGTCAACGTACTGACCTCTCTGGATACCGCAACCGCACTCGTAACCAGTCTGGAAAATACAGATGTGAAGAAGCTGACCCTGATCGATATCGCAACGATCGACAAGAGATAAGCATGATAGAAGCATAAAGCAAAGAAAAGCTCTCTGCTGCAGAAACAAAGCGGCAGAGAGCTTTTTTGGCCGAATGTGGGTTTGAATGGATTTTACAAAAAAGAAAACGTGACGCGCTTGTGTTTTTAGCATAAGTATGATAGATTTTTAATAGAATGCCAGAAAAGGGCATCCAATTCAAAAAGAGAAAGGTACATATCGTATGAACATCATTGAGTGGTTAAAGGTTATCCTGCTGGGTATCGTAGAGGGCATTACCGAGTGGCTTCCAATCAGCAGCACCGGCCACATGATTCTGGTAGATGAGTTTATTAAGCTGAATGTGACAGCTGATTTCAAGAATGTTTTTGAAGTTGTCATCCAGCTCGGTGCAATCCTTGCGGTTGTCGTCATCTATTTCTGGGATCTCTGGCCGTTTCATGGTAAAAGTAAAGCCAGAAGCCGGAGCTATTTTGCCAATCCAAGCGACAACAAGGTATTTGGCGCTGTTCAGAACTTTGTAGACAATTACTGTTATCTGGACAAAATCATCATGTGGTTTAAGATTGTTGTATCATGCCTACCGGCAGCTGTCATTGGTCTGGCATTCAACGACTGGATCGAGGCACATCTGATGAATTACGTGGTTGTAGCCCTGATGCTGATTATCTATGGTGTGTTATTCATCGTTATTGAAAATTACAACAAGACGAGAACTCCGTCTGCAACGAAAATCAAAGAAATTACCTGGAAAAATGCACTGTATATCGGTGTTTTCCAGCTCCTTTCCATCGTACCGGGAACTTCCCGTTCGGGGGCAACCATCATCGGCGGTATCCTGCTGGGATGCTCGAGAGAGCTCGCATCGGAGTACACGTTTTTCCTTGCCGTTCCGGTTATGTTCGGCGCGAGCCTTTTAAAACTGGTAAAACACGGCTTTGCCTTTACCGGTGTTGAGGTGGCGATCATGATCGTCGGCATGCTGGTGGCATTTGCGGTATCGATTTTTGCCATCAAATTCCTGATGCAGTACATCAAGAAGCACGATTTCAAAGCCTTCGGCTGGTACCGTATCGTACTCGGTGTGATTGTGCTGCTGTATTTCGTAATCAAAACCGTAATTTTGAAAGCATAAAATCGAACAATTCCGAAAATTTACCGGGAAAAATAGAAGAAGAAGTATCGTAAAATGAAAAAAATTGTGCGATACTTCTTTTTTTACGCGAAAATTACAAAAAACCCTGTAAAAAGTAACCAAAAGCTGATATAATAGAACACAAGAGGGACGCAGACGATACAGTTCACCCGCGCCATTCGCAAAACTGCGCTTTCAGCGCTTTCCGCTGCTGCGCAGCTCCTTTTGCTCATTTCTCGGCGCTCCCTTCGTGTGTTCTTGCAAACAAATTTTCATGCAAGCATGAAATTTGCCCGCCAGAACACACGAGTGAACTGTAAATTAAAAAAAATACCGAAAATTTGCCATATTTTTATTGACTAAAGATATTCTTATGGTAAAATAAATGTGTGCGCCCGAGAATATCTTTCTTTTCGGTGCAATCAGTATAGGGTGAACGTATCATCCAGGGCAATCTGGAAATACTTTACTATAACCTATCAAAATTACAAGTAGGAGGAAAAGTAACAATGGCAAAATGGGTTTACATGTTCACTGAAGGTAATGCAGACATGCGTAACCTTCTCGGTGGAAAAGGCGCAAACCTGGCTGAGATGACAAACCTGGGACTTCCTGTACCACAGGGATTCACGGTAACAACCGAGGCTTGTACACAGTACTATGAGGATGGCAGACAGATCAACGACGAGATCATGGGTCAGATCATGGAAGCAATCGATAAAATGGAAGGAATCACAGGAAAGAAATTCGGAGACGCTAAGAATCCGCTGCTCGTTTCTGTACGTTCCGGAGCAAGAGCTTCCATGCCAGGTATGATGGATACCATCCTGAACCTTGGTCTGAACGAAGAGGTTGTTGAAACTCTGTCACAGGCTTCCGGCAACCCACGTTGGGCTTGGGACTGCTACAGAAGATTCATTCAGATGTTCTCTGACGTAGTTATGGAAGTTGGTAAAAAATACTTCGAAGAGCTGATCGACAAGATGAAAGAGGAGAAAGGCGTAAAACAGGACGTAGATCTTGACGCAGATGACCTCAAAAAACTGGCTGAGCAGTTCAAAGCTGAGTACAAAGCTAAAATCGGTGAGGATTTCCCGACCGATCCTAAGGTACAGCTGATGGAGGCTGTAAAAGCCGTATTCCGTTCCTGGGACAACCCGAGAGCAAACGTTTATCGTCGTGACAACGACATCCCGTATTCCTGGGGTACCGCTGTTAACGTACAGATGATGGCATTCGGAAACATGGGAGATGACTGTGGTACAGGTGTTGCCTTCACTCGTGACCCTGCTACAGGAGAGAACGGACTGTTCGGTGAGTTCCTTACCAACGCACAGGGCGAGGACGTAGTTGCCGGTGTTCGTACACCTATGCACATTTCCGAGATGGAAGAAAAATTCCCGGAAGCTTTCAAACAGTTCAAAGATGTTTGCAAAACTCTGGAGACACATTACAGAGATATGCAGGACATGGAGTTCACTGTTGAGCACGGTAAACTGTACATGCTGCAGACACGTAACGGTAAGAGAACAGCAAAAGCTGCTCTGAAAATCGCCTGCGACCTTGTAGATGAGGGAATGAGAACAGAGGAAGAGGCAGTTGCAATGATCGATCCTCGTAACCTTGACTCTCTGCTTCATCCGCAGTTCGATGCAAAAGCACTGAAAGAGGCTGCTCCAATGGCAAAAGCACTGGGAGCATCTCCGGGAGCTGCTTGCGGTAAAATCGTCTTCACAGCTGATGACGCTGTTGCATGGGCTGAAAGAGGAGAAAAAGTTGTTCTGGTTCGTCTTGAGACATCCCCAGAAGATATCACAGGTATGAAATCTGCACAGGGTATCCTGACTGTTCGTGGTGGTATGACTTCCCACGCAGCCGTAGTTGCCCGTGGTATGGGAACCTGCTGTGTATCCGGTTGCGGTGATATCGTAATGGACGAGGCAAACAAGAAATTCACACTGGCTGGCAAAGAGTTCCACGAGGGAGACTGCATCTCTCTGGATGGTTCTACAGGATGCATCTATGACGGACTGATCCCGACCGTAGACGCTACCATCGCTGGCGAGTTCGGAAGAATCATGGGCTGGGCAGATAAATACAGAACCATGAAAGTTCGTACAAACGCTGATACTCCGGCAGACGCTAAAAAAGCTCGTGAGCTTGGCGCAGAAGGTATTGGTCTTTGCCGTACAGAGCATATGTTCTTCGAAGGCAACAGAATCGATGCATTCCGTGAGATGATCTGTGCTGAGACCGTAGAAGAGAGAGAAGCAGCACTTGCTAAGATCCTTCCGGAGCAGCAGGGAGACTTCGAGAAGCTGTATGAAGCTCTGGAAGGCAACCCGGTTACCATCCGTTTCCTGGATCCGCCGCTTCATGAGTTCGTTCCGACTGAGGAAGAGGACATCAAGAAACTGGCTGACGCACAGGGCAAATCTGTTGAGCAGATCAAAGCAATCATCGCTGGTCTGCATGAGTTCAACCCGATGATGGGTCATCGTGGATGCCGTCTTGCTGTAACTTATCCGGAAATCGCTAAGATGCAGACAAGCGCAGTAATCCGCGCAGCCATCAACGTGAAGAAAGCTCATCCGGATTGGAATGTAAAACCGGAAATCATGATCCCACTTGTTGGCGATATCAAAGAGCTGAAATACGTTAAGAAATTCGTAGTAGAGACCGCTGACGCTGAAATCGCAGCTGCAGGCAGCGACCTTGAATACGAAGTTGGTACCATGATCGAGATCCCGAGAGCAGCTCTGACTGCAGATGAGATCGCAAAAGAGGCAGACTTCTTCTGCTTCGGAACCAACGACCTTACTCAGATGACTTACGGATTCTCCCGTGACGATGCTGGTAAATTCCTGAACGCTTACTATGACGCTAAGATCTTCGAGAACGATCCATTCGCAAAACTCGATCAGGACGGCGTTGGCAAGCTGATGAAGATGGCTATCGATCTTGGAAGACCGGTTAACTCTTCTCTGCACGTAGGTATCTGCGGTGAGCACGGTGGAGATCCGAGCTCCGTAGAGTTCTGCAACAAACTGGGTCTGGACTATGTTTCCTGCTCACCGTTCCGTGTACCGATCGCCCGTCTGGCAGCAGCTCAGGCAGCTATCGCTCAGAAGAACGCTTAATTTAAGCGGAATTTGTCCGAATCAGGATATTCATGCAGTAGCATGATTTGTGTTCAAACGTAAGGAGACCCCGGCGGTCTGTAGAAATACAGGCGCCGGGGTCTTTTTTATCAATCGTTTAAAATCAAAGTGGGAGGGAAAACGGATGCAGAATGAAACAGCCAAAGAAAACCTGCTGCGGCAGATCCGGGAATACCGTCCGTACAATGAGCAGGAAGAGCGGGATCGGGCGATTCTGCTGAAATGGATGGAGAGCGGATGCGATATTTTGACGCGGGAAAATGAGACCGCACATCTGACTGCCTCCGCCTGGGTCGTAAGCCCGGATCGGAAGCAGGTGCTGATGGCGTATCACAATATTTACCATTCCTGGGCATGGCTCGGCGGCCACGCGGACGGAGATGCGGATCTTTGCAGCGTGGCGGTAAGAGAAGTGAAGGAGGAATCCGGGATTGAAGAGGTGAAGCTCTTATCGGATCAGCCATTCTCGCTCGAAATCCTGTCGGTGGACGGCCATGTGAAGCGCGGAAAGTACGTGACGACACATCTCCATCTGAATGTGACATATCTCATGGAAGCAGACCCGGTACAGGAAATCCGCTGCAAGCCGGATGAAAACAGCGCAGTCGGCTGGATTCCGGTGGAGCAGATCGCAGAAAAATCGACAGAGCCATGGTTTGTGGAGCGTGTGTATGGCAAGCTGTGTGAGAAAGTGAAAAGAGATTTCTGTGAAGTGTAATATGCAATCCGCGTATGAACTGCCATTTAGAATAAGCATTAGAAAAATGAGCTGTTAGATGTCTAAAATAGAGACAGAAAGAAAAATGGCAGGAGGGGTTTTATGTTTACAAATCAGGATTTGAAAAAGCTGATTATTCCGCTTTTCCTAGAGCAGCTTCTGGTGGCTCTGGTCGGAATTGCGGACGTGTTTGTTATCGGATTTGTCGGAGAGGCGGCGGTTTCCGGTGTGTCACTGGTCAATGCGTTCAAAAGGTAGACTTAAGCTTCCAGAAAACGATCCTCTTTTTCTGACGACAGAAAAGTTGTTGGGAAAAGGGGATTTTTGGGGTAAAAGGGATTATTTCGGCGCGTTGAAAATCATGCCGGGGTATGGTAAAATGGACTCCGAAAAACAGCAAAAGGAGGACGTGACAGAAGATGAATGATATGAAGCGTCTGCTCTCGTATGCAGGTCCCTACAAGCGGGATATGATTTTCGGAGCAGTGCTGGTATTGGTAGAAACGTGTTTTGAACTTTTTATTCCGATTCTGATTTCCAATCTGATTGACATCGGCGTTGCGAACGGCGATATCCCTTACATTTACCGCAAGGGAATCCAGATGGGAATCTGCGCGCTCTGTGCGCTTGTGACCGGAATTTTATACGCGCACTTTGCGGCGCGGGCGACGTACGGCTGGGGAGCTGAGATCCGGAAGGCGGAGTATGAGAAAATGCAGCAGTATGCATTTTCCAACCTCGACCACTTTGCGGTATCATCCCTGATCACCCGTATGACGACGGATGTTACCGTCATCCAGAATATGGTAAGCGCCGGCTTCCGCCCGATCACGCGCGGACCGTCGCTTCTGATTATGGGAATCGGCCTTTCATTCTATATGAATCCGCGGCTGGCATTTGTATTCCTTGTATGTACCCCGCTTCTTGGCTTTATTCTCTCCCTGATTGTGCGGAGAGTTGCCCCGATGTACACAAAACTGCAGTCCATGGTGGACCGCCTGAACAACGTTGTCCAGGAGGGGCTGACCGCGATCCGTGCCGTCAAAGCTTTCGTGCGGGATGAGTACGAGGAAGACAAATTCAACGAGGTCAACACCGACCTGACCGCAGCGAGCGAGCAGACGTTCCACTACGCCGTGCTGAATCTGCCGGCATTTCAGGGCGTCATGTATACCGCGATCGTGCTGATTCTGTGGTTCGGCGGAAATATGATTCTGAAAAAACAGCTTGCCGTCGGAAACCTGACCGGATTTCTAAGCTACGTCATGCAGGTCATGAACTCGATGATGATGATTGCAAACGTCTTCCTGCTCCTGACCCGTTCCATGGCGAGTGCACACCGGATTGTCGAGGTGCTCGATGAGAAAATCGTGCTCACCTCGCCGGAAAATGGTGTAGCAGAAGTGACAGAGGGCAGCGTGGAGTTTGACAACGTATCGTTTAAATACAAAGAAGAAGCAAAAGAGTACGCACTCTCCGATGTTACGCTGAAGATCAAAGCCGGTCAGACGGTAGGAATCCTCGGAGGAACAGGTTCTTCGAAAACGACGCTGGTGCAGCTCATTCCGCGTCTGTATGACACTAGCCGCGGCACCGTCCGCGTCGGCGGAAAGGATGTGCGCGCGTACGATCTTGCCGCTCTCCGCGATGCAGTCAATATCATTCTGCAGAAAAACGTGCTGTTCTCCGGAACCGTGCGTGAAAACCTGAAATGGGGCAATGTGGATGCATCCGATGAGGAGATCTGGGAAGCATGCCGCGCGGCGTGTGCGGATGAATTTTTGAACCGCATGCCGGACGGCCTCGACACCGTGCTCGAGCAGGGCGCAAGCAACCTCTCCGGAGGCCAGAAGCAGCGTCTCTGCATCGCGCGTGCGCTGATCGGAAAGGCAAAAATCCTGATCTTCGATGATTCGACAAGTGCGGTCGACACGGCAACGGAGAAAAAGATCCGCGAGGCACTGGCGGCGCGGAAGAATGTCACAAAAATTATCATTGCGCAGAGAGTAACATCCGTCATGAATACGGATCAGATCATCATTCTTGATGACGGAAAAGTACACCGGATCGGCACGCACGCTGAACTGCTGGCGGATGACCCGATTTATCAGGAAATTTACGCCTCACAGATGAAAGGAGGAGACGAAAATGGCAGCGAGAGCTTATAGCGGAAAGAAACCAAAGAACCTGAAACACACGCTGCGCGTATTCCTGTCTTATCTGGGACGGCACAAAAAAATGCTCGCAGTCGTAGCGGTACTGGTAACAATCAGCGCGGGAGCCAACCTCCTTGGAACGTATATGATCCGCCCGGTTGTCAACGGACTGGCGGACGGAGATGTGCACACACTGCTGCGCGGCGTGCTGATTACGGCACTCATTTTCGGGTGCGGCGCACTCGCAGCATACGGCTACACGCAGACCATGGTAAAAGCAGCACAGCAGGTTGTCTTTGATATCCGCCGCGATCTGTTCGAACACGTCCAGACACTGCCGCTGCAGTTCTTCGACAGCAGACGCCACGGCGATATCATGAGTCTTTTCACGAACGATATCGACACGATGGCAGATGCCCTGAACAACAGTTTTGCGATGGTTATCCAGAGCTTCATCCAGATTGTGGGAACACTGACCTTGCTGTATATCCTAAACTGGCGGCTCTCGCTGATTGTAACGGTGTGCTACGGTATCATGTTCTGGTATATCAAGTTCAGCGGAAAGCGCAGCAAGGGTTATTATACGAAGCAGCAGAACAGCCTCGGAGAACTGAACGGCTATATTGAGGAGCTGATCACCGGACAGAAAGTCGTCAAGGTGTTCCACCACGAAGAAGAGAGCTTTACGGAATTCTGCAAAAAGAATGAGGAGCTCCGGAAAGCGGGAACCGGCGCGCAGGGGTATGCGGCGACGATGGTTCCTGTCGTTGTCAGCATTTCGTATGTCAATTATGCGATTGTGGCAGTGCTCGGCGGCCTTCTCGCCCTGCACGGAAAAGCCGATATCGGAAGCCTGGCAAGCTACCTTGTCTTTGTCCGCCAGGCGGCGCTTCCGATCAACCAGTTCACCCAGCAGAGCAACTTCCTTCTCTCAGCGCTCGCCGGTGCGGAGCGTGTCTTCGACGTGATGAGCCTGGAGCCGGAAATCGATGAGGGAAAAGTGGAACTGGTCAACGTAAAAGAAGAGAACGGCGCACTTGCCGTCTGCGAAGAGACAACAGGCCGCTGGGCATGGAAGCGCCCGGACGGAACGATGACGGAATTAAAGGGCGATGTGCGTTTTGAAAACGTGGATTTCGGCTACACGGCAGACCGTCTGATCTTAAAGAACATCAGCCTGTATGCCAAACCAGGCCAGAAAATTGCTTTTGTCGGTTCCACAGGAGCCGGAAAAACGACGATCACGAACCTGATCAACCGTTTCTACGACGTCCAGGGCGGCGCGGTTGTCTACGACGGCATTGACGTAAAAGATATCGAAAAAGACGCTCTGCGCCACTCCCTCGGTATCGTTCTGCAGGATACCCATCTGTTCACGGGAACCGTAGCAGAAAACATCCGTTTTGGAAAACTCGATGCCACGCAGGAAGAAATTGAACGTGCGGCCAAAATTGCGAATGCGGATTCCTTCATCCGCCGTCTGCCGAACGGCTACGACACGATGCTGACCTCCGACGGAGCCAACCTCTCCCAGGGCCAGCGCCAGCTTCTCGCGATTGCCCGTGCCGCCGTTGCCGATCCGCCGGTGCTGATTCTTGACGAGGCAACATCCTCCGTTGACACCAGAACCGAGGCGCTGATCGAAAAAGGAATGGACCAGCTCATGGAGGGCAGAACCGTATTTGTCATCGCCCACCGCTTAAGCACCGTGCGAAACGCCAATGCGATCATGGTGCTGGAGCAGGGAAATATCGTAGAGCGCGGCGACCACGACGCACTTCTGGCACAGAAAGGAAAATATTATCAGCTCTATCATGGAATGTTTGAGCTGAGTTAAAAAGAAAGGAGTAAAGAGTATGAGAAAATATAACCGTATTTTTCTGATCGTCCTGGATTCTCTCGGAATCGGGGCGATGGCGGATTCGGAGAAGTTTGGGGATGTCGGTGTCAATACCTTCGGCCACATCTGGGAGAGTCAGGGAGGCCTTGAAATCCCGAACCTGCGCCGCCTTGGCATGGGAAATCTCTGCGGTGTGACAGAGGATGAGGCAAAGGGTTACGCCAGAAGGCTGAACGAGGCGAGCAACGGAAAAGACACCATGACCGGCCACTGGGAGATGATGGGAATTTACACGACAAAGCCGTTCGTTACGTTCACCGACCACGGATTTCCGAAAGAACTGATCGACGAGCTGGAAAAACGAACCGGCAGAAAGATCATCGGCAATAAGGCGGCGAGCGGAACGGAGATCCTCGATGAGCTGGCAGAGCGCGAGATCGAAAACGGAGAACTGATTGTCTATACCTCGGCGGATTCCGTACTGCAGATCTGCGGCAACGAGGAGACGATGGGACTGGAGACGCTGTATCATTACTGCGAGATTGCCCGTGAGCTGACCATGAAAGACGAGTGGAAAGTCGGCCGTGTCATTGCAAGACCGTACGTCGGAAAGAAAAAAGGAGAGTTCGTCCGCACCGCAAACCGTCACGACTACGCTGTCAAACCGACGGGAAAAACCGTGCTCAACGCGATGCAGGAGGCAGGATATGATGTCATCAGCATCGGAAAAATCAACGATATTTTCTGCGGCGAGGGCATCACGGAGAGTCTGAAATCCAAGAGCAGCGTCCACGGCATGGAGCAGACGATTGAGACGGCAGGAAAAGATTTTACCGGACTGTGCTTTGTCAACCTCGTCGATTTCGATGCACTCTGGGGCCACAGAAGAAACCCGGAAGGCTACGGAAAAGAGATTGAAAAATTCGATGTGAACCTTGGAAAGCTGCTGGAGCAGTTAAAAGACGATGATCTGCTCCTGATCACGGCAGACCACGGCAACGACCCGACTTATACCGGAACGGACCACACCAGAGAACAGGTGCCGCTCCTTGCGTACTCACCGTCTATGAAGGAGAGCGGCCTTCAGGAGACAAAGGACACCTTCGCTGTGATCGGCGCATCCGTTGCAGAGAACTTCGGCGTAAAAATGCCGGAGGGAACGATCGGAACATCGATCCTGGAATCGTGGAAATAAGGAAGCGATGGCGTTTTCAGCTGAGGCGGTAAGAACCTTTCGAAAGTTTCACAAGCTGTCCTTCTTCGAGCAGCTTCTTTAAAACTCGCTGGAGCTGGCGGCGGCTGCAGTGGAGCTGCATGGCCATCTTTTCCACGCCGGAAAACGTCTGATCAGGACAGCGCTCTGAGAGATAAGAGAGGAAGGATTCCTCGAGCGTGGAAAAATTCGACTGGGAGCTGGAATAAAGCATCAGCTTTTCGGTGACAGAGTTTAAAAGATATCGTAAAAAGCGGTTGTCGTTCAGCAGAAGCTCTTTCGTGGAAGCGAGCGGCAGAACAATACAAAGCGCGGTGGTGCGTGCCTCGATCTGGTGCGTATCATCGCGTTTTCCGCAGAATTCCATATCGCCGATGCAGGTAAAGCCGTCGAGATAGCCGATCGGGTAGCTCGTGCCGTCGGCGCGGTTGGCGCTGATCTCGATGGAACCGTCCACGAGGAACGAGAGGTATTCCTCCGGATTCAGCGTGTCGAGCCGTTCGCCTTTTTCAAACTGATACAGAGAAAATGCGAGATCCGGGGTATCGAAAAGAGATGGGATCTCATGTTTCTGAAGATAAAAGTCCAGCAGAGCCGGATCAAAAATTCGTTTCATAGGAAAATCCTTTCACAGAAAAATTTTTTGGAAAACTTTTTCTTTATTGTGACATATGACACAAGAAAAAGCAAGAAAGTCTGCTAAGATAAACCAGAATGAAAAATGTTACAGTTCGCTGGGTACCAGTGAACTGTAACCGAAAAAGAGGAAAGGGGAGTTTTCAAAATGGAAAACGAATTATTTGAGAAAACAAAAGTGTCCAAAGCATATATGACGCTCGCACTTCCGGTCGTGCTCGGCATGGTCGTGTCGCTGATCTATAATATGGTAGATACTTTTTTCATCGCGCGGACCGGAAACACGGCACTGATTGCCGGCGTATCGCTCGGCACACCGATTTTCACGCTGATGATTGCACTCGGTGACATCTTCGGTGTCGGCGGCAGTTCCGTCATTTCGCGCCTCTTCGGTAAAAAAGAGTACGAGGACGGAAGACGGATCAGCGTATTCTGCTTTTACGCGGCGATTGCTGTCGGCATTGCGGTCAGCATCATCCTGCTTGCCGCCAAACAGCCGATCCTTGGCCTGCTTGGCTGTGATGAGACGACGTGGCAGTATGCGGGGGACTATTACCAGTGGATTGCACTCGGCGCACCGTTTATCATCCTGCAGCTGACGCCGAACAATCTTCTTCGGACCGAGGGCTTCGCAAAAGCCTCGATGATCGGAACAATGCTGGGAGCCGTTGTCAACATCATTCTTGACCCGATCTTTATTTACACGCTCGGCATGGGAGCAGCCGGAGCAGCGATTGCAACGGTGATCGGCAACATCTGCGGTGATATTTTCTATGTTATCTTTATGATAAAGAAATGCCGCTATCTCTCCGTCGATTTCCGAAAACTGAAAATGACCGGAGCAGAGGTGCTCGCCGTTCTTGCCATCGGCATTCCGGCATCCGTCACAAACTTCATGCAGAGCATCGGCGTGACGCTGACGAACCGATTTTTGCAGCCGTATGGAACGGACAAAGTTGCAGCGATGGGAATTGCTTTGAAAATTATTATGATTTCTGTTCTTGTGATGGTCGGTTTCGCTTTTGGCGGACAGCCGCTGGTCGGATACAATTATGGAGCGAAAAATAAAAAACGTCTCAGTGAGACGATCCGCTTTGCCTTCCTCCTGGAAGTGCTGACCGGTGCCGGAATGGCGGTTGTGCTCGGTGCGGCGGCTCCGCTTCTCGTGGGACTGTTCTTAAAAGAGGCGGATGTCATTGCAGTGGCCCAGCAGATCCTTCGCGTCCAGCTCATTGGTATGCCGTTTGTTGGTATCGTACTCGCATCGACCTGTATTTTCCAGGCGATCGGAAACGGGGCAGGAGCAATGATTCTTTCAGCAGGACGTCAGGGCGTGATTTTTGCCATTGTAATTTTCTGCGCTTCAAAACTTGCCGGTTTTTCCGGTGTTATTGCCTCCCAGCCGGTTTCTGATTTTCTGACCGCATCGGTGGCTGTGATGATTCTGCTTCAGTGGAAAAAGAAAGAATTTGCAAAATAAGAAAGAACAGCAAAGCGGCTGCGGCACAGCGTTCCGGAACGGGAACCTGCCGCAGCCGCTTTTGGCGTGCGCAAAAAAACAGAATTCCTGCACAGGCGGCCGCCATGTCAAAAACACGTAAAAGTGATGAAAAAACGTCTCTTAATTCGGCAGTATTACGGGATTGCATTCTGAGAAAACAAGATATAAAATGGCATGAGATTCGACAAAAAGGGGAAGCAAAAACATACGACAATAGGGAGGACATCACATGGCAACAAAGAAAAGTGCAGTAAAAGATCTGACAAACGGCAGCCCGGTAAAACTGATTCTGGGGTTTGCACTGCCGCTGCTGCTCGGCATGCTGTTCCAGCAGTTTTACAGCATGGTCGATACGATTATTGTAGGAAAATTCTTAGGCGCGAAAGCGCTCGCGGCTGTTGGCAGTACAGGTTCGATCAACTTCATGATCGTGGGATTCTGTATGGGAGTCTGCAGCGGATTTGCAATTCCGGTTGCGCAGATGTTCGGGGCAGGAGACCGGAAAGCGCTGTGCCGGTATGTAGGAAATGGAGCCGTCCTGGCCGGTATTCTTTCCGTGGTGATGACCGTTCTTGTCTGCATCTGGTGCCGCGACATTCTGATTCTGATGAAAACCCCGTCCGATATTCTGGACGGTGCATACGCTTACATCTTTGTTATTTTCCTCGGAATTCCGCTTATGGTGCTCTATAACCAGACATCAGCAATCATGCGGAGCCTCGGCGACAGCCGCTCCCCACTGATTTTCCTCGGTATCTCTTCAATACTGAATATCGTGCTAGATCTTGCGCTGGTCCGCCCGATGGGAGTAGCGGGAACCGCGTGGGCGACGATTATCGCGCAGGGAGTCTCTGGATTCCTGTGTCTCTTTTATATGAAGAAAAAATTCACCATCCTTGCTTTTACGAGAGAGGACTGGAAGCTGCACAAGCATTATGTGCTTAATCTGTGCAATATGGGAATCCCGATGGGACTGCAGTATTCAATCACCGCGATCGGAAGTGTTATTTTGCAGACCGCTGTCAACGGCCTTGGTTCCACTGCGGTTGCATCTGTTACGGCTGCCGGTAAAATTTCCATGTTCTGCTGCTGCCCGTTCGACGCGCTCGGCTCCACTATGGCGACGTATGCCGGACAGAACGTCGGTGCGAAGAAGATGGATCGTGTCAACACCGGTATTTTGACAAGTTCCATTATTGGAAGCGTGTATTCCGTGGTCATTTTAGGAGTTATGTTTCTGTGGTCCCGCCAGATTTCGCTTCTCTTTGTAGATGCATCCGAGACGGTCATCCTCGACCAGGCGCGTCAGATGCTGCTGATCAACATGGTATTTTACATTCCGCTGACCCTTGTCAATGTCGTACGCTTTACCGTGCAGGGCATGGGCTTCAGCAAATTTGCAATCCTTGCCGGCGTCTGCGAGATGATCGGCCGTTCGGTGGTAGCCTTTTTCCTGGTTCCGTATTTTGGTTACACCGCAGTCTGCTTCGCAAGCCCGGTGGCATGGATTCTCGCCGATCTGTTTCTCGTTCCGGCGTACCTGTACTGCGCAAAAACGCTTCGTTCTCTTTTTGAGAAAAATGCGCAGATGATGTAAGCCGTGCCGCAAGATGGACAAGCTGTTTCAATTCTGGTATAATGGAGCCTGGATTTTAGGAAAGCTGAAAAAGAATCCCATAGAAGAGAGGAAGATATCCTATGAAACAGTCGGTATTAGAATATAAGAAACTTCTGGAGCAGGAAGGCCTTCTGGTGGAATTTGCAGAGCCGGAAGGAAAAGAAGGAGAGGACAGACCCGTTACCCTCGTAACGTATTTTTCGGGCGGAGCGGATCAGGGAACGCTGTTTCTCTGCAAAGGAGCTGCATTCAAAGAGGCATACTTAAAAGACGCCGTAAACCGCGGTGCTGTTGCCTATGTAAGTGAAAAAAAATACGAAGCGGGAAAAGAAATTCCGGCGCTCATCGTCAACGATGCCAGAAAAGCACAGTTTGTGCTGGGTGAGGCGTTTTACGATTATCCGGCAAAGTCGCTGCATGTCACGGCGCTGACCGGAACAAAAGGAAAGACAACGACAGCCTACTACCTGCAGTCGATGCTCGATGCCTGCCTGAAAAAACAGGGCGGAAACGGATGTGCACTGTTAAGTTCGATTGAATATTACGACGGAAAGACGAGAGAAGCATCAACGCTCACCACGCCGGAATCCCTGGAGCTGTGCCGTCATATGCGCAATGCCGTAGATGCAGGCCTTTCCCATATGGTGATGGAAGTATCCTCCCAGGCGCTCAAATACGAGAGAGTCGGAAACACGCATTTTGATACCGCCATTTTCCTGAACATCTCCAAGGACCACATCAGCCCGACGGAGCACAAGGATTTTGATGATTATTTCCAGTCGAAATTAAAGATCTTCGACCGCTGCACCTGCGCCTGCGTGAACCTGGACAGCGACCATATCGGGGAAATCCTGAAAGCTGCGGCAAAATGTGAGCGCGTCGTTACGTTTGGATCGAAAGAAAATGCTGTAATCCGCGTGAGTGATATCAAGCCGGGCAGAGGAAAATTCTATTTCCATGTGGCAGGACCGGATTTCTCGGAAGATTTTACCCTGCCGGTGCACGGAGCCTTCAATGTGGAGAATGCCGTAGCTGCCATTGCGGCTGCCTGGTCGATGGGAATCCCGGTTTCGCTGATCAAGGAAAGCCTCCTTGGCGTCACCGTTCCGGGAAGGATGGAGACGTATGAGAGCAGCGCGGGCGAGGTCACGGCGATCGTGGATTTCGCGCACAATGGCCTGAGTTTTGAAAAAATGTTTGATACCGTAGCACTCGAATATCCGGGGAGCCGCGTAAGCGTTGTGTTCGGAACCCCGGGCGGAAAAGCATTCAACCGCAGAAAAGATATGGGTGAGATTTCCGGAAAACGGGCGGACCGGATTTTCCTCGTACCGGATGATCCGGGAAACGAAGATCCGCAGGCGATCTGTGAGGAGATCGGCGGGTACATAGCAAAGGAAGGTGCATCCTTCCAGATCCGCATGGACCGCGGAGCAGCAATCCGGGAGGCGATTCTTGGCGCCGTACCGGGAGAGGTTGTTCTGATCCTTGGAAAAGGCGCGGACGTGACGATGCACGTCGGAAACGGAAATGTGCCGTACCGGTCAGATGCCGTCTATGCAAAAGAGGCGCTTGCCGAATATGGAAATGCATTTGCCGAAGCGGCAACGGCTCGTGAAACAGAAGAATAGAAGCAAAAACAGAAAAAACAGAGCAAAAAAGACACGGAACAGAAAAATCCGTGTCTTTTTTGCGTCTGGCGGCAGCAGAAATGAAAATCAGACAGGAAATTTGGCGGATACATCCTACAAAATGTAGAAAAGAAGGACAGAAACTAGCCCGTATGACGAAAAGTTGTTAAAAATATAACGAACGAAAGTTAGACTTGTGAAACTAAACACAGAAAGCAAAAACCCGGGAACCATGCGGAAAAAGACGAATTCTGCGGGATGAAGGACAAAGCTGTAAGTTTTTGGAAAGAATTCTTGTGAAAAAGAACAAAAAATGGTATAATTGTATTGAAATATATCCAGAACACCCCTTCTGGAAGCGTACGGGCTCAGTGAGAAAAAAGATTTCACGAAAATGCTCGAAAAAAACACTTGTTAAATTCTTGTCATAGTGCTATGATAAGGAAAGTGAAAAATTTATCAATCACAAAAACCAACTAGGGGTATTTTAGAAAGGAGTATTTATGAGCAGCAAGATTACCATCATTGGAGCTGGAAGCGTTGGATCTACGATCGCCTATACACTGTCGAACGAAGACATCGCGTCTGAGATTGTTCTCATCGATATTAACAAGAAAAAAGTAGAGGGAGAGGTTATGGATATCGCGCAGGGTACCTGCTTCCGCGATCCGGTCTCCATCATCGCAGGTGAGTATGAGGATGCCAAGGACTCTGATATCGTAATTATTACTTCCGGTATTGCAAGAAAGCCTGGCCAGACCCGTATTGAGCTGACCCAGACCAACGTAAACATCTTAAAATCCATCACACCGGAAATCGTAAAAGCGGCTCCGAATGCCATCTACATCATTGTAAGCAACCCGGTTGATATCATGACCTACGTGTTTACAAAGATCTCCGGACTTCCGGAAAACCAGATCCTTGGTTCTGGTACCATGCTGGATTCCGCGAGACTTCGCTGCGGACTGTCTGAACACCTCAACATTGCCCAGAAAAACATCCACGCTTACGTATTCGGTGAGCACGGCGATACTTCCTTCATTCCGTGGAGCGGCGCTTACGTTTCCGGTGTCAGTCTGGACGAGTACTACGAGACCGTAGAAAAAATGGGCAGGAACGTAACCAAGATCGACAAAGATGCTATGCTGGAGTACGTAAGAACTTCCGGCGGACAGGTTATTGCAAACAAAGGAGCTACTTTCTATGCAGTATCTGTTGCAGTATGCAAACTGGTAGCAACCATTCTTTCTTCTTCCGATTCTGTAGCAACCGTATCTTCCATGATGCACGGTGAGTACGGCATCGAGGATGTATGCTTAAGCACACTGACCCTCGTTGGACCGAAAGGCGTACAGGGCAAGATTCCGATGCGTATGACAAAAGAGGAAGTAGAAAAACTCAAAGCAAGTGCCGACGCATTAAAAGCAGTTATCGCACAGATCGAGCACTAAGAGCGGGCAATAAGCTCAAAACATAAAATTTATGGCAGTGGCAGAAAGTGCGAAAGAGCGGTATCTCCCACTGCCTTAACGTGCGCCTGAAGAAATTTTCCGCCGGGTGTACATAAAAAGAGTACCGGAAACTTTTCCGGTGCCGGACAGAAGATACCGCAGGAAAAATGGAAACCAACAGGAGCAAGTAAGAAAGGAGCAATTCCATGACCTACAGTTATTTTCCGGGCTGTACGCTGAAGAACAAAGCAAAAGATCTGGATCATTATGCCAGAGAGTGCGCAAAAGTTCTGGGATTTGAACTGGAAGAAATTGAAAACTGGCAGTGCTGCGGAGCTGTGTATCCACAGGCATCCGATGAAATCGCCACAAAACTTTCTTCGGTTCGCGCCTTAGCAGACGCCAAAGAAAAAGGACAGGATCTGATCACAGTCTGTTCCGCCTGTCATCACGTGATCAAACGCGTAAACGATGACATGGCGAATGTAGAAGACATTCAGACAAAAGTAAACAACTACATGGCTCTTTCCGAGCCATATCTTGGCGAAACGAAAGTACTTCATTATCTGGAAGTGCTGCGTGACGTCGTTGGATTTGACAAGATCAAAGAGAAAGTGGTAAACCCATTAAAAGGAAGAAAAATCGGCGCATATTACGGCTGTATGCTGCTTCGTCCGAGCACCACAATGCAGTTTGACGATCCGGAAAATCCGACAATCATTGAAGACTTTATCAAGGCCCTTGGCGCGACACCGGTCGTATATCCGATGAGAAATGAGTGCTGCGGCGGCTACATATCCCTCAAAGAAAAGAAAATGGCATCCAACATGGTAGACCAGATCATGGTATCCGCATCCTACAAAGGAGCAGAAGAACTGATCACTGCATGTCCGCTTTGCATGTACAACCTGCGCAATAACGGAACAAAAGAAGGTCTTCCGGTTACCTACTTTACCGAGCTTCTTGCAGAAGCACTCGGCATCAAAGAGGAGGTGCAGGCATGAAAATTGCAACATCCGATGAAATCCGTGCCATCGCCGGTGTGGATACCAGAAAATGTATGAAATGCGGTAAATGTTCCGCATCCTGTCCTGCTTATAACGAAATGGACATCCGTCCGCATCAGTTCGTATCCTATGTACAGAACGGCGATGTGGAAGCACTGATGAACTCCAAGTCCATCTGGAAATGCCTCTCCTGCTTCGCATGCGTAGAGCGCTGTCCAAGAGACGTAAAACCTGCCAAACTGATCGAGGCAGTCCGTCTTTCTGTCATCCGCCAGAAAGGTGAGAATTATCTCTCCCCGGATGAAATTCCGGCACTTCTGGACGATGAGACTCCGCAGCAGCTGCTGATGAGTGCATTCCGTAAATATAGAAAGTAAAAAACAACCCATCCACAGAAAGGTGAGAGAAAAGTGCAAAGAATAGGAGTATTTGTCTGCCACTGCGGTACAAATATTGCGGCTACCGTTGATGTTAAAAAAGTTGTTGATGTCATCAGCAAAGAGCCGGGTGTTGTACATGCAGAGGATTATCAGTATATGTGTTCCGAAACAGGTCAGCAGAAAGTGATCGATGCCATTCAGAACGAGCATCTGACCGGCGTTGTTATCTGTTCCTGCTCTCCTCGTATGCATGAAGGAACGTTCCGCAAAGCAGCAGAAAAAGCGGGTCTGAACCCGTATCAGCTGGAGATTGCAAACATTCGTGAGCAGTGTTCCTGGATTCATAAAGATATGGAAGAGGCTACCGAGAAGGCCGTGATCCTGGCCCGTGCAGCCGTTGCAAAAGTTATGCTGGACACCCCGCTTACCCCGGGCGAGAGCCGCGTTGTAAAACGTGCGCTGGTGATCGGAGGCGGTATCGCAGGTATTCAGACAGCACTGGATATCGCAGATGCAGGCTATGAAGTAGATATCGTAGAGAAGACCCCGAGTATCGGCGGAAGAATGTCCCAGCTCGATAAAACATTCCCAACCCTTGACTGTTCTTCCTGTATCCTGACTCCTCGTATGGGAGAGGTAAACGCCCATGAGAAGATCAATATCTATACCTACAGTGAAGTAGAGAGCGTTGGCGGATTTGTCGGTGATTTCAAAGTAGATATCCGCAAAAAAGCAAGATACGTAGATATGGACAAATGTACCGGATGTGGTCTCTGCCAGGAGAAATGTCCATCTAAGAAAAACTTAAGTGAGTTCAACCGCGGACTGTCCACACGTACTGCAATTTACACACCGTTCGCACAGGCAGTTCCGAATGTACCGGTCATTGATACTGCAAACTGTATCCATTTCAAAACCGGAAAATGCGGTATCTGTTCCAAAGTCTGCGCAGCAGGTGCAGTAAATTACGATCAGAAAGATGAAGTAATTACAAGAGAGTACGGTGCTATCGTTGTTGCAACCGGTTTTGATACCATCAATCTGGATAAGTTTGATGAATATTATTACAACCAGAGCAAAGACGTTATTACCTCTCTTGAAATGGAACGTCTGATGAACGCTGCCGGCCCGACAGGCGGTAAAGTAGTACGTCTTTCCAATGGCGAGCATCCGAAGGATATCGTATTTATCCAGTGCGTTGGCTCCCGTGACGTAACCTGCAGAGGAAAGAGCTATTGCTCCAAGATCTGCTGTATGTACACCGCAAAACAGGCCATGCTGGTGCGTGACCATTATCCGGATGTCAATGTACATGTCTTCTACATTGATGTTCGTACCCCGGGTAAGAACTTCGATGAGTTCTATCGCCGTGCAGTAGAAGAGTTTAGCGTAGATTATATCAAGGGTCAGGTAGGAAAAGTATCTGAGGCTCCGAACGGACGTCTTCTGGTACAGGGATCCGACCTTCTGGACAACCGTCAGATCAAGATGGAAGCAGACCTTGTTGTCCTTGCAACGGCAATCGAGCCGAGTAAAGATGCAAGAAAACTGGCTACCATGCTGACTGCAAGTATGGATACCAACGACTTCTTTACCGAGGCACACGCAAAACTGCGTCCGGTAGAGTCTCCGACCGCAGGAGTTTTCCTCTCCGGTGTATGCCAGGGACCGAAAGATATTCCGGAAACCGTTGCACAGGCCGGAGCAGCTGCTGTCAAAGTAGTCGGACTGCTTGCAAAAGACAAACTGACCACCAACCCGTGTACAGCAGAATCCAATCCGCTGTTCTGTAACGGATGTGCATCCTGTGAAAAAGTCTGCCCATACGGCGCGATTTCTTACGAAGATCGTCAGGTCAACGACCACGGAATCCGCGAAACCAGACATGTGGCAGTCGTTAACGGCGCACTTTGCCATGGATGTGGTGCATGTACCGTTGCATGTCCGTCCGGTGCTATGGACCTGAAAGGATTCTCCAATAGACAAATTCTCGCGGAGGTAGATGCAATATGCCGATAGATAACAACGAAAACAAAGAATTTAAGCCAGTCATCGTGGCATTCTGCTGCAACTGGTGCTCCTACGCAGGAGCAGACCTGGCAGGTTCCAGCCGTCTTTCCTATCCGGCAGACGTAAAGATCATCCGTGTTCCATGTTCCTGCCGTGTTAATCCGCTTTTTATCTTAAGAGCTTTCCAGAAGGGTGCTGACGGAGTCATCCTCTGCGGATGCCATCCGGGAGACTGCCATTACAGCACAGGAAACTATTATGCAAGAAGACGTATGACCCTGCTGTTCTCCATGCTCGACTATCTTGGAGTTGAAAACGGACGTACCCGTGTGGAATGGGTATCCGCCGCAGAAGGTGTGAAATTCTCCCAGACCATGAACGAGTTCATTGAGCAGGTGAGAAGTCTTGGTAAAAATGTCAGATTGGAGGATTTACGATGCAAGAAAAATTAGTATCACGCGCAAAAGAGCTTCTGTCTGACGGTACCGTAGTCCGCGTTCTTGGCTGGAGAAAAGGCGATACAGATTTCAGCGCAGAGCCTGCATTTTTTGAAAGTGCCGAGAGTCTTGACGAATTTACCTATGACGGATTCTGTGGTGCCAACTTAAGCAAATACATGATTAAAGCATCAAAAGAAGAAGGAAAAACACTCGTTTTCTTAAAACCGTGCGATACCTACAGCTTTAATCAGTTAATCAAAGAGCATCGTGTGGACCGCGAGAAAACCTATATCGTTGGTGTAGGATGTGACGGAAAACTCGATATCGAGAAAATCCGTGAAGCAGGCTGCAAGGGTATTACCGCTGTAACAGAGGACGGCGATACCATCAAAGTTGCAACGGTTTATGGTGTCAAAGAGCTGAAAAGAGAGGATGTCATCCTCGAGAGATGTAAGGCCTGCAAGGGTGGAAAACATGTAGCATACGACGAGCTCGCAGAAGGCTGTGACGAGGAAAAACCGGCAAAAGAAGGCCGTTTCGAACTGGTTGAAAAGCTTGAGGCAATGGCTCCGGAAGAACGGTTCGCATTCTGGCAGAATGAGCTTTCCCGCTGTATCCGCTGTAATGCATGCCGCAACGTATGTCCGGCCTGCAGCTGTATCAAATGCGTATTTGACAATGATCGTTACGATACTGCACAGAAAGCAAACACTACGACATTTGAGGAGCAGATGTTCCACATCATCCGTGCATTCCACGTTGCCGGACGCTGCACGGACTGCGGCGAGTGTTCCCGCGTATGTCCGCAGCATATTCCGCTGCACCTTCTGAATCGTAAATTCATCAAAGATATCGATGAGTTCTACGGAGAGTATCAGGCAGGAGAAGACACTGACAGCCGTGCACCGCTCACCAACTTCACACAGGAAGATGTAGAGCCAAGTATCGTCAAGGAAAGGGGTTAAGGGATGTATCAGATTAGCAGAGAAAAAATGCCGGAGCTCCTTGCCGCTGTTGCAAAGGAGATGGATCTTTTCCTTCCGGTACAAAACAATGGAATTACCAATTTCGGTTTCTGGACCGAGGACGCGAAAGTGGATCTCGATACCTTAAAAACCGTAAAATCCCCAAAAGACGCCTTTTTCCCGCAGAGTGAAGTTCTTTACTCCTGCTATCAGAAGGCAAACAAGACCAGCATCGAGCCGGCAGCATTAAAAGATGCGCCGTTCGCTATTTTCGGCGTTCGTCCATGCGATGTCCGCGCTTTCGATGTTCTGGACCGCGTATTCTTAAGCGAGCCGGCTGACGTTTACTATGCAGCAAGAAGAGAGCACGGCATTGTGGTTTCTCTTGCATGTCATGAGCCGGAAGACAGCTGCTTCTGCAAGACCTTCGGTATCGATGCGGCAGAACCGCAGGCTGATGTTGCGATGTGGCAGGTAGCTGACGGTTATGCATGGGAAGCAAAAACCGAAAAGGGTGAGAAGCTGACAGAGCTTGTGAAAGAATACCTTACCGAGCAGGATCTTGCAAAAGAGGTTGAGGCTGAAAAAGAAGCCATCCGTACCCTGATCGACAAGATGCCAAACAGCAATCTCTCCCTCGAGGGATGGGGCGTAGGCAAGACAAAAGAGCGTTTCGATGATCCGAAATGGAAAGAGCTTTCCGATGCCTGCTTAGGCTGCGGAACCTGTACGTTCTCCTGTCCGACCTGCCAGTGCTATGATATCAAGGATTTCAATACAGGAAACGGTGTACAGCGTTACCGTTGCTGGGATTCCTGTATGTACTCTGACTTTACGATGATGGCAGCAGGAAACAACCGTACCACACAGATGCAGCGTTTCCGTCAGCGTTTCATGCACAAGCTGGTTTACTTCCCGGACAACAACGATGGAATGTATTCCTGCGTCGGATGCGGACGCTGCGTAGAGAAATGCCCGCAGTCGCTGAATATCGTAAAAGTCATCAAACGCATGGGAGGTACCAAGTAAATGTGCAATTGTAGTTGTGGAAGCGAAGAAAAGAAAAACGCTTTGCTGCCGCAGGTCGGTATCATCACAGATATCCGCCGCGAAACACCGGACGTAAAGACATTCCGTATCGTTCGTCCGGACGGCACCAAGCTGTTTGAACATATGCCGGGCCAGTGCGCAATGCTCTGCGTGCCGGGCGTTGGAGAGGCGCTGTTTTCCATTACATCCTCCCCGACAAACAAAGAGTACCAGGAGTTCTCCATCAAGGAGTGCGGTACTTTAACAAACTATCTTCATAATATGTCCGTAGGAGATGAAATCCTGGTTCGTGGACCGTACGGAAATCATTTCCCGGTAGAAACTGTATTAAAAGGACAGGACCTGCTGTTCATCGCCGGTGGTATCGGACTTGCTCCGCTGCGTTCCGTGATCAATTACGTACTGGACAATCGTGACAACTACGGTACCGTAGATATCGTTTACGGTTCCCGTTCCAAAGACGATCTGGTACAGTTAAAAGAGATCCAGGAAGTATGGGCGAAAGCAAAAGATGTCAACGTGCATCTGACGATTGACCGTGAGCAGGAAGGCTGGGACGGTCATGTAGGATTCGTTCCGAATTATGTGAAAGAACTGAACATGTCCGTTGACAAAACAGCTCTGATCTGCGGACCGCCGATCATGATCAAATTTGTTCTTCAGGGACTTCAGGAACTGGGCTATGAGAAAACACAGGTTTACACTACTTTGGAGCTTCGTATGAAATGCGGTATCGGAAAATGCGGCCGCTGCAACATCGGAGATAAATACGTCTGCAAGGACGGCCCTGTTTTCCGCTGCGACGAGATTGACGAATTACCGAACGAATATTAAACGGAGGTTGAAGAAAATGCAGGAAATGGTAAATATTTACGTTTACGGCAAAAAGTATTCCGTACCTGGCGATCTGACCATCATGACCGCTATGGAGTACGCCGGATATCAGTTAAAACGCGGATGCGGATGCCGTCACGGATTCTGCGGTGCATGTGCGACCATCTACAGAATCAAAGGAAAAAATGAACTGAAAACCTGTCTGGCATGTCAGACACAGGTAGAAGACGGCATGTATATCGCAAGCCTTCCGTTCTATCCGATCGACAAGAGAACATACGATATCGAAGAGATCAGCGCAGAGCAGAGAGTCATGATGGATCTGTATCCGGAAATCTACAGCTGCGTTGGATGTAATGCATGTACCAAAGGATGTCCGCAGAGCCTGAACGTTATGCAGTATATTGCATACGCACAGAGAGGCGACTTCAAGAAATGTGCAGAAGAGTCCTTCGACTGCATCGGCTGCGGAATCTGTGCATCCCGCTGTCCGGCTGGTATCTCCCATCCGATGGTAGGAGAGCTGGCAAGACGTCTGAACGGAAAATACATTGCTCCGAAGTCTGAACATGTAAAGAACCGTGTAGCAGAGATCAAAGAAGGAAAATTCGATGATCTGATCGAGCAGGTTATGCAGAAACCGATCGAAGAAATGCAGGAACTTTACAACAACCGTGAGATCGAGAAATAAGGAGGGAATTTCTAATGTATACACTGGCCAATATGCAGGACTCTATTAAAAAGGTAGAAGCTACCAGAGCCCAGAGAATGGCAACAGAGCCAAGAAGAATGACAGCGGATGAGAAAGATGCCCTTCTTGCAGCATATCATCCGGACTATAAAGAGGAAGGCTTCATCACCCTGAAAGTCGGCCCGAACAAAGGTGAGAAAGTTCCGACAGAGCTCGGCTATCTGCTGGAGTCCAACAGCCGTATCTTAGGTGTTGACATCGACCTTGACAAAGTAGATTACGACGTAGATGTACTCGTTATCGGTGCCGGCGGAGCAGGTTCTTCTGCAGCGATCGAGGCACATGAGGCAGGCGCTAACGTTATGATCACAACAAAACTCCGTATCGGTGATGCAAACACCATGATGGCTGAGGGTGGTATCCAGGCAGCAGACAAAGAGAATGACTCCCCGGCACAGCATTATCTTGATGCATTCGGCGGCGGACACTTTGCTGCAAGACCGGAACTGCTCCGCAAGCTCGTAATGGAAGCTCCGGATGCAATCTCCTGGCTGGAAAACCTCGGCGTTATGTTCGATAAAGATGAGAACGGCCGTATGGTAACAACACACGGCGGTGGAACATCCAGAAAACGTATGCATGCGTGCCGTGACTACTCCGGAGCAGAGATTATGAGAACTCTGCGTGATGAAGTCATCAACCGTGGTATTCCGGTCGTTGAGTTCTCATCTGCAGTAGAGCTGATCAAAGACGATAAGGGACAGGTTGCCGGTGCTGTTCTCCAGAACATGGAGACCGGAGAGTACCAGGTAGCAAAAGCAAAAACTGTCATCATCGCAACCGGTGGTGCAGGACGCCTTCACTACAACAACTTCCCAACCTCCAATCACTACGGTGCAACCGCTGACGGTCTGATCCTCGGATACCGTGCAGGTGCTCCGCTTCTGTATCAGGATACCATTCAGTACCATCCGACCGGAGCTGCTTACCCGGCTCAGATCTTCGGTGCTCTGGTAACCGAGAAAGTACGTTCTCTTGGTGCAATGCTTGTAAACGTAGACGGCGAAGCTTTCATGCATCCGCTGGAAACCCGTGACGTATCCGCAGCAAGCATTATTCGTGAATGCTCCGACGACCGCAACGAGGGCGTTGAGACTCCGCAGGGCAAGGCTGTATGGCTGGATACCCCGATGATCGATCTGCTTCACGGAGAAGGAACCATCGAGAAGAGAATTCCGGCTATGTTCCGTATGTTCATGCAGTATGGTATCGATATGAGAAAAGAGCCGATTCTGGTTTACCCGACCCTGCATTATCAGAACGGCGGTCTGGAAATCAACGGCGAAGGCTTCACCAATACGGTAAACAACCTGCTTGTAGCAGGCGAGGCTGTCGGAGGAATCCACGGAAGAAACCGTCTGATGGGCAACTCTCTGCTTGACGTTATTGTATTTGGCCGCGATGCAGGAAAAGCTGCTGCAGCAAAAGCAAAAGACGTAACGCTTGGCAAGATGAATCTGGATCACGTTGAGAAATACGCTGAGACCTTAAAAGAGGCAGGTATTGATACCGGTATGGTATCTCCGCAGCTTCTGCCGAATTATGCAGGTAAAAGACACCTGTAAAATGCAGTAACCGCGAAAAAGCGTGTCGGAAGGGGGCGGCGTTTAAAAGCCGCTTCCGGGACACGCTTTCCGTGCTGAAATCCAAAAGGTTTTTCGGTACGATAAATCATAGAAGTAAAGAAAGGTGGAGAACCCCATGCGTGAAATTCAGGCTAGTACCATTACGGATGTGGTAGAGAAACTTTGTATCGAAGCAAACTACCATCTTCCGGAAGACGTAAAATGTGCCATCACAGGCTGCCGTGCCTGCGAGGATGGCGAGATTGCAAAAGGTGTTCTGGACAAAATCGTAGAAAATTATGAGATCGCAGACGCACAGAACGTGCCGATCTGCCAGGATACCGGAATGGCATGTGTTTTCCTGGAAATCGGACAGGATGTGCACATCGCAGGAGGAGATCTTGCAGAGGCAGTCAACGAAGGTGTCAGAAGAGGATATGACAAAGGATACTTAAGAAAATCCGTTGTCAAAGATCCGGTCAGAAGAGGAAACACCGGCGACAATACACCGGCTATGCTCTACACCGAGATCGTTCCTGGCGATCAGATCAAAGTAACCGTAGGCCCGAAAGGCTTCGGAAGCGAAAATATGAGTATGATCCGTATGTTCAAACCGTCCGCAGGTCTTCAGGGAATCAAGGATTTCATCCTGGAAGTTGTTGAGACAGCAGGCCCGAACCCATGCCCGCCTATGGTAGTCGGCGTTGGTATCGGCGGAACCTTCGATAAATGTGCACTGCTTGCGAAAAAAGCACTGATGCGCCCGATCGATTCCGAGAACCCGGATCCGTTCTACGCAGATCTGGAAAAAGAAATGCTGGAGAAAGTCAACAAACTCGGCATCGGACCGCAGGGCTTTGGCGGAAAAACCACAGCCATCGGCCTCAATATCGAGACAATGCCGACTCATATTGCGGGAATGCCGTGTGCAGTCAACATCAACTGCCATGTTACCCGTCATAAAACGGAGGTGATCTGATCATGGAAAAACATATTCAGCTGCCTTTAACAGAAGAACTGGCAAAAACACTGCATGCCGGAGATACCGTATATCTGACCGGAACTATCTATACTTCCCGTGACGCCGGACATAAGAGAATGTGTGAAGCGCTCGCAAGAGGAGAAAAAATCCCGTTTGATCCGACAGACGCTACGATTTACTACGTAGGACCGACCCCTGCAAAACCAGGCCAGGTCATCGGATCTGCAGGTCCTACCACCAGCGGCCGTATGGATGCGTATGCTCCGACCATGATGTCCGTAGGCGCAAGAGGAATGATCGGTAAAGGCGCACGTCTTCCGGAAGTTGTAGAAGCCATGAAGAAATATCATGGCGTATACTTCGGAGCCATCGGCGGAGCCGGCGCACTGCTTGCAAAATGCATCAAAAAAGCAGAGCTGATCGCATACGAAGATCTTGGCGCAGAAGCACTTCGCCGTCTGGAAGTAGAAGACATGCCGCTTTTTGTTATCATCGACTGCGACGGAAATAATCTGTATGAGATGGGAAGAAAAGAATACTTAGAAGCGCATAAAGAAGACTAAAGGTTACATTTGTAACGACGAAATACAAGAGAGACCATAGACCCGTCTGATTATTTCAGACAGGTCTCAAGCTGAAAAGACATCAGGGCATTAACACTTGCAAGCGACTTTCGGCAGAAAAAGAAATGAAAGAGGAAGAAAAACATGACTGTAGAAATGATAAGCCACTTACTGGAAGCACTGATGATCCTGTGCTTTGGCCTGTCCTGGCCGCTGTCCATTTATAAATCCTGGACTTCAAGAACAGCAAAAGGAAAGAGCCTTTACTTTGAGGTGTTCATCTGGATCGGATATATTTTCGGTATTGCTAACAAATTTATCAGCTATATGAACAATCCGGACAAAGACTGGATCTTTTTCCTTGCATGGGCTTTCTATTTCCTGAACATTGCAGAGATCACCGTAGATATGGTGCTGTACTTCCGCAATGTAAAACTGGATAAGAAAAGAGAAGCAGAGAAATAAAGCAGCGGAATACAGTTAAACTTACAGAATCCCCGGCGGTGCGGCATTTGAGGCGGCATCGGCGGGGATTCTTATTTCTATACGATGACTCACACTGCGAAAAGAAAACATTGCGGGAACGCAGAAAGCAGGGTATACTTGTGTATAGAATCTGCTTGACTTAAAGTGCACTTCATAGTTTAAAATAAAGAAAGCTGGAGATTTGCGGTGTCAGAAAAGAGAAGGTTCTGACAAAGCAGAGGTTTCGGCTTTCTTTTTATGTTGTATCGTATTTGGGTGTGAAAAAAAGGAAAAAACGAAAACGAGGTGAATGCTTTGGAGGCAAGAGAGGTATTAGAAAAAGTAAAAAACAACGAAATCTCGATCGAGGAGGCAGAGAAATATTTCAAAAAAGAGCCGTTCGAGGAGATGGGATATGCTAAGCTGGATACGCACCGTGAAATCCGGAGCGGATTTGCGGAGGTCATTTTCTGTGCGCGGAAGGCGGATGAACATCTGCTGAAGATTTTTACGCGTCTGTACGAGCAGGATGGGGAGGTCTTCGGAACGAGAGCCAGTGAGCATCAGTATGAGCTGATCCGCGAAAAGTTTCCGGAAGTGGTGTATGATCCGCTGTCGCATATTTTAAAAATAGAAAAGAAAGACAAGAAGCGGATCGGAAAAATTGCGGTCTGTACGGCTGGAACTGCGGATATTTCCGTTGCCGAGGAGGCGGCGCAGACCGCAGAATACTTCGGTGCAAACGTTGAGCGTATCTACGATGTCGGTGTGAGCGGTATCCACCGCCTGCTGTCGCGTCTCGATACGATTCAGAGCGCCAACTGCGTTGTAGCCGTTGCCGGAATGGAGGGGGCGCTGGCGAGCGTGCTCGGCGGCTTGGTGGACAAGCCGGTGATTGCTGTTCCGACATCCGTTGGCTACGGGGCCAGCATGAACGGTCTTTCGGCGCTGCTTACGATGATCAATTCCTGCGCGAACGGAATTGCCGTCGTGAATATCGACAACGGCTATGGAGCCGGATATATTGCAACACAGATTAACAGAATGGGAGTACATCAAGATGAGTAAAAGTTTATATCTGGAGTGCGGGAGCGGAATCAGCGGAGATATGACCGTTGCAGCGCTGCTCGACCTGGGAGCAGACCGGGAAGTACTGGAGAAATCACTGGAAAGCCTGAAACTGCCGGGATACGAAATTGCGATTACAAGAGTGAAAAAGTCGGGGCTGGATGCCTGCGATTTCAATGTGATTCTGGATGCAGAGCATGAGAACCATGATCACGATATGGCGTATCTGCACGGGGATGGGGCGGAAGTGCATGACCATCCACATGATCACGAGCATCATCATGACCACGAGCATGCGCACAGCCATGACCACGATCACACAGGGGAGCATCATCACCATCATGAGCACCGCGGGCTGCCGGAGATTCTTGCGATTATCCGCAGCGGCGGTCTGACACCGGGAGCAAGAGCGCTGGCGGAGCGGATTTTCCAGATTCTTGCCGAAGCGGAAGCAAAAGCCCATGGCGTTCCGCTTGATCAGGTGCATTTCCATGAGGTGGGAGCTGTCGATTCCATCGTTGATATTGTGGCTGCCGCTGTCTGCCTGGATAACCTGGCGCCGGATGAAGTCATCGTGACGGGTCTCAGCGAGGGAAGCGGCTTTGTCAGATGCCAGCACGGCATGATCCCGGTTCCGGTACCGGCTGTTTTAAATATCGTACAGGCACATGGCCTGACCCTCGTTCCGACCGGAATCCAGGGTGAACTGGTCACACCGACCGGAGCAGCCATTGTTGCGGCAATCCGTACCAAAGAGACACTGCCGGCATCCTTCAAATGTACCAGAACAGGTCTTGGCGCCGGAAAACGGACGTATGAGCGCCCGTCACTGCTGCGTGCAATGATGCTCGAAACAGAAGAAAACGACGAGAAAGATACGATCTGGAAGCTGGAGTGCAACATTGATGACTGCACCGGCGAGGCGCTCGGCTACTGCATGGGAAAACTGCTGCGATCAGGCGCAAGAGATGTCCATTACATCCCGGTCTATATGAAGAAAAACCGCCCGGCTTACCAGCTGGATGTAATCTGTGATGATAAAACGCGGGAGACGTTGGAAAATATCATATTCGCCGAGACCACCACAATCGGCATCCGCCGCTGCCGGATGGAGCGCACCGTGATGAAACGCGAGTTTGCGACAATCGCAACCGAGTACGGCCATGTGACAGTCAAGATCTGCCGCCACGGCGAGATCGAAAAAATTTACCCAGAGTACGAGAGTGCCGCAGTAATTGCAGAAAAAAGCGGCATGCCGGTCGGCGAGGCTGGTGCGTGGATCGTACAGAAATATAAAGAAGGAAACAAAAAAGCATGAGATATTTAAAACCACATTTTTACGACCAGTTTGTATGCACCGCCGGAGACTGCCCGGATACGTGCTGTGCCGGCTGGCAGATCGTGATCGACGAGGATTCCCTGGAGCGGTATGGAAATGAGAAGAGTGAGTTTGGAAAGCGCCTGCGCAATTCGATCGACTGGGAGGAAGAGTGTTTTTACCAGAACAACCGCCGCTGTGCCTTTCTGAATGATGAAAATCTCTGCGATCTTTACAAGGAACTGGGGCCGGATTCCTTATGTGACACCTGCCGCCTTTACCCGCGCCATACGGAGGAGTACGAGGGTCTGCGTGAATTATCCCTGTCCCTTTCCTGCCCGGAAGCTGCACGGATTATCCTGTCCTGCAAAGAGCCGGTGCGTTTTCTGGAGGAGGAGACCGACGAGGAGGATGATTTTGAAGAGTTTGACTTCATGATGTTCTCCCAGCTGGAAGACACGAGAGATGTTTTGTTCCGGATTCTGCAGAACCGCGAACTGCCGCTGCAGGAGCGCATGACGGCGGCAGAGCAGCTCGCAGAACAGTATCAGATCTGTATGGAGGAGCAGCGGGAGTATGATATCGATGACCTGCTTCGGAAGTATGAAAAGCATCTGGAAGAGGGAACCTTAAGCGAGTGCGTGGCGGAGAGCCTTGCGGAAAAAGGTGTGGATGCTGCATCCTTTCATGCATATGACCGCCAGGTGAAGGAACTTGCCGTTCTCCGCGGTCTCGAGCGTCTTCGTCCGGAATGGGATACTGTGCTTGACGGCACAGAAAAAGCGCTGTATCAGAACGGAGAAACCGCTTATCAGGCCATCTGTGAAGAATTCCATCGCACCTGGGGCGCTGCAGGTGAACGCCGTGCAGAGTGGGAAAACATCGGTGAGCAGCTTTTGATGTTTTTCGTCTACACCTATTTCTGCGGCGCCGTCTATGACGATATGGTCTGTTCCAAAATGGAACTCGCGCTGTTCTCTGTCCGTTGGATTCAGGAAATCCTGGTTGCACGGTGGCTGGAAAATGGAAAAACGCTTTCCATGCACGACATCGAGGAGCTTTCCTGGCGCTATGCGCGTGAGGTCGAGCATTCCGATGATAATCTGAATGCGCTTGAGGACTGGCTTTTTGAAACTTATGCACCAGAAGGCTGTGTGCTGGAGGAGGAGTAATCCTGCATCCGATAGACTTACTGCACATTTTCCCTGATGTGTGTTAAGATAGAAGCGTTGTTACAGAAAGAAAAGAGGGAAAATTATGCAGGAAAAACAAAAGAAATGGATTCTGCGCATTGCGCTTTATCTGATTGGAATTATGGTGCTGGCACTCGGTATCACACTGAATACGAAGACGAACCTCGGCGTATCGCCCATCATCTCCATGCCGTACGCCGTGGCACAGATCTTCGGCTATGAAACAGGAACCGCCGTCTTCGTGGCGTATTTGATCTTCATCGTATTACAGATCGTACTGCTGAAAGGAAAATTCCCGCCGTTCCAGCTTCTGCAGGTTGCCGCAAGTTACCTGACGAGCGCCTTTATCACCATCTTCGACCGGATTTTCCCGGCACCTGACCAGATGGGAATGCGGCTTCTCGTTCTTGTCCTTGCCATCATTCTTACGGGAATCGGCGCCGCTGTGACCGTAGACGTCAACATCGTCCCAAACCCGGCCGACGGCCTGGCAAGAGTTCTCGGCGAGCGCTGCGGAAAGAACATGGGTTTCGGAAAAAATCTTTTTGATTTCTCCGCCATCGTCATTTCCCTTGCGATCGGCCTCATCGATGCCGGCCGCCCGGTAGGAATCGGAATCGGCACTGTTATAGCCATGGTCTGCACAGGAAGAGTCATCGCGGCATTCAATCATTTCGCAAAAAAGAAAATAGAAGAAATCACCATCGCCTGAGTGATCCATGCCCCTGTCGAAAAACCTTGAGTTTTCGGTGGGGGTTTGTTATAATAAAAGACAGCGAAAGAAAAATTTTTTGATTTGTCATAAGGCGTTTGTTTGCGTTATGAGAAGTGCGAAGGAGGAAGTGGCAAATGAACTTAGTTATTACGATGAGCCGCCGGTTTGGTACTGGGGCGAGTATTATTGCGAAAGAACTTTCCGAGAGACTGCATATCCCGGTATATGATAAGGACGATGTAGAGCACGGCATGCGTGAAAATGCCTTTGAATCTGAGGCGGATGCGATCCGCGAGCTGGCGAAACAGCCGTGTATTATCATTGGACGGTGTGCTTCGGAGTTTCTGAAAGATAAAAGCAACGTCATCAATATTTATGTCTGCGCGGACAAAGAGGACCGGATCAAACGTATCATGAAGCTGTTTTCCCTGACAAGAGAGGCGGCTGAGGTGATGCTGGAAGAGACAGACAAGCAGCGTGCCGAGTATTATTATAAAAATACCGGAAAGACATGGGGCGATGTCAATAACTACCATATGATCCTGAATACCTCGGATCTTGGCATCGAGAACTGTGCCGATATTCTGATGCGGTATTTTGAAATGAAAGATTATATCTAAGAGATATTTAAAAAGAAATACATAAAAAATCAGGTGCTTCCCGAAAAAGAGAAGCACCTGATTTTTTGTGCGGTTTAGTAAGCCTGATACGTATTGCCATAACTCCGGCTGGAGAAGTAATTCTGTTTCAGAACCAGGAACAGTTCGGCATCGGTTGCATATTTGTACGGATACAGATAGAAAATACCGACAAGATTGCAGGTGATTCCGGAAAGAATATACCATCCGATAAAGGAGAGATCAAGAATAAATGTATTCATCTTTTCACCGTTCATCATTTCACGGCTGATGCGGAATGCTTCTTCGGTCGAAAGTTCCGGGTAGTCGGCGAGAAGATAAGGAACCATGCGGTATTCATAAGCTTTCACAATTCCAGGAATCAGAAGAAGCAGCGACCAGAGGAATATATAAAGATTTTTTAAAAACAGAGTCCACACAGTTTTTCCATAGTAGCCGTTCTGGAATCCGAACAGTATGTTGCCAAGTCCCGCTTTTTCCATCGAGTTTTCAATGAAAAACCTCGAGCCTCCTACCTCAAATGGTGCAAGAACAAAAATACGGATCAGAATAAAGGCAAGACCAATGACAAGAAGTACAATGCCGCTGAAGACAGTAAAAACAAATTTAACCGGTCCAAGCGGGGTGAATTTTTCTGCAAAGGATTCCACATTGAAGTTATCGGAAGAAATCGTAAATCCAGATATACCGACCGAGTTAGTCTGATTGCTGTCATTGTTGGAATTTCCAGAATTAGAAGTACCGCTTCCGACCAGCAGAGTCAGAATCAAGGCGGCTACCACACAGATCCAGTAATTGCGTAAAAATGCGGCTTTTCCGCGGGTTTTCAGTTCCTCTCGAGTCCACATAAAAAAGACCTCCCTCTTAATGTAAGTGTAAACAGCAGACAATTCTGCCAAGTCACGATTATCTTACCATGGGGCAGGTGAAACATCAAGACAGCTTAAGGAAAGTTTAAGAAATTGGCAGAAAGATTAAAGTGGAAATGTGCATTCTTAAATAAAGATTTTACTTGTGAAGCGGGGATGAATGTGCTATAATCTCTCCGGTGCGTCAGAACGCAGCGGGGCCGGGTTTCTCCGGGGTGCGTTCTGAAAAAAAGAAACCTGTACGTTGAATTGACAAAGAGAGCGAGGAATCTACGTGTATCTGACAAAGGACGAGTTTTTGCAGAAATTCGGAATTCTGCCGCAGGAATTTGAGGAAGCAGATATTTCCTGGGAAGAACTGCTGGAAATTGCGGATGATTATGAACGGCGCCGTCCGACGCTGGAAAAGATCCGAAAAGAATTTGTGGCAGAGTTTTTGCAGGACAAGGAAAAAGAGATCGGACTGCAGTCGTACCACAGCCGTCTGAAGGACACCGAACATCTGGTGGAAAAGCTGGTGCGCAAGCGCCTAGAAAATTATGCAAAGTACCGGAAAATGGATTCGACAAGCTATATGCGTTACGTGACAGATCTGATCGGAATCCGGGGACTTTTGCTGTATCGGGAGGACTGGGTAAACTTCCATAAATACATTACGCACTGGTTTAAAAATGATCCGGAGAAATACATCCGTGATTACGGCCGTGACTACGACCAGAACGCATCGGGCTATATGGCAGAGCCGCCGAAAGTCCATACAAGACTTGGCGATTACGCCGACATTTATGTGAACTGGATTCCGGAGGAGAACATTCTGGACCGGAAACATTACCGTGCGGTGCATTACATTGTCGTTTACCGCGGCGTCTACATTGAAATTCAGATTAAGACGCTGTTCGAGGAGGGCTGGGGAGAGATTGACCACAGCATTCTTTACCCGCGGCGCAAGGGAAACGCCATGCTGACAGAGTTTTCCGAGCTGCTGAACCGTCTGGCGGGCATGGGAGATGAGATGGGATCGTTCTACCGCCGTCTCCAGGTTGTGCCGGATGAGAAGTTCCAGAGCAAGGAAACGATCGTGCGCAAGCGTGAATTAAAACCGCAGGTCAAGGCAGCGGTGGAAAAACGCGATCTGAATGAAATTCATACGATGGATGATGCCGTCTGGAGCATACTGAAAGAATAAAACTGCTTTTCAGACATGGGAAAGGATAAAAAATGGATGGAAGAAACACGGGCCGCATGGGCTTCTCTCATGCAGCAGAGGACTCTGCGGAGAATATGATGGCGGCAGTCAAAGCCGGAAAAATCCGAAAACATCTGATGGGAAATACCTCGCCGATCCGCTACGGAACAATGGAAAAACGCGAGATGACCGAATATACCGACTTTGTCCGGACGAAACTCTGCTATGAAATCCTGAATCTGCCCGGGGAGGAAAAATGAATACAATAGAAAAAATATACACAAACTACGACGGACTTCTGGAAGAATTTTCCGAGGAAGTAATCCAGAGCCGTTACGCTGTTTTTTACGAAGAAATCGAGGAATTTGCCAAGAGTCTCGGCATCCGCGAGAAAATCCAGATCAGCGAGTCGCTGTTGAGCCATGCAGTGCTGGACTATTTCACGGATATTTCCCGCCTGAAACATTTTCATCAGGCAAAGCATATCAATTCATTGAAAGTGATCTCCTATGAGACCTACTGGCTGCTGCGGAGAAAACCGATCCAGATCCTGGTGGAGGATGAGACATCGGATGCGATGGCATTTCTGAACGAAAAGTTCGTCTTTTCCCGGATTGCCAAATATCTGATGGGCGACGGAAAACGGGTGATTTTAAGTCCGGAGACGAAAAAAGGCTTTCTGAATTATCTCGATTCGCTGTTTTATTACCTGAAATACCGCAATTACGATGCAGAAATGCTCGAGATGATGCTGATGGGCTTCAAAGCGGGTGTTCTCGTGGCGGATGATTTAAAGGAGCAGGAGTCCTGAAAAACGGGCGGAAGCGGAATACAACAAAATAAGATGAAGATCGAAAGAACCGGACGGGCCGTAAGGCTGCTGTCGGGTTCTTTTTTTGTGCGGTGCTGCATAAAGTGCAGAGAAAACATTGCGATGCATGGACAGAAAACCGTTTAACAATGGAGGGACGGGAACTGCTTTCCTTTGGAACTTTGTACAGGGAGGAATGGATATGGCCACGCTTGAAAAAATCAATGCATTTCTAAAAGCGGTGAATGCAGCCGCCTGGGGACCGCCGCTTCTTTTTCTGCTGCTTGGGACAGGCATTTTTCTGACCATCCAGCTTCGCGCGCTACCCATTCGACGGTTGTTCTTTGCGCTTCGTACAGCATTCGGCCGTGAGGCGAGATACAGCGGGGAGAAAACAGAAGCAGGAGTTTCGCCGTTCGCATCGCTGATGACGGAACTTGCGGCGGAAATCGGGACGGGCAATATCGTGGGGGTTGCCTCCGCAATGGCGCTTGGAGGACCAGGAGCACTGGGATGGATGATGCTGGCGGCGGTTGTGGGACTTGCTTTGAAATTTTCTGAGAGTTTTCTCTCGGTGCAGTACCGGATGCAAAGAAAAGACGGAACATACTGCGGCGGTCCGATGGTGACGCTGACCAGAGCATTTCCGGGGGAGCGGCTGGCGAAGATGCTGGCTGTGTTTTTTGCCGGAAGCACCGTGCTGGTATCTCTCGGAATGGGCAATATGACGCAGGCAAACTCGATTGCGCTGGCGATGCAGGATACGTTTGGCGTGGCAAGAGAAAAAAGCGCGTTGGTGCTGACGATTCTTCTTCTGCTCGTGGTGACAGGCGGACTGCGTTCCATTGCAAAAGCGGCGGAGGTGCTGGTACCGGGAATGGCACTCTTTTATCTGGGCGGGGCAGGAATGGTAATCGGTCTGCACGCCGGAGAGCTTCCGCGGACACTGCTTGCGATAGTACGGGACGCGTTTTCTTTCCGGGCGGTATCGGGAGGAGCGGTGGGTGCGGGAATTTCCCTGCTGCCGCCGGCCTTGCGGTATGGAATTTCCCGCGGTGTGTTTTCGAATGAAGCAGGGCTTGGAGCAGGCGGAATCAGTGCTGCGGCGGCACAGACCGACGATCCCGTGCGGCAGGGGTACATCAGCATGACAGGTGTGTTCGTTGATACCATGGTGATCTGTCTTGTGACCGGCCTTGCCGTTGGAGTGACCGGGGCGGCAGAGGGGATACTGGAGGCGGAAAAAGCGGATGGAGCGGCGATGGTAATTCAGGCCTTTGAAAGTGTGTTCGGACCGGCGGGAGGCTATGTTGTCGCGGTCGGGATTCTGCTGTTCGCATTTGCAACGATGGCCGGCTGGGCATACCAGGGGGAGCAGGCGTTTCTCTGGCTGGTGAAAAAGGATAGCTTCGGAATGGTTTACCGTGTTTTCTTCTGTTTTGCAGCGTTTGCCGGGTGCGTCTGCATGGCAGAAACGGTCTGGAATTTTGCGGAGCTTGCCAATGCCTGCATGGCGGTGCCGAACCTGCTCTGTGTGCTGCGGCTCTGGAAGGAAGTAAAAGAGGAGGCATTCCGGTTTGAAAGCAGGATAAAAAAAGCAGAACAAAAGAAAGATAGAAATACATGAGAAACCGTATTTCCGGTCCTCAGGCAGATTTCGATGCGAGCTGATCGAGAGAGCCGAAAGAATATCCCATTTCTTCCCATTTCGTCAGCAGCTCATCGAGAATCTCCGCGTTGGTGGATGAGGTATTATGAAGCAGGACGATGGCACCGGGATGAATGCGTCCGGTCAACTTTTTGAAAGCCTCCTCGTGGGTCGGCTGCTGATCCTGGTACCAGTCTACATAGGCGAGACTCCAGAAAAACGTCTGGTATCCGAGGTCCTTTGCCATCTGCAGGTTCTGTGTGCTGTATTTTCCCTGCGGCGGCCGGTAAAATTTCACCATTTCCTGGCCGGTGGTTTCCTGATAAAGTGTGGAGACTCGGTTCAGTTCTTCTGAGAAGGCTTCCTGCGTGGAGATTTTGGACATATCCGGGTGCGACCAGGTGTGGTTTCCGACGATATGGCCTTCCGCTGCCATACGTTTGACAAGATCCGGCTGGTCGGAGAGAAAATTGCCGACGACAAAGAACGTTGCGGGAGCCTGATGCTTCTGGAGCGCATCAAGAATCGTTGGTGTGTTGCCGTTTTCATAGCCGCAGTCAAACGTCAGATAGATGATGTTTTCTTCCGGTGAAGCGGCAAACCAGGCGTTGTAGGCGGCAAGCTCTTCGGATGTAGCATTGCCGACGGGAGTCTTCCCTTTTTCCGGGAAGGAGAGCCCCCAGTTTTCGGCAGCAGAGGAGAGGACGGGCATCGAAACGGAAGAAACAGGTGTCTCCGGCGCAGCAGAGAGAAAAACTGGGGCTGCCTTTCGGAGCGCACGGCAGGTAAAGTGGGACAGAACAGAGCCAAAAAGAAAAGCGGAGCAGAAAAAAGCGGCGGCGATACCGGCTTTTTTCAGGATCCGGCGGGAAAGGGGTGAAAGAGAACGCATAAAATCCCCCTCCAGGACTTTTTGAGACAATATATGTATGGATGAAAGAAAACATGCGGCACACATCTGTTTGACTTTACCTGCAATCTATGTCACAATGGAGGTAGAGTGGATGGAAAGGGCAGAGAAAAACAAGATGACAAAATATGAGGTTTTAAAAAAGTACTTCGGTTACGATTCCTTCCGGGAGGGGCAGGAGATGCTGGTGGATGCGCTTCTGAACGGACAGGACGTGCTCGGCATCATGCCGACCGGAGCAGGAAAATCGCTGTGTTATCAGATTCCGGCGCTTCTGCTGCCAGGAATTACCCTGGTGGTATCACCGTTGATTTCTCTGATGAAGGATCAGGTATCGACCCTGAACCAGGCGGGGATTCACGCTGCGTTTCTGAACAGCTCCTTAAGTGCGGCGCAGTACCGGAAGGCACTCGGCTTTGCCATGGAGGGCCGGTACAAGATTATTTATGTCGCCCCGGAACGCCTTCTGACACCGGAATTTTTGTGCGCGGTGCAGTCGATGGAAATTTCGATGATTAGTGTTGATGAGGCACACTGTATTTCCCAGTGGGGTCAGGATTTCCGCCCAAGCTACCTGAAAATCACAGAGTTTGTCGAGCAGCTTCCCGCACGGCCGGTGATCGGTGCCTTTACGGCAACGGCAACAAAAGAGGTACGGGATGATATCGAAGCACTACTGTCTTTGCGTGATCCGGTACGTCTGGTCACAGGCTTTGACCGGAAAAATCTGAAATTTACGGTACAGCAGCCGAAAGATAAATTCGCAGCCGTGGAATCATTCCTTGCAGAGCACGAGGCGGACTGCGGAATTATTTACTGTCTGACCAGAAAAAATGTGGAGGAGGTCTGTGAGAAACTCGAGCAGAAAGGATATTCTGTCACAAGATACCATGCGGGTCTCTCTGACCTGGAACGGAAGGAAAACCAGGAAGATTTTATTTATGACCGGAAGCAGATCATGGTAGCGACAAACGCTTTTGGTATGGGAATCGATAAATCGAATGTGCGGTACGTCATCCATTATAATATGCCGAAAAACATGGAAAGCTATTATCAGGAGGCCGGACGAGCAGGCAGGGACGGCCTTCCGGCGGAATGTATTCTGCTGTACGCGGGACAGGACGTCATCACAAACCAGTTTTTTATCGAAAACATGGCGCAGGAGAGTGAGGATCCCGAGACGACAGCGCTGATCCGTCAGCGGGAGGAGGAACGGCTGAAGAAAATGACGTTTTACTGTTTCACCCATGAGTGCCTCAGAGATTATATCCTGAGGTATTTCGGGGAATACGGTTCCAATTACTGTGGAAACTGTTCCAACTGCCTCTCGGAATTTGAAACGGTGGATGTGACAGCGGCGGCAAAGGCAATCCTTGGCTGTGTGCGGGAATGCCGTCAGCGCTACGGCACGACGGTGATTCTCGATACCCTGCACGGTGCGAATACCGCGAAAATCCGCCAGTACCGCATGGATGAAAACTCCCATTACGGGGAACTGGCAAAAGAGCCGGTCTACCGGCTGCGGCAGATCTTAAATGAACTGCAGGTCCGGGAATATCTCTATGTAACGGCCGACACATACAGCATTGTGCGCCTGTTGCCAAAAGCGGCGGAGCTGCTGGATGAGGACGGCACGATGCTGATGAAGATGGCAAAAGAAGAAAAACGGATTCCGAAAGCCGCAAAAGAGAAGACAAAGACAAAAACCTCGGCAGCGGCAAAGGATCTTTCCAACGAGGAGGCCGCGGTATTCGAAAAACTGCGGGCACTCCGGATGGAGCTTGCAAAGGAGCATAAAGTGCCTCCGTATATTATCTTCTCGGATAAAACACTGATCCAGATGGCGATGGAGAAACCGTCCAACAAAGAGGAAATGCTGGCGGTCTCTGGTGTCGGCGAGAGCAAATTTGAAAAGTACGGGGAACCGTTTCTTGCATGTCTTGCAGAAAGATAAAACAAGTCGTGTAAAAAAAACGGGAAAACAACAGGAAAGGAAGAATACGCTTATGAAAAAAGAAAACGCAGTTATTTTTGGAGTGACCGGTGTTGTAGTTGCCGCCGTGCTGATTGGAGGCGGAATCTATATGAAAACGGAACGGGACCGAAATCTGAATGCAGATACAGCAAGTACTGCAGCGGACAGCAATAGGGCAGAAGAAGTACAGAAAGCCGTATTTCTTGCAGAAGATTCCGGGTTATGGTACCTGGGAGATCTGGAACACGGAAACATCTATGTGACACATACACCGTCCGACACACTTTACGATGAAAATGGAAATGCTATTGATCCGTCCGAGATCAAAAAAGGAGATTTTCTTCAAGTGGAGGGCGACGGTATTATGCTGAACTCCTATCCGGGACAATATCCGGGTATCAGCCGTATTATGAGAATCAGCGGCGGTACGGAGGCGGATGCAGAAAAATTCGATGAGGAACTTTCCCAGATTCTGCCGGAAAAGGATCCATCGGAAATTCCGTTTCTGAATCTGTGCTACACACAGCCAAATGCCCAGGTGACAGCTATGGCAACACAGGGAGGTTATACCTGGTCTTATGTTGATGAGGACGGCAATGGTCAGAACGTCGTTGCGGACAGTGCGTTCATTCTGGAATGGACGGAACTGAGTGATCTGCATACAGCAAATGACGAAGGAAAAACCGATCTGGAGCTTGTCTTCTCGGAGGAGCCGGATTCTGTCACAGCAGAAAGATGGCCGGCCGAAGACCGGGGGCAGAACTTTGGCAATGGTTACCCGGAGGGAGAAAGCGTTTCTGTGGAGCATGCGGAGAGCTGGAGCATTCCGGGAGCCGAGGCCGGCTACATCTACGAAGTGGACGCGGTATTCGAAAATGGAACCGTGTCATACGGATTTGAAGTGAAAAAGTAAAAAAAGACTTTCTTTTTCCGTGACATTATGCTATTTTTACTGTGAAAACAGAAAAATGCAATGTGCCATACGGCATAAGCAGCTGACTTTTCAAAAATCAGAATCCGTTTGACCGGAGGATGCGAGGAGGAATTTGTATGAAGTTAATTGTTGCTGTATTACGGAAAGAGGACGAGGCAGACACCATTGCCGAGTTGAACAAAAAAGGCTTTTTTGTGACGGAGCTTGCCACGACCGGCGGTTTCCTGAAGGAGAAGAACACAACACTGCTGATCGGAACCGATGATCATAAGCTCGACGCTGTGCTTGCGATCTTAAAACAGGAAGCAGGGCTTCGGAAAACAGTTACCTATGCGGCCACCCCGATGGAAAGCGGAAACTTCTGCCCGGGCGGAAATTACTCTGTTCCGATTGATACCCAGACAGGAGGCTGTACTGTGTTTGTGCTGAACATGGAACAGCTGGAAAAATTCTAAGACTCTAAAAATTTTTAAATTCCGGCATATGATCCCGGTAGTGGAGCGGCAGATGCGTACGCTGACAGTCGGGATTGGAACGCTCTTTGATGGCAATTGCGGTGAAAAATCCTTTCCAGAGTTCTTCGTAAGGGTCCGAAGTGGATTCCGTGAGGGAAAGGCGTTCTATTTCATCCGGAGAAAGACGGGTCAGATAAAAGGGCCGGTCAGCGGGATGCACGACGGCAAGCTGCCGGTTATCATCGAGAATCATCCAGTTTTCTGAGGGAAGCCGGTCAGAAAAATGGGGAGCGACCAGGGTCAGCACATTGGCTTTCGGGGAAATATGCGAGACCAGGATCGGAAAACCGGAGGAAATATTTGCAAAACGGATAAATTCCCGGAACGAATGCGCTTCATTTGTGACCTGACGGGAAACTTCAAAAGCGTGGAATACCGCCGGTTCCTGCAGCATATGCAGGGTATCCTTTCCATAGGAAAAGCCGTAGAGCAGAAAACGATAAATGATGTCGGGAGCGTCGCTTCTCTCGGACATTGCACAGAGATAGACGAGCCGCCAGGCTGCTGCGCCGATCTTCTTTTGAATGGATCGCGTGACGCTGGCGGCTTTTTCTGTGTCCGGCTCAACATGGCAGTAATCGCAGAACAGCTCCAGATTGCCGACTGGTTCCGTCATCAGCCGTACATTGCGGTAGCCGAGACGGGAATTCCAGGCTTCATAGATGCAGGTCAGGATCGACGCAAGATCCGGGCTGCAGGTGTAAACAGTCATAATAAAATCCTTTCTGAAATCAATTGATACAGACAACAGCCTTCTGCAAAAAGCGCAGATACAGCAAAAAGGCTTTTCCGTGAGAAGAACGCCCGGGATTATATATGCCCAGGTACGGCAGCATCAAACAGAGAAAGCTGCTGATACTGTTCCGGATGGGAAACCTCCCAGTTGGAGGCGGCTTCCTCTCCCGTGAGCTGCCGGGTCAGAAACTGCTGTTCCAGCCGCATGTGATACATCATTTTTCCCTCGCAGGTGATAAAATATTTGGCGCGTTTCAGCACCACACCGATCTTTTTCAGATGATCAAATGAAAGATGGGAGCTTCTGCGGCTCTTTACAATCCGCATGGCCGATTTCGGCCCGATGCCGGGAACGCGCAGAAGGTCGGCATACTCAGCCGTGTTGATCTCCACCGGAAACAGCTCCATATGGCGCAGCGCCCAGTCGCATTTCGGGTCGAGCTGTGCATGAAAGTTCGGGTGGGCTTCATCGAGCAGTTCATCCGCCTGAAAACCGTAGAAGCGGAGCAGCCAGTCTGCCTGATAAAGGCGGTGTTCCCGAAGAAGCGGCGGCTTGGTTTCACGTGAGGGCAGGGCGGAATCCTCGTTGACCGGAATGTAGGCGGAGTAAAAGACGCGCTTCAGGTCATACTGCTGGTAGAGAAGCTGTGAGGTGGAGAGAAGCTGGTAATCGTTTTCCTTTGTCGCACCGATGATCATCTGCGTGCTCTGGCCGGCAGGAACGAAGGGAGCAGAGCGTTCCTTTTCCGGCAGTGACCGCGCGGAGGAGGAAGAGATCCAGCCCAGATCGGCAGCGGAGGCGGAAATCTGCTTTCGTGTATCGAAAATGGAGTGGGAGAGATAGCGGTTTCCCGAGGAACGCTCTAAAAAAGCGCTTTTCCCTGCGGTCAGCCGGTAATCTACAATACCGGACTGGATCTGGCGCATGGGTTTTAAAATCGCTTTCTGTGTCTTCTGCGGGGCCAGTTTCTGCAGCCCTTCTCCGGTCGGGAGTTCCAGATTGACGCTCATGCGGTCGGCGAGATAGCCGGTCTTTTCGATCAGCTCGGCGGGTGCGCCCGGGATAGCTTTGACGTGGATGTAGCCGTTAAAGCGGTAACGATTACGTAAAAGATGCAGAGTGCGGTACATGAGCTCCATCGTATGGGCAGGATTTTTGCAGACGGCGGAACTTAAAAAGAGTCCCTCAATATAGTTTCGGCGATAAAATTCCGTGACGAGTGTACAGACCTCCTCCGGTGTAAACGTGGCGCGCTGCCGGTCATTCCCGGCGCGGTTGACGCAGTATTTACAGTCGTAGATACAGTCGTTGCTCTGCAGAATTTTCAACAGAGAGATACAGCGTCCGTCGGAAGAAAAGCTGTGGCAGATACCGCAGGAGACCGAATTGCCGAGATGTCCCTGTTTTCCGGCACGGTTCACACCGCTGGAAGTGCACGCAACGTCGTATTTGGCCGCGTCAGCGAGAAGATTCAGCTTCTCGGAGAGAGAAAGTGTTTGTGATGATAACTGCATGGCAGAAAAATTCCTTTCTATGTCCAAATGAATACGAATAAAAGTAAAACAATAAGATAACAGGTATTTTATAAAAAGAACAACTGTTCGATAAAAGAAGTGTAACACAAATCGAACGAATGTTCAAGAGGAAAAATGAAAATAGTACAAGAAAATACTGGAAGAAAAGAAACAGAATTCGATCCGGAAAAACGTGAACAGGAAACAGCAGGGAAAATTTCTGTTAGAAAAAAGTTATACAAAAACAGCCGCACAGATCGGAAAAACAAATCTGTGCGGCTGTAAGCCAAATTTTATGGAATTGAAACGGAAGCAGAGCCGTTTACGCCAAAAGCGCCCCAATTGCCCCGAATACGCCGGAACTTGCAAGCAGCATGATGACGCTTGCAAGGAGAACACCGCCCATGATGGCGAGAACGCTGGTCTTAAAGTCCATATCGAGGATACTTGCGGCCAGTGTGCCGGTCCATGCGCCGGTTCCCGGGAGCGGAATGCCGACGAAGAGCAGCAGGGCGAGCGGAAGTCCGCGGCCGGCTTTTGCTTTCAGTTTTTCCCCGCCTTTTTCGCCTTTTTCCAGACACCAGGTGAAGAATTTTCCGATATACTTTTTATCACATCCCCAGACAAGAACCTTTCGAGCGAACAGGAAAATAACCGGAACCGGAAGCATATTTCCGATGACGGCGATCAGATAGGCCGGAAGCGTCGGAATATGGAAAGCTACCGCGTACGGAATCGCACCACGCAGCTCGATGAGCGGAACCATGGAAATCAAAAATACAATCAGATATTTGGTAATCATATACACCTCTCGTTTTTCACAAAATGTTATCGTTTCTTAGTGCAACGCTCTTATTGTAGCGTGATGCCCGCCATTTGTCCAGTATAAAAAGAAAGAAAGGAGCGGGAGTAAAAGAAATCTTAAGAATTTCTGCATTTTTGTATAATTTTATAACCTTCAAAATTTGAATTTTAGAAAACGGTATGTTAGAATGAAGTGTACTGTTTGCAAAAGAACAGCAGAGATGCCCCCAATGACAGGGGGCGTGGACTGAAATAACAAACGAGGAGGACCCACCTATGATTGCACTGATCGACTATGATGCCGGAAATATAAAAAGCGTGGAAAAAGTCTTTCAAAGCCTTGGAAAAGAGGTTGTACTGACCAGGGATCCAGACGTGTTAAAACGCGCAGATCACGTCGTTCTGCCGGGTGTCGGCAGCTTTGGAGATGCGATGGAAAATCTGAACCGCTATCATCTGGTACCGGTTATTCATGAAATCGTAGAAAAAGGGACTCCGTTTCTTGGAATCTGCCTCGGACTTCAGATCCTGTTTGAACGCAGCGAAGAGAGCCCGGGCGTTGCAGGCCTTGGCCTGTTAAAAGGAGAAATTCTCCGGATTCCGGACAAAGAGGGCTTAAAGATTCCGCACATGGGCTGGAATTCCATCCATCTGCAGAACGGTGGACGCTTATTCAAAGGCATCCCGCAGAAATCGTATGTTTACTTTGTCCACTCCTACTATCTGAAAGCAGAAGAGGAGGAAATTGTAAAAGCAACGACAGAGTACAGTACACACATCCATGCATCTGTGGAAAAAGGAAATCTGTTCGCCTGCCAGTTCCACCCGGAAAAGAGCTCAGATCTTGGGCTTGCCATTCTGAAAAACTTTGCGGAAATTGGAGAGGAGGACTGACGGATGTTTACAAAACGAATTATCCCATGCCTGGATGTAAAAAACGGAAGAGTCGTAAAAGGTGTTAATTTCGTCGATTTAAAAGATGCCGGCGACCCGGTGGAGATCGCAAAAGCGTACGACAAGGCAGGAGCCGATGAGGTTGTTTTTCTTGATATCACGGCCTCCTCCGATCAGAGAGGAACTGTTGTTGATATGGTGCGCAAAGTAGCAGCAAACGTTTTTATCCCGTTCACCGTCGGCGGCGGAATCCGTACCGTGGATGATTTCAAGATGCTGCTCCGCGAAGGAGCCGATAAAATCTCGATCAACTCCTCTGCCATCAACAATCCGCAGCTCATCCACGACGCGGCACAGAAATTCGGCAGCCAGTGCGTGGTCGTTGCGATCGACGCCAAGAAAAGAGCGGACGGAAGCGGCTGGAATATCTATAAAAACGGCGGCCGCATCGATGTCGGCATCGATGCCGTTGCGTGGGCAAAAAAAGCAGAAAGCCTTGGCGCCGGAGAAATCCTGCTCACCAGCATGGACTGCGACGGAACAAAGGCGGGATACGATATCGAGCTGACAAGAACGATCGCAGAGAGCGTCGGCATCCCGGTCATCGCATCCGGCGGCGCAGGAACGCTGGAGCATTTTTATGATGCCTTAACCGAAGGAAAAGCCGATGCTGCACTTGCCGCATCTCTGTTCCACTACAAAGAACTGGAAATTCGTGAAGTCAAAGAATATCTGGCAGGCCGCAATGTGCCGGTCCGCCTGTAAAAGGAAGGGAGAAAACGATATGCCGCCTCTTAGCGGAAGCTGGGCCAATGCCCTGAAAGGAGAATTCTCCAAAGATTATTATAAAAAACTGTTTCAGACGGTGGGAGCGGAGTACAAAACCCACACGATTTACCCGCCGGCTGATGATATTTTCAATGCGTTCCACTTTACCCCACTTGAGCAGGTAAAAGTAGTCATCTTAGGCCAGGACCCGTACCACGAGCCGGGACAGGCACACGGACTCTGCTTTTCTGTAAAACCGGAAGTAGACATTCCGCCGTCCCTGGTCAACATTTATAAGGAACTCGAAGACGATCTGGGATGCTACATCCCGAACAACGGCTATCTCGAAAAATGGGCACGGCAGGGTGTTCTGATGCTGAACACGGTGCTGACTGTGCGTGCGCATCAGGCAAATTCCCACAAGGAAATCGGCTGGGAGCAGTTCACGGACGCGGCAATCAAAGTGCTCGCCGGGCAGGACCGCCCGATGGTCTTCATCCTCTGGGGACGTCCCGCACAGCGCAAAAAAGAGATGATCCACAATCCAAAACATCTGGTGCTGATGTCCGCTCATCCGAGCCCGCTCTCTGCATACCGCGGATTTTTCGGCAGCCATCCGTTTTCCAGAACGAACGAATATCTGGAAGAAAACGGTCTTGCGCCGATTGACTGGCAGATCGAAAATGTAATCCGGGGAGCGAAAGAATGAGTAAAAAGAAAAATACGTTACTGAGAAATACTTCTATCTTGATGGCTGCAACGATTATCTCGCGTGTGATCGGTCTTTTATACCGGTCGCCGCTCGGCGAAACCATTGGAAATGAGGGACTTGGTTATTACAGTACAGCGAGCAATCTGTATACGATCCTGCTGCTGATCTCGTCCTACAGTATTCCGATGGCAGTATCGAAAATCGTATCCGAACGCCTGGCATTAAAAGAGTACCGGAACGCACACCGCGTTTTCCGCGGAGCCCTCCTTTATGCCGTAATCGTGGGAGGAATCGCTGCACTGGTGGCGTTTTTCGGCGGAAAATTCCTTCTGCCATATAACCAGCAGAATGCCATCCTGGCCCTGCGCGTACTGGCACCGACCATCTTCTTCTCGGCGATTCTCGGCGTCCTGCGCGGCTATTTCCAGGCCCACAGCACGATGATGCCGACTTCGATTTCACAGATCATCGAGCAGATATTCAACGCTGCTTTCAGTATCGGTGCAGCCTGGTTCTTTATCCAGCAGTTTGCGACAAATGACACCGAGCGTGCGAAATTCGGTGCTGCCGGCGGAACCCTCGGAACGGGAGCCGGTGTGCTGGCAGGCCTTTGCTTTATGCTGCTCGTTTACGGGGTAAACCGGAAAAGCATTCTGCGAAAAGCAGCCAAAGACACACGCCACCGCGAAGAATCCTACCGCGAAATCTTTCAGGTACTCTTTCTGATGGTAACACCGGTCATCTTCACGACCTTTATTTATAACTGTAACGCTTACCTGGACAACTATCTGTTCTTTACCATTCTCGGATGGCACGGCGAAAACCAGAAAGCGCTGAACGCTGCATACGGCGAGTTTTCCAACTATTACGTTACGCTGATTAACGTCCCGCTTGCCATGGCAAGCGCATCCGCATCTGCGATGATGCCGGAGGTGTCTTCCTGCTACGCAACCGGTGACCTCGACGAGGCAAACGACAAAATTCTGGAAACGATCCGCCTGACCATGTTTATTTCCATTCCGGCTGCCGTCGGCCTTGGAGTCCTGGCATTCCCGATTACAGGCGTTTTGTTCCCGTCAAGTTCGAGCCTTTCCGGCAAACTGCTGATGATGGGTGCCGTATCGGTTGTCTTTTCTGCACTGTCTACCATTACCAACAGTGTCCTGCAGTCGATCGGGCAGCAGAAGAAAGCCTTGCACAATGCAGCAATTTCCCTTGGAATGGATCTCGTCGTCCTGGCGCTGATCCTTGCAGTTTTCCCAAAGACAAACATTTATGCCGTTGTCTTTGCAGGAATCCTGTTCTCCCTTAGCATGTGCGTATTGAATAACCTTTCGATCCGCAAACACCTGAATTTCCGCAATGAGTTCAAAAATACCTATGTAAAACCATTGATCGCAGCAGCTATTATGGGTGTTGTAACCTGGATTGTTTATTATGGTCTGTTCGCCATTACGAAGCGTCCATCGATCAGTATGCTGGCCGCAATTCTGATCGCAATCGTCGTATATCTGATTGCTTTTGTGGTTGTAACCGGTACGACGGAAGCAGAAATGCGCCGTATGCCGATGGGAACGAAGCTGGTAAAGGTTCTCCGCATCCTGCGGATTTACCGCTGAAAACAGAAGAGAAAATCCTGCTTTGCGGGATTCTCCGCCTGCGGCGGGCCGCTTTAGCGATAGAATTCCCCGCCGCCGCAGTGCGATCCTGCCCGGAGGGCTTATAACGGGGAATGTCAACGAAATTTCCTGTTATGTAAAAAAAGCTCCTGTCCGGAAAACAGAAAAAACTGTTTTCCGGACAGGAGCTTTTTTAAATATCGGAATAGAAAAATCAGTATGTAACTTCTTATGCGTCTTTCTCTCCGCCAGATTCCTGTTTCAGATTCTTATTTGCGGTAGAAAGCATCAGCTTAATACGGTTCAGCTGGTTAACCTCCGAAGCGCCTGGATCGTAGTCGACTGCCACGATATTTGCCTTCGGATACTCCTTGCGAATGGCTTTAATAACACCTTTACCGACAATATGATTCGGCAGGCACGCAAACGGCTGGATGCAGACGATATTGTAAACGTCGCTGTGGATCAGCTCCATCATCTCGCCTGTCAGGAACCATCCCTCACCTGTCTGGTTACCGCAGGAAACAATCGGAGAAGCATACTTCGCCAGATCCCGTACATCAGCCGGCGGATCAAAGTGTTCGCTCTTCTTGAACTCTGCAACTGCCGCGCTCCGCAGCCAGTTGATCAGCTTAATGCCCGTATTTCCGAGCATCGAAGAGCTCTTCTTGAATCCAAGGTGCTCTACCTTGAAATTCGTATTGTAGAAGCAATAGCAGAAGAAATCGATCAGATCCGGCACAACCGGCTCGGCGCCTTCGCTTTCGAGAAGCTCCGCCAGATGGTTATTGGCCGCCGGAAGGAACTTAACCAGAATCTCGCCGACAATACCGACACGCGGTTTTTTCTCGTCCGTAATCGGAATGTGGTCAAAGTCGCGGATCATCGTGCGGCAGATCTGTTTAAAACGGGTATGACTCAGGTGTTTGGAAGAAATGAAATCAATACAGATTTTCTCCCATTTCCTGTGAATCCGGTCTGTCGTGCCCTTTTTCTGCTCATAAGGACGCATCCGGTAGATACATTTCATCATGATATCACCGAACTCCGCCGCATAGCAGAGACGGATTGCAAGATCCGGTGTAATCTTGAAGCCCGGATTTTCTTCGAGACCGCTCAAGTTAATCGAGATGACCGGAATCTGCGTCATATCGGCCTTCTCCAGTGCACGGCGAATAAATCCGATATAGTTGGAAGCACGGCAGCCGCCGCCGGTCTGGCTCATGATGACGGCTACTTTATTCAGGTCATACTTGCCGGAGAGCAGCGCCTGCATAATCTGTCCGACTACCATCAGAGACGGATAGCAGGCATCGTTGTTTACGTATTTCAGGCCGACGTCGACCGCCTCTTTGTTGTCATTTGGAAGCACTTCCAGATGGTATCCGGCAGCATTGAATGCAGGCTGCAGAATCGAGAAGTGGATCGGTGACATCTGCGGGCAGAGGATCGTGTAATCTTTGCGCATCTCTTTTGTGAAGACCGGCTTCTGGATCGAGGATGGAACAATTTCACGTACCGCCTGTTTGCGGTCATGTGCACGCAGAGCGGCGAGCAGAGAGCGGACACGGATTCTGGCAGCGCCGAGGTTGTTGACCTCATCGATCTTCAGGCAGGTATAAATTTTACCGCTTCTGGTCAGAATCTCATAAACCTCATCGGTGGTAACGGCGTCGAGACCGCAGCCGAACGAGTTCAGCTGGATCAGGTCAAGATCATCGCGTGTCTTTACGTAGTTTGCAGCCGCATACAGACGGGTGTGATACATCCACTGGTCATTGACACGAAGCGGGCGCTCGAGCGGTGCAAGATGGGAAACAGAGTCCTCTGTTAAAACGCACAGACCGTAGGAGTTAATCATATCCGGAATACCGTGATGAATTTCCGGATCGATGTGGTACGGTCTTCCGGCAAGTACGATACCTCTGCGGCCGGTTTCTTTCATATACTGCAGCGTCTCTTCACCTTTTTTCTGCATATCACGTCTTGCAGCGGCGAGCTCCTCCCATCCGGCATGGACAGCGGCGCGGACCTCATCCTCCGGCAGGCCGGAAAATTCTTTTGCCAGGCCGTCGGCGAGAACCTTTTCACTCGTAAATGCGAGGAACGGATTGCGGAATGTGATGGAGTCGTCCTGGAGCTCATCCACGTTGTTTTTGATGTTCTCCGCGTAGGAAGTAACGATCGGGCAGTTGTAGTGGTTGATGGCCTCCGGGAACTCGGTACGCTCGTACGGGATACACGGATAGAAGATGAATTTTACGCCGTGGCGTAAGAGCCAGGTCACATGGCCGTGGGCCAGTTTCGCCGGGTAACACTCGGATTCACTCGGGATCGATTCGATGCCGAGCTCATAAATCTTGCGGCTTGAAGTCGGGGAGAGTACCACGCGGTATTTCAGCTGCGTGAAGAAGGTGTACCAGAACGGATAGTTCTCGAACATATTGAGGACTCTCGGAATGCCGACCTCTCCGCGGATTGCTTCATCCTGCGGCAGCGGCTGGTAGCCGAAGATTCGTTTGTATTTGTATTCGAACAGGTTCGGAATATGATCCTTGTTTTTCTCTTTTCCGATTCCGCGCTCACAGCGGTTTCCGCTGATGTACTGACGGCCGCCGGAGAATTTGTTGATGGTCAGACGGCAGCTGTTCGTACAGCCTTTGCAGTTTGCCATCGTGGTCGAGTATTTCAGCTCATTGATCTTTTCGATGGAGAGCATCGTAGTCTCCTGATCTGCCGAATAGCGCTCTCTTGCGATCAGCGCCGCACCGAACGCACCCATAATGCCGGCGATGTCCGGGCGGATGGCTTCGCAGTTGGCGATCCGCTCAAAGCTTCGAAGAACGGCATCGTTGTAGAATGTACCGCCCTGTACGACGATGTGGCGTCCCAGCTCGGTGGCATCGGAAACTTTAATTACCTTATACAATGCGTTTTTGATGACGGAGCAGGCAAGTCCGGCAGAAATATCAGCAACGGATGCGCCTTCTTTCTGCGCCTGTTTTACCTTGGAATTCATAAATACGGTACAGCGGGTACCAAGATCGATCGGGTGTTTTGCGAACAGTGCTTCGTGTGCAAAATCCTGTACACTGTAGTTCAGGGACTGCGCGAAGGTTTCGATAAAGGAACCGCAGCCGGAGGAACATGCTTCATTGAGCTGTACGCTGTCTACAGTGCCGTTTTTGATCTTGATACATTTCATATCCTGACCGCCGATGTCGAGAATACAGTCGACTTCCGGATCGAAGAATGCTGCGGCATAGTAATGAGAAATCGTTTCAACCTCACCCTCGTCCAGCATCAGCGCAGCTTTGATGAGTGCTTCGCCGTAACCGGTGGAACAGGACCAGGCGATCTGTGCGGAATCCGGCAGTTTGGAGTAGATTTCCTGGATCGCGCGGATCGAGGTGCCGAGCGGATTTCCGTGGTTGTTGCTGTAGAAGGAATACAGAAGAGCGCCATCCTCACCAACGAGCGCGGCTTTTGTGGTTGTGGAACCGGCATCGATTCCGAGATAGCAGTTTCCTTCGTAAGTGGAAAGATCAGCCGTTACAACATTGTTGACGCTCTGGCGGGCCAGGAATGCATCGTACTCCTCCTTGTCTTTAAACAGCGGTTCGAGACGGGCAACCTCAAAATCGATGGCTACTTTTTCTTCGAGCCGTTTTTTCAGCGCGAGAAGAGAAACCTCGGTCTTTCCCTCTGCATTCATTGCAGAACCGATGGCTGCAAACAGATGAGAGTTGTCCGGCACGATCGCGTGCTCGTCATCCAGTTTTAAGGTGCGGACGAACGCTGTCTTTAATTCCGAGAGGAAGTGCAGCGGGCCGCCAAGGAAGGCAACGTGGCCGCGGATTGGTTTACCGCAGGCAAGACCGGAAATGGTCTGGTTGACGACTGCCTGGAAAATAGAAGCGGCAAGATCCTCTTTTGTTGCACCGTCGTTGATGAGCGGCTGGATATCCGTTTTTGCGAATACACCGCAGCGGGCAGCGATCGGGTAGATGGCCTGGTAATGTTTCGCGTACTCATTCAGGCCGGTTGCATCGGTCTGCAGAAGAGAAGCCATCTGGTCGATGAACGAACCGGTACCGCCGGCGCAGATACCGTTCATACGCTGTTCGACATTGCCGCCTTCAAAATAGATGATTTTGGCATCCTCGCCGCCGAGCTCGATGGCAACGTCGGTCTGCGGAGCCAGTGCTTTTAACGATGTGGAAACTGCGATAACCTCCTGCGTGAACGGAATGCCAAGATGGTTGGCAAGCGCGAGTCCGCCGGAACCGGTGATGACGGGCTGCAGGGTCAGTTCGCCCAGTTTTTCGTGGGCTTCCCCGAGCAGATGGGCAAGTGTTTCCTGGATGTTTGCAAAATGGCGCTCGTAATCGGCAAAGAGAAGCTGGTTCTCTTCGTTGAGGATCGCAATTTTAACAGTAGTGGAACCGATGTCGATTCCAAGAGTATATTTTTTATCAGTCATGAATCAAACTCCTTTTATAATAAGAAACAATCTCAACACATTATACGACAAAAAATAAGGAAATACAATTGGAAAAAAGGCGATGTCTTATGAAAAAAGTATAAAGTCCTTGTGAAAAATGGAGAAAGCGGGAAAGAAAAAAGAGAGAAAAAAGAAAATTCAGGCATTGTCAAAAACAGATTTTGCCTGTATACTAAAAATAGTATGCCCTGCATGAAAACAGGAGGCAGGGATCATTGAGAAAGGATGAAAAGCGTTATGTATAAAATTCTGAAAATGGAAGGAAGAGCGAAGCGCGCCCATATGGAAACCGTGCACGGCAATATCGAAACGCCGGTATTCATGAATGTCGGAACTGCAGCAGCAATCAAGGGAGCTGTTTCCACCGAAGATCTCCAGCAGATCGGCACGCAGGTAGAACTTTCCAATACGTATCACCTCCATGTGCGCCCGGGAGATGAAGTCGTAAAGAAGATGGGCGGACTCCACAAATTCATGGTCTGGGACAAACCGATCCTGACCGATTCCGGCGGATTCCAGGTGTTTTCTCTGGCAGGCCTTCGGAAAATCAAGGAGGAGGGTGTCTATTTCCACTCGCACGTAGATGGAAGAAAGATCTTTATGGGACCGGAGGAGAGTATGCAGATCCAGTCCAACCTGGCTTCAACCATCGCGATGGCTTTCGACGAGTGCCCGTCGAGTGTGGCAGAGCGCCGTTATGTGCAGAATTCTGTCGACCGCACGGCGAGATGGCTGCAGCGATGCAAAAATAAGATGCAGGAGCTGAACCAGCGGGAAGACACGATCAACAAACATCAGCTTCTGTTCGGAATCAACCAGGGTGCGATTTATGAGGATATCCGCATTGACCATGCAAAACGGATTTCCGAGATGAATCTCGATGGCTATGCAGTCGGCGGTCTGGCAGTAGGAGAGAGCCACGAGGAGATGTACCATATTCTCGACGAAGTCGTTCCGTACCTGCCGAAAGACAAACCGACGTATCTGATGGGCGTTGGAACGCCGGCAAACATTCTGGAAGGCGTAGAGCGCGGCATCGATTTCTTCGACTGCGTATATCCGAGCCGGAACGGACGCCACGGCCACGTTTACACAAACCATGGAAAAATGAACCTGTTCAATCAGAAATACGAGCTGGATCCGCGTCCGATCGAGGAAGGCTGCCAGTGCCCGGCGTGCCGTCACTACAGCAGAGCCTACATCCGTCATCTGCTGAAAGCAAAAGAGATGCTCGGCATGCGGCTCTGTGTTCTGCACAACCTGTATTTCTATAACAATATGATGACAGAAATCCGGACCGCGCTGGACGAGGGCAATTTTGCTTCCTACAAACGGGCAAAACTCGCAGGATTTGAGGAATACGACAAAAAGTAATTGGGAAAGTATGAAATCTTTGGAAAATATCCGAAAAAGACTTGCCCATCGGTTCCGGATTGTGTATTATGATAGGTGTGTCTAAAGAACGGGATGTACTCTCGAATAACAGGAGGAAAGAAAATGTTTTTAGCAACAACAACAGCAGCAAACAGCGGTGTGATGAGCACTGGTATGTTAATTATGTGGCTGGTCATCATGTTCGGTATGATGTATTTCTTAATGATCCGCCCGCAGAAGAAAGAGCAGAAAAAACTGCAGGCAATGCTGAATGACCTCGCAGTCGGCGATGCAGTCATCACAACAAGCGGTTTCTACGGCGTAGTCATCGATATCACAGACGACGATGTCATCGTAGAGTTCGGAAACAACAAAAACTGCCGTATCCCGATGCGCAAAACAGCCATCACAGAGGTTGAAAAACCGGAGACAGCAGTCGTTGAAGAGAAAACAGAAAAGAAAAAATAATTTCACACGGCGAAAAGCCAGGAAAAACGCAGGTATTCAAAAAGAACGAATGCCTGCGTTTTTTTCGCCCCCGAAACTTCTTCGGCGGAACACGGCGAAAACGGGGAAAAATGCCGCGTATTTTTCTTTTAAATGGCAAAAAAGCAAAAAGATTATTGCGTTTCGTCCGATGCAAAGAAATTTCGTGTTGAAATTACCGGAAAAATGGCGTATAATTTAGAAATGCTATAGACGCAGAGAAAATAGAACGGTTTTTCAGCCGGAAGAAAAGAGGGAGAAAAATATGGAATACCGTATTGGATTAATTCACGGTGACGGAATCGGACCGGAAATTGTAAAGGAAGCAAAAAAAGTTCTGGACGCTGTCTGCGAGAAATATGGACATAAGTTTGAATATACCAACCTTCTGCTGGGCGGAGCCTCCATTGATGTGCACGGCGTGCCGCTGACAGATGAAACCATAGAAGAAGCAAAGAAATGCGACGCTGTCCTGATGGGCTCCATCGGAGGAGATGCAAAAACATCCCCATGGTACAAATTAAGCCCGGACAAGCGCCCGGAGGCAGGACTCTTAAAAATCCGGAAATCGTTAGGCCTGTTTGCAAACCTGCGTCCGGCTTACCTGTATCAGGAATTGAAAGATGCCTGCCCGTTAAAAGAAGAGATCATCGGCGAGGGCTTCGACATGCTGATTATGCGTGAACTGACCGGCGGCCTGTACTTTGGAGAGCGCAGCACTGTAGAAGAAAACGGCATCCGGAAAGCAACCGATACGCTGACCTACAGCGAGACCGAAATCCGCCGCATTGCAATCCGTGCATTCGACATCGCCATGAAGAGAAAGAAAAAAGTAACGAGCGTAGATAAAGCAAACGTTCTCGATTCCTCCCGTCTGTGGAGATCCGTGGTAGAGGATGTTGCAAAAGATTACCCGGAAGTTACCTTAGAGCATATGCTGGTCGACAACTGTGCGATGCAGATCGTCCACAATCCGTGCCAGTTTGACGTCGTTCTGACCGAGAACATGTTCGGAGATATTCTTTCCGATGAGGCAAGTATGGTAGCAGGCTCGATCGGAATGCTTTCTTCCGCCAGCCTGAAAGAGACAAAATTTGGTCTGTACGAGCCAAGCCACGGCTCTGCACCGGACATCGCAGGAAAGAACATCGCAAACCCGATTGCAACGGTTCTGTCCGCAGCCATGATGCTCCGCTATTCCCTGGATCTCGATCAGGAGGCAGAGGCAGTCGAAAATGCTGTACAGAAAATTTTAAAAGACGGATACCGGACCGTAGACATTATGTCTGAGGGATGTACCCAGGTATCTACATCCGAAATGGGAGATCTGCTGGTAAAAGCACTGGCATAAAACTGTAAGATAAGAAAAGAGGAAAAAATCATGAGAAGTGATGCTGTAAAAAAAGGAATCGCACAGGCACCACAGCGTTCTCTGATGCGTGCGCTGGGTCTGACCGAAGAAGAAATGAAAAAACCGCTCGTAGGAATCGTAAGCTCCTACAATGAGATTGTACCGGGCCACATGAACCTGGATAAAATTACAGAGGCTGTAAAAATGGGCGTTGCCATGGCAGGCGGAACACCAATCGTATTCCCGGCCATTGCAGTCTGTGACGGTATCGCCATGGGACACATCGGAATGAAATATTCCCTCGTTACCCGTGACCTGATCGCCGATTCCACCGAGTGTATGGCAATGGCACATCAGTTTGATGCCCTGGTATGTATCCCGAACTGTGATAAAAACGTACCTGGTCTTCTGATGGCAGCAGCAAGAGTCAATGTTCCGACCGTATTTGTCAGCGGCGGCCCGATGCTTGCCGGCCACGTAAAAGGCGAGAAGAGAAGTCTTTCGAGCATGTTCGAGGCAGTCGGCTCCTACGCTGCCGGAACCATGACAGAGGAAGACGTCTATGATTTCGAGTGCAATGCGTGCCCGACCTGCGGTTCCTGCTCCGGTATGTACACCGCAAACAGCATGAACTGCCTGACCGAGGTTCTCGGTATGGGCTTAAAAGGCAACGGAACGATTCCGGCGGTATACTCCGAGCGTCTGCGCCTGGCAAAGAGAGCCGGTATGCAGGTTATGGAGCTGTTAAAACAGGATATCCGTCCAAGAGACATCATGACAAAAGAAGCGTTCCTGAACGCTTTGACGGTTGATATGGCACTTGGATGCTCCACCAACAGTATGCTTCACCTTCCGGCGATTGCGCATGAGGCGGGCGTAGAACTGAATCCGGAAATGGCAAATGCCATCAGTGAGAAGACTCCGAACCTCTGTCATCTGGCTCCGGCAGGATACCACTATATCGAGGAGCTGAACGAGGCAGGCGGTGTTTATGCCGTTATGAATGAGCTGAACAAGCTGAATCTGCTGCACACAGAGTGTATGACAGTAACCGGAAAGACCGTAGGAGAGAACATCAAAGGATGTGTCAATAAAAATCCTGAGATCATCCGCCCGGTTGAGAATCCATACAGCAAGACAGGCGGTATCGCCGTTCTGAAAGGAAACCTGGCACCGGATACCGCAGTTGTCAAACGTTCTGCTGTTGTTCCGGAGATGCAGGTTCACGAAGGTCCGGCCAGAGTCTTCGACTGTGAGGAGGATGCCATCGAGGCAATCCGCGGCGGCAAGATCGTGGCAGGTGATGTTGTTGTGATCCGCTATGAGGGACCAAAGGGTGGTCCTGGTATGCGTGAAATGCTGAATCCGACTTCTGCCATTGCAGGTATGGGACTTGGTTCTTCCGTAGCCCTGATCACAGATGGCCGTTTTTCCGGCGCATCCCGCGGTGCATCCATCGGTCATGTCAGCCCGGAGGCAGCAGAAGGCGGTCCGATCGCGCTCGTTGAGGAAGGCGATCTCATCCGTATCAATATTCCGGAGCATAAGCTGGAAGTTGTCGTATCGGACGAAGAGCTGGCACGCAGAAAAGCTGCATGGACTCCGAGAGAGCCGAAAGTAACCACAGGTTATCTGAAACGCTACGCCAAGATGGTTTCCAGTGCAAATAAGGGAGCTATTCTGGAGTTCTAATTCAGAAAAACTATGAGAAACACGCTCTGCGAGTTTCTCATAGTTATCGCGGCAGTCGCCAAGGTCTCGTGCAAGCACGGACTTTGGCTCGTTGCCCGCGTAAATCATAAAATCATATCAGCCGTCCGAACGCGCTTTTTCTCGGATGGCTGATTTCATAAACAGATTTCATACACAAAGCGAAAAACATAAGGAAGGAATCATACAGACATGGAATTAACTGGATCACAGATTGTTATCGAGTGCCTGAAGGAGCAGGGTGTGGATACCGTGTTCGGCTATCCGGGCGGAACCATTTTAAATATCTATGATGAACTTTACCGTCATCCGGAAATCCACCATATCCTGACCTCACACGAACAGGGTGCTGCGCATGCGGCAGACGGATATGCGCGTGCTACCGGAAAAACAGGCGTCTGCATGGCTACAAGCGGCCCGGGCGCAACGAATCTTGTCACCGGAATTGCAACCGCCTACATGGATTCTACACCGATGGTAGCGATTACCTGCAACGTAGGAAAGGCACTGCTTGGAAAAGACAGCTTTCAGGAGATTGACATTGCGGGTGTCGCAATGCCGATCACAAAATACAGTGTGATTGTAAAAGATATCACCGTTCTTGCAGATACGCTGCGCCGTGCGTTTACGATCGCAAAGAGCGGAAGACCGGGCCCGGTTCTGGTCGATATTACAAAAGATGTCACAGCGGCAACGTATGAGTATGAGCCGAAGACTCCGGAAAAAATTGAACCGTTTACTGAGAGAATTACAGAAGAAGGCCTGGATCACGTCGTATCCCTGATTCAGGAGTCGAAACGCCCGTATATTTTCGTGGGCGGCGGCAGTATCATCTCCGGCTCGTCCGAGGAAGTGCGCGAACTGGCACACCGCATCCAGGCACCGGTCTGCGACACCCTGATGGGAAAAGGTGCGTTCCCGGGAACGGATGAGCTGTACACCGGCATGCTCGGTATGCACGGAACGAAAACATCGAACTACGGCGTGACAAAGTGCGATCTGCTGATCGTGCTCGGCGCAAGATTCTCCGACCGCGTCACCGGAAATGCCGCAAAATTTGCCAATAACGCAAAAATCGTTCAGATCGATGTGGATGCGGCAGAAATCAACAAGAATGTTGTTGTCGAGTCGAGCATCATCGGAGACGTCAAAGAGGTCTTAAAACGGCTGAATGCGAAGCTGGAGCCGATGCACCATGATGAGTGGATTGCAAAGATCAGGGAAATGAAAGAAAAATACCCGTTAAAGCATGAAGAGGGGCTTACCGGACCGTATGTGATCGAGGAGATCTATAAGGCAACGGACGGACAGGCAATTATCACAACGGATGTCGGCCAGCACCAGATGTGGGCGGCACAGTATTACCGCTATACGAAGCCGAGAACGCTTCTGACATCAGGCGGTCTTGGAACGATGGGCTTTGGTCTTGGAGCAGCGATGGGTGCAAAAATGGGACGCCCGGACAAGGTTGTCATCAACATCGCAGGAGACGGCTGCTTCCGTATGAACATGAACGAGCTGGCAACCCTTTCCAGACATAACATTCCGGTCATTGAGGTTGTTGTCAATAACCACGTGCTCGGTATGGTGCGCCAGTGGCAGACTCTGTTCTACGGAAAGCGGTATTCCAACACGGTTCTGCAGGATCAGGCAGACTTTGTGAAGGTTGCCGAGGCGCTCGGTGTAAAGGGAATCCGTGTGACAAAAAAAGAGGAGATGGGTCCGGCGATCCGTGCAGCAATCGAGAGCGGAAAACCGGCGCTGATCGATGTGTGGATTGACTGTGATGAGAAGGTATTCCCGATGGTTCCGGCCGGAGCACCGATCGAGGATGTTTTCGATGCGGAGGATCTGGCAAAAAAGGAGCAAGAAAAGGATTGACAGATTTCTGACAAAGGGGTATCATAGTTTCAACGTGGTAAAGCAATACCGTATTACCATATGAATTGCAGACTTGTAAGAAAAGATGTAAAGGAAATACATAAGATTACAATGGAAACCACCGGTATAGAAACGGTGGTTTCCAAGTAATATAAAGCAGTAAGAGAAACAGGAGGACAAAAAAATGAGCAGAGTCTATAATTTTTCCGCAGGACCGGCGGTTCTGCCAGAGGAAGTGTTGAAAGAAGCCCAGGAGGAAATGCTGGATTACCGTGGATGCGGCATGTCCGTCATGGAGATGAGCCACCGTTCCAAAGTATTCCAGAACATCATCGATGAGGCAGAAGCAGATCTTCGTGACCTGATGGGAATCCCGTCAAATTACAAAGTTCTGTTTCTTCAGGGCGGTGCCTCCCTGCAGTTTTCCATGATTCCGATGAACCTGATGAAAAACGGTGTCGCTGATTACATCGTAACGGGCCAGTGGGCAAAGAAAGCATACGCAGAAGCACAGAAATACGGAAAGGCAAACAAAATTGCCTCCTCTGAGGATAAAACATTTTCCTACATCCCGGACTGCAGCGATCTTCCGATCAGCCCGGATGCCGATTATGTTTATATCTGTGAAAACAACACCATTTACGGAACCAAATACAAAAAACTGCCGAATACCAAGGGCAAAACCCTGGTGGCAGATGTCTCCTCCTGTTTCCTCTCCGAACCTGTTAATGTCTCCGATTACGGCATCATCTACGGCGGTGTCCAGAAAAACATCGGACCTGCCGGAATGGTCATCTCCATTGTCCGTGACGATCTGATTACCGACAATGTCCTGCCGGGAGCACCGACCATGATGAAATTCAAAACGCATGCAGACGCAGGCTCTCTGTATAACACGCCGAACTGCTACTGCATCTACATGTGCGGCAAAGTGTTCAAATGGCTGAAGAAAATGGGCGGACTGGAAGTCATGAAACAGCGCAACGAAGAAAAAGCAAAACTGCTGTATGATTTCCTGGATCAGAGCAAGCTCTTCAAAGGAACCGTTGTACCGGAAGACCGTTCTCTAATGAACGTTCCGTTTATCACCGGAAATGCAGATCTGGATGCCAAATTCGTCAAAGAGTCCAAAGAAGCCGGACTTGAGAACCTGAAAGGTCACCGTACCGTCGGCGGTATGCGTGCAAGTATCTACAATGCAATGCCGAAAGAAGGTGTAGAAGCACTCGTAGCCTTCATGAAAAAGTTCGAGGAGGAAAATCTCTAATGTTTCAGTATCATTGCTTAAATCCGATTGCAGGCGTAGGCCTTGTAAATTTTAATGAAAACTATCAGCAGAGTGAAAGCCTGGAGGGAGCCGATGCGGTTCTCGTCAGAAGTGCAGCCATGCACGGTATGGAGCTGCCGAAAAGTCTTCTTGCCGTAGCAAGAGCAGGAGCCGGTGTCAACAACATTCCGCTTGCCGACTGCGCAGAGCAGGGTATCGTTGTATTCAACACACCGGGAGCCAATGCAAATGGCGTCAAAGAGCTGGTGCTTGCCGGCATGCTGCTTGCATCCCGCGATATCGCAGGCGGTATTGAGTGGGTGAAGAGCGACAAAGAAGACGGCGACATTGCAAAGACAGCAGAAAAACAGAAAAAGAAATTTGCCGGCTGTGAGATCAGCGGAAAGAAGCTCGGTATCATCGGACTTGGCGCGATCGGTCAGCTTGTAGCAAATGCAGCAACCCATCTTGGCATGGAAGTATACGGATACGATCCGTACATTTCTGTCGATGCGGCATGGAATCTGTCCCGTGACATCCATCACATCCAGAATGTAGAAGATATCTACCGTACCTGCGATTATATCACCATCCATGTTCCGCTGATGGACAGCACAAAAGGTATGATTAACAAGGCAGCGATCGATGAGATGAAAGACGGCGTGGTTCTTCTGAACTATGCAAGAGACCTCCTGGTTGATGAGGATGCTGTTCTGGAAGCATTAAAGGCCGGAAAAATGAAAAAATATGTGACTGACTTTGCAAACCCGAAGGTAGTCGGCGCAGAGGGAACCATCGTTACTCCGCATCTTGGAGCATCGACCAAAGAATCCGAAGATAACTGTGCTGTCATGGCGGTTAAAGAAATCCGTGATTTCCTGGAGAACGGAAACATCAAAAACTCCGTCAACTTCCCGAACTGTGATATGGGTGTATGCACAGGAGCAGGCCGTGTGACCATCTGCCATAAGAATATTCCTGGTATGCTGGGTGCATTTACCACCGTTATGGGTAACGCCGGTGTCAACATCAGCGACATGACAAACAAAGGTAAAGGCGATTACGCTTACACAATGATGGATCTGGAAAGCGAAGCAACAGAAGAGATCGTAAAAGCGCTGGAAGCAGTAGACGGCGTATTAAGGGTTCGTATTATTAAATAAAGAAACAGCCATCCGAAAGAAACAAAAAAGGCGGTATCCGGAAAATGGATGCCGTCTTTTTTTCGATGCCATGCATCCGAAGGAAGCCGCAAGCAGCAGGTGAAAAAGCATAAAAAAGAGAACTGCCGCATCAGAGCAGTTCTCTTTGGAAGAAGTTTAATAGAAAGTGCAGCCGCGTTTTCACAGGTAATATACTGGTCGGTTGTTGCTTTCAGCACATGAAATTCCCTGTTTCCTTCGTAGGAAATGAAGAAGAAAATCAGAGTTCCTCTTTCGTGCAGATCAGATCCGTTTCCAGACGGCTCCGCCGCGTACATCAGCAACTTCAATGCCCTGGGCTTTCAGGTCATCGCGGATTTTATCTGCTTCTGCAAAGTTTTTGGCTTTTTTTGCCTCATATCGTTTCAGAACGAGCGCATCAATTTCCGGATCTCCTTCACCGGTAATCTGATAGCCGGACGCGGTGGAAGCAGAAGTTGTCTTTGCAGCCTCCTTTCTCTTCGCATCTGCATGAGCGAGAAGGGAAAGACCGAGTACCTGATCGAAACTGTCGAGAAGCGCCAGCTTTGCAACATCATGCATGTCTGCTTTTAACACATCGTACAGCGTTGTGATGGCAAGCGAGGTGTTGAGGTCGGCATCGAGCGCTTTCTGGAATTTCTCTTTTAAAGCAGTCATAGAAGCTTCCTCGGCCGGTCCGTCTTTCGGGTCTAAAGCGGCGATGCGGGCGATCAGCTTGTCGTAGGCAATTTTGGCGTTGTCCAGGTTTTCCCAGGTGAAGACAAGCGCCTTACGGTAATGGGACTGGAGGCAGAAGAAACGGTAGACGAGAGGATCATAACCTTTTTCCTCAAGAAGAGAAACGGTTAAAAACTCACCTTTCGATTTCGACATCTTTCCAGTCGATGTATTCAGGTGATGCACATGGAACCACTGCGGGCACCAGGCGTGGCCAAGGTAGCTTTCGGACTGTGCGATCTCGTTTGTGTGGTGCGGGAATGCATTGTCTACGCCGCCGCAGTGCAGGTCAAGGTATTCGCCATTGTATTTCATGGAGATACCGGAGCACTCGATGTGCCATCCCGGATAACCGACGCCCCACGGGGAATCCCATTTCAAGGCCTGGTTCTCAAATTTGGATTTCGTAAACCAGAGAACGAAATCATTTTTGTTGCGTTTGTTTGTATCTTCCTCTACGCCCTCACGCACACCGACCGCGAGGTCATCCTCGTCGTGATCGTTGAATACGTAGTAGTGGTCGAGACGGCTGGTGTCAAAGTAAACATTTCCGCCGGCAAAGTAAGCGTAGCCGGTGTCCATCAGTTTTTCAATGATTTTGATATATTCGTCAATGCATCCCGTTGCCGGCTGTACGACATCCGGGCGCTTGATGTTCAGCTTTTTGCAATCCGCAAAGAATGCATCGGTGTAATACTGTGCGATTTCCATGACTGTTTTGTGCTCGCGCTTTGCACCTTTGACCATCTTGTCCTCGCCGGTGTCCGCATCGGAGCTTAAATGGCCGACATCGGTGATGTTCATGACACGGTTGACGTCGTAGCCTTCATAGCGGAGTGCCTTTTCCAGGACATCCTCCATAATATAACTGCGCAGGTTTCCGATGTGCGCAAAATGATAAACGGTAGGTCCGCAGGTGTACATTTCTACACGGCCCGGTGTGTGTGTCAGGAATTCAGCTTTTTTATGGGTTGCAGAATTATAAAGATACATAAAAGAAGTCTCCTTTTTTCTTTTCGTGCGGATACGGATGCAGAAGTGATGATACACAAGAAAGCAAAAAAGCGTCTGCTGTATCCGACAAGGATATCAGAGACGCCGCGTGCGGTGCCTGTTTTCCGTGTACTGCACTGGTTCCTTATTAAAATTAATATTAGCAGGATTTTTTTTTGCTGTCAATAGTCCGGAGACTGTCGAAGACAAAAAGTAAGAAAGTGTTACTGTTCACACGCTACTATCCCGCGAGGCGTTTTGGCATGAATATGCCAAAATCCCGAGACATACAGCGCGAATTTATGCGGTTAGCATAAATTCTGTGCATCGCGAAGCGTGTTACTGAGAACGGAGTGAACAGTAACAAGAAAGTGATTTCGGTGTGAGCGGTCTTCATGGAAGGCTTTGCTTTGTAAAAGAAGGAAACGAAAGTAAAAAACGAAAGTAAAAAACGAAAGTAAAAAACAGTATGACGCTCTTAAATAAGAAGAAATGTGATTTTCAGAAGTCTGTTTTTGCGTCCGGCAGGATTCTTTCCCGGAGCAAAATCTGAAACAAATACAAAAAGACAGTGCTGCAGAACGCAAATGGAAAGAAACAATTATTTGTGTAATCTTTTTTTATTCTAAAACCGAAGAATACAGGAAAATAGAAAAACAGCATCAGAACAATACCCAAAAAGAGGAAAATAGAGGATTTTGATGACTTTAAATGCAGTTTATACACTTTTCTCCTGCATCGGATATTGACAAACAGAGAGAGTTCTGGTTATAATGAACCCAGTTGTTTTTGGACAAACGGACAAATGTACGGGCATGAGGGATGAAGAAAACAAATCTTGTTGGACGCATCTCCTTTTTGTACTATTCGTTTTGATGTGGTAAAGTGCCAAAATGAAAAACGGTGGAATGGCGAAGCCGTTCCGGTAAATGTCCGGATGATGCAAAAACAACGCGAATCCATGAAAGGAGTTAGGAAGAAATTATGAAAAGAAAAATTGTAAGCGCATTACTTGTTATGAGTATGACTGCAAGCCTGGTTGCCTGTGGAAATTCCGGCAGCGGAAGTTCTGATCCGGCGGATGAGAGTGTAAGCGTAAGCAGCAGCGCATCTTCCGAAAGCAATGCAAGCGCATCTGCAAGCAGTGAGAGCGAAGCCGAGGCAGAGGAGTCCGAAATGCCGGAAGGATACGACGAGACCAGCACAGAGCTCTATAACGAGGCACTGGGCGATTTCAACGATGCACTTGCTACTGCAAAGGAAGCAGAAACGGTGGATGAGAGATATGCCCTGATGGCAGTTGCCGAGGGAAAACTGATGGAGTCCGCCATGATGTACCCGCTCACCTCAAGAGGTGGTACGTACGCGATGTACAGAATGGCTCCGCGCACCAAGGACTATACCCTTTGGGGAAGCGATAAGGACCGTTATCATCAGTATGTTGTAACAACTGACTTTATCAAGGCAGAAGATTACAACGAGATGAGAGCAAAATGGGATGAGCTTAAAGGAACAGGAACCTATGAGAGCTGGGTAAAAGAATATCTGGCAGGAAAAGGTTACACCTTAAAAGACAGCTTCTCCATGCCGTATGCGAGCGATCCGGTAACATGGGACGGACTTGCAACTTCCCGTGCGGCAGATACCGATGCGATCATCAATACCTATGACGGACTGATGGAGTACGATGTAGAGGGAACTCTGCAGCCGGCACTGGCAGAATCCTATGAAGTATCTGATGACGGACTGACCTATACCTTCCACCTTCGTAAAGATGTAAAATGGACCGATTCCCAGGGACGTGAAGTGGATACTGTAAAAGCAGATGACTTCGTGGCCGGAATGCAGCATATGTGTGATGCACAGGGCGGTCTGGAATACCTGGTACAGGGCGTGATCAAAAACGTATCCCAGTACATCAGCCGTGAAGTTACCGATTTCGACGAGGTTGGTGTAAAAGCTGTTGATGACTATACCGTAGAGTACACACTGGAAGAGCCATGCAGCTACTTCATGACCATGCTTGGCTACACCATCTTCATGCCGATGAGCAGAAGCTACTATCAGTCCCAGGGCGGTAAATTTGGTGCTGAGTACGATTCCTCCGCAGCAGATTATCAGTACGGAAAAGATTCCAACTCGATCGCATACTGCGGACCGTACCTGGTAACCAACGCTACAGCGAAAAATACCATCGTATTTAAACTGAGCGATTCTTACTGGAACAAAGACAACGTAAACATTAAAACCCTGACCTGGCTGTTCAATGACCAGTCTGATGTTACCAAAATGTACACAGATGCAAAAGCAGGTACCGTTGACTATGTAAACCTGAACACCTCCACTATGGAGACAGCAAAATCCGAAGGTCTGTACGACCAGTACGCAGTAGTTTCAGATACCGATGCTACTTCTTTCATGGCATTCTACAATATCAACCGTACTGCGACTGCAAATGCCAACGACGGAACAACAGCAAAGAGTACAAAGTCTGACGAAGAAATCCAGAGAACGAACAAAGCACTGCAGAACGTTCACTTCAGAAGAGCGATCAGCTTTGCAGCAGATCGTGGCGCTTACAATGCACAGCAGGTTGGCGAGGATCTGAAGTATACTTCCCTTAGAAATACCTTTACCCCGGGATATTTCGTAAGCCTGTCAAAAGACACTACCATTCAGATCAACGGAACCGACACAACCTTCCCGGCAGGCACCTACTATGGTGAAATCGTACAGAAACAGATCGACGCCGACGGCGTGAAGATCAAAGTATGGGATGCCGAAAACAAGACCAGCGATGGCTTTGATGGATGGTACAATCCGGAAAACGCAGTAGAAGAACTGAATACCGCAATCGAGGAGCTCGCAGAAGAGGGCATCACCATCGATGAGAGCAACCCGATCCAGATGGAATATCCATATCCGTCTGCAGTAGAAGTTTACACCAACAAAGCAAACTCCTACAAGAAATCAGTAGAGGCTGCCCTTGGCGGAAAAGTTGTGATCAATCTGGTTGATGCCGTAGACCTGGATGGATGGTACTATGCAGGATACTATGCAAACTATGGTTATGAAGCAAACTACGACGTATACGATGTCTCCGGATGGGGTCCGGACTTTGGTGATCCGTGCTCTTACCTGGATACCATGCTTCCGGACTACGAAGGATACATGACCAAATGTTTCGGTATCTTCTAATTTTGGAAAAGGTAAAATTGGAAAGATCAGAACAGTTGAAAGCCAATGAATAAACCGGCAGGGGGATGGGAACAAAAAAAGCCATTCCCCTGTCATATTGTGTTAAGGAATGAGAGAATATGACAAAATATCTTTTTAAGCGTTTGTTGCATGGCCTTGTTTCCGTAGTAATCGTTGTTGGATGCGTTATGACTATGATTTATTCTCTGATGGACCGAAATCTGATTTTCGCACAGGACGCCACCTATTCCCATCAGAGCAATAACCAGAAAAAGGTGTACAAATATCAGAAGTGGGAGACATACGGATATCTTGATTATGTAACCTATGCAGATTATTTGAACGCTCTCAAAGCAAAAGGCGAAATTGACGAGGATACGAGATCCAAAGCAGTAGCATTCGGAAGAACGAAAGACCAGGATTCAGAACTGGTATCTGAATATGTAAAAAAATTTACAGCTTATTATAAAGCAAAAGGTTACACCGTAAGAAGATACGATGCGATCATGATGGGTAAGAAAAAATATGCCAACGGCGGACAGCAGCAGCTGTTTGCATACAGGGATATTCCGCTTGCAACGCGTCTCGGAAAATATTTTTCCGGTTTGATTGACATCGACAGCATTCACGATGCTGCAAAGGTAGAAGGTAAGAGGGGGATTACATTTACCTTACACGATCCGGTATATGGGGGAAAGAAATTTTCACCGGCCATCATGGGAAATGGCACAACACACAAGTACTTGATGTACTTTGACTCAAAATTCCCATACTTCCATCAGAATATAATCACCATAAATTTAGGAAAGTCCTATTCCGTAAATGAGGGTGTGGATGTAGCACTGACCATGACCCGCGCGCAGGGATCCTACGTAAAATCGGAGATTACCTACCCAAGCGGTCTGGTGGAATACAGTGCAGACGATCTGCACAGCGCAACGTATATGAGCGAATCTCAGGATGCAAGCGCTGTTCATTCCGATCGGTTCACAGATGACTATACCAACGTGGATACAGTTAAGAGTGGTAAATCAAAAATCGGCTATTCCTTTGTAATCGGTATCATTGCCGTAATTCTTTCCTATCTCATCGCAGTGCCGCTTGGCATTCTGATGGCGAGAAAGAAAGACAAACTGGTTGACCAGCTTGGAACCATCTATATTGTATTCATTATAGCAGTACCTTCACTGGCCTATATTTTCCTGTTTAAGGCAATCGGAGGAAAAATGGGTCTGCCGACCACCTTTGACATGGATTCGAAGAGCAAGCTGATGTATATTCTGCCGATCGTTTCCCTGGCACTGCCGCAGGTGGCAAACCTGATGAAATGGCTGCGTCGATACATGATCGACCAGATGAACTCCGATTACGTAAAATTCGCAAGATCCGGTGGACTGACAGAGGGAGAAATCTTTACGAAACACATTTTGAAGAACGCAGCGATTCCGATCGTGCAGGGTGTTCCGGCGAGCGTACTGTTCGCACTGACCGGCGCCATCATCACCGAGCGTGTGTACGTAGTACCAGGTGCCGGTAATCTGCTGACCGAAGCAATCAGCAAATATGATAATGGTGTTATCGTAGGTGTTACACTGTTCTACGCAGTGCTCTCCGTGATTTCCATCATCCTGGGCGACGTTTTGATGTCCATGGTGGATCCGCGAATCTCATTCTCAACGAAAGACAGGTAGGGACTTATGAATTATGATTTAGATAAATTCGGTCTGTCTGAGGAAGAACTGTTTTCTCCTGTAGATAACAGCTCTCTGGAGTCTGAGAAAATTACGGCTCCGAGATATTCCTACTGGCATTCCGTGTTCCGCGTATTTTTTAAGAAAAAAATCAATATTGCCGTACTTTGCCTCCTGGGTGTGATTCTGCTGATGACGTATGTGTATCCGCTCTTTGTGGAGTACGACCGTTTCGCCAATCTGATGAACGGCGCGACAAAACATCTGTCTCCAGGCAAAGCATTGCAGCAGCTTGGATTCAATATTCACTGGATTTTAGGATCCGGTGCTTCCGGACAGTCGACATTTGACGCTGTCTGGTTTGGTTCCAGAATTTCAGTTTCCCTGGCGTTTATCTGTGCGCTCATCAACCTTTCGATTGGTGTGATTGTCGGATCTGTCTGGGGATTTTCGAAGAAGGTTGATGTCTTCATGATGGAGGTTTACAACATCATCGGAAATATTCCGTATGTACTTCTGATCTCCGTCCTGGTGCTTATTTTTTCTCCGAGCTTCTGGACCATGGTATTTGCACTGACCGTTACCGGATGGCTTGCCATCGCGTACTTTATCCGTACGCAGGTCGTTATCATCCGTGACAGAGAGTATAATCTGGCATCAAAATGTCTTGGAACTTCGATTTTCCGCATTGCGATGAAGAATATTCTCCCGTTTATGACATCTGTCATTGTTACTCTGGCGGCAACTGAGATTCCGTCCTACATCTCTTACGAGGTGTTCCTGGCTTACATCGGTATGGGACTTTCTGACATGTCTCTGGGAAGACTGATCTATGAGGCTGAGGGCGCCATGCTGACACCGGGATGGGGATTCGAATTCTGGAGTCCGGTTGTTGTCGCTTCAATCATCACCGTAGTATTATATGTAGTTGGACAGAACCTTGGAGATGCGTCCGACCCGAGAACACATATGTAGGAAGGAAAGCCGCATGGAAGATAAAAAAGTATTATTATCGATTAAGGACTTACAGGTAAAATTCCGTGTCCGCGGCCGTATCCTGACGGCAATCCGGGGCGTAACGCTGGATATTTACGAGAATGAGTCCATTGCTATCGTAGGAGAATCCGGTGCCGGTAAATCCGTATTCACGAAAGCGTTTGCGGGTATGCTGGACAGCAACGGTTTCATCGATCAGGGAGATATCATTTTCAATGATGACGAACTGAGTGATACGGTTGTTCCGCTGAATTCTTATGCGAAAAAGACCATCGCTTCTACCCTGGAAAAACTGAACGAGTATTCCAAACTGGAATATGGTTCAGAAGTATTTCTGAAAATGAAGGCGCTGGAGCAGGAAAAAGAAGAAAAAATGACGCTGAGCGAGGAAGAGCGCGAGAAAGCAGAGGCTGAAATCAAGGAACTTGTAATAAAGAGAACCGAACTTTTCAACTATAAGCAGACACTCGATACTTCCAAAGAAAAAGCGAAAGTCAAAGAGACATCCGCGGAGATTTCCAGACTGGATGGAGAGATTAAGGCTCTGCAGAAAGCAAAAGAGGAAAAAATCAAGGCTCACAAACAGGCTGCCATGAACGATACGGCATACAATCAGGCGTATGAGGCAAAAATGGCAGAGTACAAAAAAGAGTACGCCGGCCTGACAGCAAAAGAAATTACGGACGAGACGAGAAAGAGAAACGAGATTCTTGCCAAAGAGATCTATCTTTCTGTCGGACGTTATAAACTGCGTAAAAAGGTTCGCATGATCAAGAAGCTGCACGAGGCATTCAAAGCTGCGATGGAACGCGGTGTGGATCTGAATGACGAGCAGAAACGGAACAGCGTTTTCGACCAGGCAACTTTCCGTGTACGCTATCTGGATGAGACACCGGAGCGGCTTCATGGAACCTGTATCATTAACCTGGCAAAAATCCAGGATCCGAATGACTGGGGCCAGATCCGCGGTAAGAAAATTGCAACCGTATTCCAGGATCCGATGACTTCCCTGAACCCGATCATCACAATCGGAAAACAGATTACGTCTGTTATCATGAAGCATCAGAATGTCAGCGAGGTGGAAGCAAGAGCACAGGCGCTTGAGCTGATGGAAAAGGTTGGTATTCCGAACGCAGAGCAGCGTTTCGATGATTATCCGTTCCAGTATTCCGGCGGTATGAGACAGCGTATCGTTATTGCGATTGCACTTTCCTGCCGTCCGAAGATCCTCATCTGCGATGAGCCGACAACTGCGCTGGACGTTACGATTCAGGCACAGATCCTGAAGCTGATCAAGGATCTTCAGAAAGAGTACAACTACACCATCGTGTTTATTACCCACGACCTTGGTGTCGTAGCGAATATCGCAGACCGTGTTGCCGTTCTGTACGCAGGACAGATCATCGAGTTTGCGAACGTAGAAGAGCTGTTCTACGATCCGCGCCATCCGTACACCTGGGCGCTGCTTTCTTCCCTGCCGCAGCTTGCGGAGCGGAATACAAAGCTGTTTTCCATTACCGGTACGCCGCCGTCTCTGTACAATAAGATTATCGGAGACCCGTTTGCACCGCGTAACCAGTACTGTCTGAAGATTGATACTCTGGAGGAGCCGCCGATGTTCAAGGTAACGGATACCCACTATGCCAAGACATGGCTGCTGGATCCGAGAGCGCCGAAGACAGAAAAACCGGAAGCTATTCAGAATATTCACGAAAAACTGTTAAAAGCATATAACTTATAGGAGAGTTTGAAAGTGTCTACAAAGCAGGAAAGCAAGACCACTGTTTCGCATCTGCCGGAGCATGGTCCGATTGACGAAAATGGAAGAGAAATCTTACTGCAGGTAAAAAATGTAGATATCACTTTCGGCAAGGGCGATGACGCAGTCAAAGCGGTAAAAAATGCTTCTTTTGACATCTACAAGGGAGAGACCTTCTCCCTCGTAGGCGAGTCCGGTTCCGGAAAGACAACGATCGGCCGTGCGGTCATTCGTGTCAACCCGTGTTCCGCAGGAGAGATCCTGTATAAGGGCGTTAAAATTTCCGGTAAGATTCCGCATTCCCTGGACCGGGAGGTTATCCGAAACATTCAGATGGTATTCCAGGATCCGGCCGCATCGTTAAATGAGCGTGCGACGGTCGATTATATCGTATCCGAGGGTCTTTACAACTTCCATCTGTACGAGAACGAGGCAGACCGTGTGAAAAAGGTAGAGAACATGATCAACGAGGTTGGTCTTCTGCCAGAGCACCTGACCCGTTACCCACATGAGTTCTCCGGCGGACAGCGCCAGCGTATCGGTCTGGCCCGTGCCATGGTTATGGAGCCGGAGCTGGTTGTAGCCGATGAGCCGATCTCCGCACTGGACGTATCGATCCGTGCCCAGGTCCTCAATCTGCTGAAGAAATTCCAGAGAGAAAAACAGGTTACTTATCTGTTTATCGCCCATGACCTTTCCATCGTACGGTTCATTTCCGACCGTATCGGTGTTATCTACAAAGGAAATATCGTAGAGGTTGCGGACGCAGAGGAGCTGTTCAACTTCCCGCTGCATCCATACACCCATTCCCTGATCTCTGCGATCCCGATTCCGGATCCGCAGCTCGAGAAGAATAAGGTGCTGTACACCTATGACCCGTCCATTCACGATTATTCCGTGGACAAACCGGAATTCGTGGACATCGGACACAATCATTTTGTATATGGAAATAAAAAAGAGATCGAAGAGTATAAGGCACTCCGTGAGAAGGGAGAGCCGCTGCAGCCGATCACCATCCGAAAGCCTGGCGAGGAAGTAAAAGAGGAGAACCACGAGGTTCATCTTTCCAAGGCAGAAGATGAATTCCTGAAAACTCCGGTTCACGATACCGGAAGCGTCTGGTACAAAGTGCTGTCGTTCTTCTTCCCGATCATCGGTATCATCGCAGCGATGGTATACAAAAAGAAACAATACTATCACAACTACAAAGCATGCAAGCAGGGCGCGCTGTACGGATTTGCTGTACTTGCCGTGATTCTCCTGATCTTTATCATTGCATTGATTTTAGTTGCCCTATAGTGGACAGGAAAGAAAAAGTGGCCCGGAACCAGAAAAAAGGTTCCGGTGCCGCTTTTTTTGATTTACGCGAGCAACGAGCCAAAGTCCGTGCTTGCACGAGACCTTGGCGACTGCCGCGATAACTTGAGAAACTCGCGGAGCGTGTTTCTCATAGTTTACAGGAAACTTCGTTGAAATTTTCTGTAAATTAAAAAAGTTGTGGCTTCCGGAACGAAGTGCGAGATGAATTCCGTTCCGATTTTACTTGACGGGCGATGTGTTTTTTGGGACAATAAATCACAGCGGAAAAGGAAAATTAGAATGAAAGAGGAGCAAAAAAATGGGAAGAACAGTAAAAGATCCGAACAGACGGCTGCCAAAGCCGGTACAGAAGGTCTGGCTTTCCGAAAAAAATGTCGGACGGCGCATCCTGCTTGTAGTACTGCTTCTGGCGATTGGATCCGGTTTTCTGGTGTATGGTTTTATGAACTTTCTGCATGGAGATTCCGGCTGGCGTGAGATCAGTGTAAAGGCAGGCGCGGATTTGAACTGCGGTGAGGATTTTACCTTGAAATATAACGTTGGCGCAAGCGGGGTTTCTGCAGGCGGGGAGGCAAAGGCGCTTTCGCTGCTTTACACAGATGCGGCAGTGAAAGGCTACCGGCTTTTCAATATAGATGAGAGCTTTGAGGATGTGACAAACCTGTATGATATCAACCAGCATCCAAATGAAGTGCTGACGGTAGATCCGGTTTTATACGATGCACTGAAAAAAGTATCCGATGCCAATTGCCGGGAAATTTATCTGGGACCGCTGTATGCGTCCCTGGAAAATCTCTGCGCCAGCAATGATGATGCGGCTGCAGCGCAGTTTGATCCGAACCGGAACGATGCGGCAGCAGAAGAAACGGCAGCAGTTGCTGCCTTTACACAGAACCCGGATGATATTTCACTGGAGCTGTCAGGGGAAAACCAGGTCTGTCTGCATGTGTCAGACGCGTATCAGGCGTATGCCGCAGAGATGGGCTATACCGCATATCTCGACTTTTTCTGGATGAAAAATGCTTTTTTGATTGATTATCTGGCGGATACGATTCGTGGCGAGGGCTATCAGCTCGGCATTATTTCCAGTAAGGACGGTTTCGTGCGCTGTCTCGATGAGACGGGAGAAAAAGAGTACCGGTATCCGCTGTATCATCTTTCCGGGAACGAAATCCAGTCATACGGAACAATGACGTATGAAGGACCGAAAAGCATCGTGTTTTTCCACGCTTACCAGGCGGGCAGCCCGGATGCGTACCGCTATTACCAGTATCAGGACGGAACGATGCGCACGCCGTATCTTAGCGCGGCAGACGGAAAAGACCACACAGCAGCCTCCGAACTGATCGTCTATTCCGGTGAATATGGCTGTGCCAATACGCTGCTTGCAGCATTTTCTGATTATCAGGCCGAATCGCTTTCCAGGGAGTCCCTGGAAACACTGACTTCACAGAACATTTACAGTATCTGGTTTGAGAACGATGAGATGCAGACGACAGATGAAGATCTTGCCGTAATCGTAGGAAATGAATAAAAAACAAACCAGATTTGCATTGTACAATCGCAGTTAGGATGGTAGAATAAAAACAGAATTTGAAAAATCATTTCCACAATCTGCAAGCCCCACTTCGCGATCTGTTTTGACCTTATCCGGTTGCTGCAGACCGTTTGGGCTGAAAATGGGACTCGCAGCTCACGAAAAGCTTTTTTCAAACACGCTCTGGCATGAATGAGTGCTTTTTTATGCGATTTTGTATGGGGGAAGCAGCAGCGAGAGCACGTAAAATAAAAAAGGAGGGGTTATAATTTTGAAAATGGAAGAAAAATTATACGATTATATGGATTGGGCGGAAATAGAAGCCGTGGTCTATTCTGAGGAAAATCATCCAAGAGACATCTTGGGACCGCGCGTAACGGAGGATGGTATTTTGATTCAGGCGTTTTTCCCGGGTGCAACCCGTGCAGCCGTACATACGATCCGCGACGGAAAACAGACCGAGATGGTTTGCGAGGATGAGGCGGGATTTTTCGCTGTGCTGCTTCCGGGAAAGAAAATTCCGTCCTATACGCTGATCTACTGGGACGGCGACGGAAACCAGATGGAGCATTACGATCCGTATGCCTATCCGATGCAGTTCACCGAGCAGGAACAGAAACAGTTTGAAAACGGCATCTGCTATTCCATCTATGAGAAGCTGGGTGCACACCCGGTAAAGATCGATGGTATCAGTGGTGTTTACTTCGCTGTCTGGGCACCGAATGCGATCCGTGTCAGCGTTGTCGGGGATTTCAATAACTGGGACGGAAGAGCATATCAGATGAATCTTCTGGAGTCCGGGATCTATGAACTCTTTATCCCCGGTGTTCGCGCGGGCGACATCTATAAATATGAAATTAAGGCAAAGGGCGGTCTGACGTATCTGAAATCGGATCCATACGCGAATGCAGCACAGCTGCGTCCGAACAATGCGAGTGTTGTGGTTGATCTTGGAAAATATGCCTGGCAGGATGAGAACTGGATGAAGAAGCGTGGTGTCACACAGGGCGACAAAGCGCCGATTTCTGTTTATGAAGTGCATCTTGGCTCCTGGAAAAAACCGGACGATGGCCGTGAATTTTATAACTACCGTGAGATCGCTCCGATGCTGGCTTCTTACGTCAAAGAGCTCGGCTACACCCATGTAGAACTGATGCCAGTGATGGAGCATCCTCTTGACGAGTCCTGGGGGTATCAGGTAACGGGCTATTACGCACCGACAGCACGATACGGAACGCCGGATGACTTCCGCTATTTTATGGATACGATGCACCAGAACGACATTGGTGTTATTCTCGACTGGGTACCGGCACACTTCCCGCGCGATACCTTCGGACTTTCTGCGTTTGATGGAACGTGTCTGTACGAGCATTTTGACCCGAGACAGGGATCCCATCCACACTGGGGCACGCTGATTTACAATTACGGCAGACCGGAAGTAAAGAACTTCCTGATCGCCAATGCGCTTTTCTGGGCAAAAGAGTACCATGCCGACGGAATCCGTATGGATGCGGTTGCATCGATGCTGTATCTTGATTATGGCAAGCAGGACGGGGAGTGGGTCGCAAATATCTACGGCGGAAATGAGAACCTTGAGGCAATCGAATTTTTAAAACATCTGAACTCCATCTTCAAAAAAGAGTTCCCGGATGCGCTTCTTATCGCAGAGGAATCGACCGCATGGCCGAAGGTGACGGGAGAACTCGACGATGAAGGACTTGGCTTCGACTACAAGTGGAACATGGGCTGGATGAATGATTTTACGGAATATATGAAAAACGATCCGGTATACCGCGGGGCACATCACGATCAGCTGACTTTTTCTATGGTATATGCATACTCGGAGAAATTCATGCTGAGTCTGTCGCACGATGAAGTGGTTCACCTGAAAGGGTCTATGTATACCAAAATGCCGGGTACACCGGAGCAGAAAATGGCAAATCTTCGTCTGGCGTACGCTTATCAGATGGTGCATCCCGGAAAGAAGCTTCTGTTTATGGGACAGGAATTTGGACAGGAAAAAGAGTGGAATGAGAAACAGTCCCTGTCCTGGGAGCTTCTTGAGGACAAGGAACATCTGCAGTTAAAGAACTATATGGCAGCACTGCATGCGTTTTACAAGGCAAATCCGGCACTGTATCAGCTTGACGAAAAGCCGGAGGGCTTTGAGTGGATCAATGGCATGGAGTGGGAAAAGAATCTTCTGATCTTCCTTCGCAGAACAAGGAAGAAAGAAGATACGCTGCTTGTCGTATGCAACTTCTCGAATGTCGAGTACGATGATTTCCGCATTGGTGTGCCGTATCCAGGAAAGTACAAAGAGATGTTCAACAGCGATGCGGAAAGCTATGGCGGAACAGGCGTCGGAAATCCACGCGTGAAAATGTCGAAAAAAACAGAGTGCGACGAGCGGAAAAACTCGATTACCGTAAAACTCGCACCGCTTTCTGTTCAGGTATTTTCTTATACGAAGCCGGAGACGGGCGCTGCAAGCAATAAGAGCGCAAAGGCAAAAACTGCAGCGAAAGCGGCAGCAGAGAAGAAAACCGGAAAGAAGGGAAAACCGGCTGGAAAAACGGAAGAAGCAGTAAAAGCAGTAAAAGCAAAGAAAACAACAAAGACTGCCCAAAAAGCAGAGAAAAAGGTATCGGAAAAAACGGTGAAAACCGCAGAGAAAAAGCAGGGAACTACGACTGCGACAGAGAAGGTGGAGAAAGCCGTAAAGCAGGCGATCGACAGCAAACCGGTGAAAACGGTAGAGCAGACGGTGGACAAGCTGGTGAAAGCCGGAAAATCTGCAGCGGCAGAGGCAGCAAAAGCTGTGGAAAAATACCGCGCAGCCGCCGATCCGGAAAAGAAGCCGGCTACAAAGCCGGAAACAAAGCCGGAAACAAAATCAGAGGCAAAACCAGAGACAAAAACGAAAAAAAGCACAGGCATGAGTGAACTCGGCGAGGAGCTGCAGAGAAAATTCGAGACAGAGGAGAGATAACACATGGTGAATCTGACAGCGGCGGAACGCGTCTATGAATACTGGATCGACAAGGCCTCTTCGGCTGCCGATCTGGTGCTGAAGATCGTGTTTGCAGTAATTCTGTTTCTGGTTGCACGCAAACTGATCCTGTGGCTCTGTGGTCTGATCCGGAAAAACATGCGGCGTTTTCACACGGAGGAGGCGGTGGTCAGTTTCACCGTTTCCATGGTGAAATACAGTCTGAACACGCTGCTGGTGCTGACCATTATCGTTCAGCTCGGTATCGTATCCGAAGCGTCGATCGCAGCAGCTATCGCCTCCGCCGGCGTTGCCGTATCCCTGGCATTGCAGGGCGGTCTCTCGAACTTTGCAGGCGGGGTGATGATTCTGCTGCTGAAGCCATTTAAGGTCGGTGACTACATCATTTTTCCGGGCGAAGGTCAGGAGGGAACGGTTAAGAAGATTGAGATGTATTATACGACAATCAACAGCATCGACAACCGTACCATCATGATCCCGAACGCTAATCTGACGAACCACACCATCATCAACGTGACGGCGATGGACCGGAGAAAGCTGGAGATCAAAGTCGGCATTTCTTATGAGTCCGATATCAAAAAAGCGAAGGACATCCTGCGCCGCCTCGTTGAGGAGGAACCGCATTTTCAGTCGGAGGAACAGCAGTTTTTCGTAGATGAGCTGGGCGAGAGCGCGATTACGGTCGGTCTCCGCGCCTGGGTCGCAACGGAAAATTACTGGCCGGTCAAATGGAAAATGAATGAGCGCATCAAAGAAGAGTTTGACGCGGCGGGAATTTCCATCCCGTATAACCAGCTCGATGTCCACATCTGCCCGGAACCGGCGAACAAAAAAGCCGGAAAAGGCGATAAATAAAGGATATTTTGAAAATTAACCCTTGCAATTGCACGGAAAAGGTGCTATAGTAAAGTTGTTAATAAGTGACTGTTAAGGAGTGGACGATTTCGTCCACTCTTTCTTGTGTACAGGGAAATGAAAGAATTTTTCGAAAGTTTCCCTGAATCAAAAAGGTGGTGAGGATTTGAGCAGAAGAGAAGAATACGAACAGAAGGCAGAAGAACTGATCACTCCGATTGTAGAAGCCAATGGTTTTGAACTGGTGGATGTGGAGTATGTCAAAGAGGGCGGTACCTGGTACCTGCGTGCTTACATCGACAAAGAAGGCGGAATTACCGTGGATGACTGCGAAATCGTCAGCCGTGCATTTTCTGACCGGCTGGACGCAGAGGACTTTATCGATGACGCCTATATCATGGAGGTCAGCTCCCCGGGCCTTGGACGTCCGCTGAAAAAAGAGAAAGACTATAAGAGAAGCATGGGAAAAGAGCTGGAAATCCGGACATACCGTGCGATCGAGAGAAACCGGGAATTTTACGGAATACTCACCGCATATGATGATAACAGTGTGACCATTTTGGAGGAGGACGGAACAGAGCGCGTCTTCCAGAAAAGCGATATTGCATTGATCCGTTTAGCATTTGATTTCTAAACAGACGCAGATACAGGAGGAAAAGAGAAAAATGAATACAGAATTAATGGAGGCCCTTGAAGTTCTTGAGAAAGAGAAGAATATCAGCAAAGATACCCTGCTTGAGGCAATTGAGCAGTCGCTGATCCAGGCCTGTAAAAACCATTTTGGCAAAGCAGATAATGTAAAGGTAAGCATTAACGCCCAGACTGGTGATTTCAAAGTCGTAGCAGAGAAAACCGTTGTTGATCTGGTACAGGATCCGATCATGGAGATCGCCCTTTCCGATGCAAAACGTGCAGACTCCCGCTATGAACTCGGCGATATCGTTCCGGTAGAAATCAAATCCAAAGAGTTCGGCCGTATTGCAACCCAGAATGCCAAAAACGTCATTCTTCAGAAGATCCGTGAGGAAGAGCGTAAAGTTCTGTTTGATCAGTACTTCGAGAAAGAGCACGATGTGGTTACCGGTGTGGTACAGCGCTATGTGGGACGCAACGTCAGCATCAACCTCGGTAAAGTAGACGCTCTGCTGACCGAGAACGAGCAGGTCAAAGGCGAGAAATTTGAGCCGACCCAGCGTGTGAAAGTATACGTTCTGGAAGTAAAGAATACAACCAAGGGACCGAAGGTTATGGTATCCCGTACCCATCCGGAACTCGTAAAACGTCTCTTTGAGTCTGAGGTTTCCGAGGTTGCGGAAGGCATCGTAGAGATCAAGAGCATTGCCCGTGAGGCGGGAAGCCGTACGAAAATGGCAGTATGGTCCAACGATCCGAATGTCGATGCAGTCGGCGCATGCGTCGGTATGAACGGAAGCCGTGTCAACGCGGTTGTCAACGAGCTGAACGGCGAGAAGATCGACATCATCACATGGGATGAGAACCCGGCACTCCTGATCGAGAACGCACTGAGCCCGGCAAAAGTTATCTCCGTTATGGCAGACCCGGAGGAGAAGACCGCAAAAGTAATCGTTCCGGATTACCAGCTTTCCCTTGCCATCGGTAAAGAGGGACAGAACGCAAGACTTGCCGCACGTCTGACCGGATTCAAGATCGACATTAAGAGCGAGACCCAGGCACGCGAGGCAGGAGACTTCGACTACGTAGAAGAGGAATACGAGGAAGAGGACAATTACGATGAGTCCGCAGCAGAGGAGGAAACCATCTCTGCAGAAGAAAACTTCGACGAGAATGATGTAGAAACAGCAGAGAAAGCCGGAGACGAAGAGTAATTAAAATAAAAACAAAGGCGGGATGAGCATTTGAGTACAGTTCGTAAAGTGCCGCTGCGTAAATGCATTGGCTGCAATGAAATGAAAAACAAAAAAGAAATGATCCGCGTGGTGAAAACCACCGAAGGAACGATTGTTCCGGACACAACCGGAAGAATGAACGGACGCGGTGCTTATGTCTGCTCTCTGGAATGTCTGGGGAAAGCAATGAAAAACAAAGGACTTTCCCGTTCTCTGAAGGCAGAAATTCCATCAGAGGTTTATGAGCAGTTAAAGGAGGCATTTGCGAAGATTGAACAGTCAAAGTAAAGGATTATCCATGCTGGGCCTTGCCATGAAGGCGGGTAAGGTATCGAGCGGCGAATTTGCGACCGAGCAGGCCGTAAAGAGCGGCAGCGCATACCTTGTCATTCTGGCGGAAACGGCGTCGGCCAATACACAGAAGAAATTTCGCAATATGTGTGCATACTATAAAGTGCCATGCATTCTTTTTGGGGACAAAGAGCAGCTTGGAAGAGCCATCGGAAGAGAATACCGTTCTTCCCTTGCCGTATGTGAAGCGCATTTTGCAGAAAAAATAGCAGCATTGTTGGCAGAAGCGTAAGGCGTAAGGCCGGAAAGGTCGGTGGATGGATGCAGGAAACACGAAAACCGCAGAAAGAGGAGAAAAGATCATTGGAAAAGAAAGATACAGAAAATATGGAAATGAAGAAACCGGAAGAGCAGGCAAAACCGAAGAAAAAGAAAATTATTTCCGTTGTGCGTCCGCAGAACGCAACAAGTAAAGAAGCAAAAGAGTTCACAAAGAACCAGGGACAGAAAAAAGACCGTCCGTCCCGCGGAAACGGCCGTCCGGAAGGAAACCGCAATGGAAACGGAAGAAGCGAGGACCGTCCGAACCGTGGAAACGGAAACGGCGGAAATGGAGATCGTCCGAACCGCAATGGAGACCGTCCGCAGGGAGAGCGCCGTTTCAACAATAACGGAGACCGTCCGAACCGCAATGGAGACCGTCCGCAGGGAGAGCGCCGCTTCAACAATAACGGAGACCGCCCGAACCGCAGCGGAGACCGTCCGCAGGGAGAACGCCGCTTCGGCGGAAACAATGGAGACCGCCCGAACCGCAGCGGAGACCGTCCGGGAGGAGACCGCAATAACGGCGGAAGAAGCGGAAACGGTGAGAGAAGCGGAAGACCATTCGGTGAGCGTTCCGCACGTCCAAACGGAGGCAGACCGGGAAATAATGGCGGAAGACCGTTCGCAGGAAAGGATGATGATTCCCAGAATCAGAACCGCCGTCCGGGAGGAGACCGCCGCAGAACCGAGCATAAGAGCTCTGCAGGCGATACAATGAGCCTTGGCATCAAGAAGCCAGGCCGTGATACAGGAAGAAAAGAAAAAGACAAAAACAAAGATTCTTTAAGAGAAAATAAATTCAGTGAAGACAGAGGAAGAGGCGGAAACCGTCCGAACCAGGGACATCATCAGCAGTCCAGACTCCCGAAAGCGCTCCAGAAACCGGTCAACAAACCGAAACAGGAAGCTCCGAAGGATGAGGTAAAGGAGATTACCCTGCCGGAGAAAATGACTATCCGCGAGCTGGCTGAGAAGATGAAAATGCAGCCGGCAGTCATCGTAAAGAAACTGTTCATGGAAGGAACGATGGTTACCGTAAACCATGAGATCGATTTCGAAAAAGCACAGGAAATCGCGCTTGATTATAACATCATCGCTGAGCCGGAAGAGAAAGTCGATGTGATCGAAGAGCTCTTAAAAGAGGACGAAGAGGATGAAAAAGACATGGTTCCGCGTCCGCCGGTAGTCTGCGTTATGGGACACGTTGACCACGGTAAAACATCTCTTCTGGACTGCATCCGGAACACCCATGTCACCGACCGCGAGGCTGGCGGTATTACCCAGCACATCGGTGCATACACCGTTTCGATCAACAAACAGAAGATTACGTTCCTCGATACCCCGGGACATGAGGCATTCACTGCTATGCGTATGCGTGGAGCCAATGCAACGGATATCGCCATTCTCGTTGTCGCAGCAGACGACGGTGTGATGCCGCAGACCGTTGAGGCAATCAACCATGCAAAAGCAGCCGGCGTTGAGATCATCGTTGCGATCAATAAGATCGATAAACCAGGCGCAAACGTAGAGCGTGTAAAACAGGAGCTCTCCGAGTACGAACTGATTCCGGAGGACTGGGGCGGAAGCACCGTATTTGTTCCGGTATCTGCAAAGAACAACGAAGGTATCGACGATCTGCTGGAAATGATCCTTCTGACTTCCGAAGTGCTCGAGCTGAAAGCAAACCCGAACCGGAAAGCAAGAGGTCTTGTCATCGAGGCTGAGCTGGATAAAGGAAAAGGACCGGTTGCTACCATTCTGGTACAGAAAGGTACCCTGCATGTCGGCGATTACATCGCAGCAGGCGCATGCTCCGGTAAAGTCCGTGCGATGATGGATGATAAGGGACGCCGCGTCAAAGAGGCAGGCCCGTCTACTCCGGTTGAGATCCTCGGACTTTCCGATGTTCCGAACGCAGGAGAGATCCTCGTTCAGACCGATAACGATAAAGAAGCAAAGAACTTCGCAGCAACCTTCGTGGCAGAGAACAAGAAGAACCTGCTTGAGGAGACAAAAGCGAAGATGTCCCTGGATGATCTGTTCAACCAGATTCAGGAGGGTAACTTAAAAGAACTGGCACTCGTTGTCAAAGCCGATGTACAGGGATCTGTCGAGGCAGTAAAACAGAGTCTTGTCAAACTCTCCAACGAGGAAGTTGCCGTACGCGTCATCCACGGAGGTGTCGGTGCGATCAACGAGTCCGACGTTATGCTGGCAACCGCATCTTCCGCCATCATTATCGGATTTAACGTACGCCCGGATGCGAACGCAAAATCCATGGCAGAGCAGAACGGCGTAGACATCCGTCTGTACCGTGTCATCTACCAGGCAATTGAGGATGTTGAGGCAGCCATGAAGGGTATGCTTGAGCCGGTTTACGAAGAGAAAGTTATCGGCCATGCCGAGGTACGTCAGCTCTTCAAGGCATCCGGTGTCGGAACGATCGCCGGAAGCTATGTACTGGACGGAACGTTCCAGAGAGGCTGCAAAGTTCGAATCAGCCGCGAAGGAAACCAGATCTTCGAAGGAAATCTGGCATCCCTCAAACGTTTCAAAGACGATGTCAAAGAAGTGCGCTCCGGCTATGAGTGCGGTCTTGTATTTGAAGGATTCAACGATCTTCAGGAGTTCGATCAGGTCGAGGCTTATATCATGGTAGAAGTGCCGAGATAGAAATGAGGAATTAAGTTGAGAAAAAACAGTATTAAAAACACCAGGATCAACGGGGAAGTACAGAAAGAGCTTTCCAACATCATCCGGAACGAGATCAAGGATCCGCGCATCGGAATGATGACCTCTGTCACAGCGGCAGAGGTAGCGCCGGATCTGAAGACGTGTAAAGTATATATCAGTGTGTTTGGCGATGATGAGGCGAAGAAAGAAACCATCCGCGGCTTAAAGAGCGCGGAGGGCTTCATCCGCCGTATGCTGGCCAAGACCATTAACCTCCGCAATACACCGGAGCTGACCTTTGTCCTGGATGAGTCGATTGAATATGGCGTTACGATGTCGAAACTGATTGATGAAGTAACACACAAAGAAGACAAAAAGGATGAGGAAAATGAAGAAAATTGATGAAATTCTAAACGGAGTCTCCTGCATGGCCATCGCCGGACACGTTCGTCCGGACGGTGACTGCATCGGTTCCTGCCTGGGATTATACCAGTATCTTCGCGACAATCGGCCGGAGATTCAGGCAGATGTCTATCTTGAGGATCCACGGCCGGAATTTTCCTATCTTCCGGGCTTTTCTGAGGTAAAGACAAGCTGTGAAGAGAAAGCGTACGACCTTGTGGTCCTTCTGGATGTATCCAGCGAGGACCGCATCGGCGTTGCCGCACCGCTTCTTGCAAAAGCGGGAAAGACGATCTGCATCGATCACCATGTGACGAATACAGAATATTGCGAAATCAATCACGTAGAGCCGGATGCAAGCTCTGCCTGCGAGGTGCTGTTCGGACTGCTGGAGGAAGAAAAGATCTCCGAGCCGTGCGCCGAGGCGCTGTACACCGGTATTGTGACCGATTCCGGCGTATTCCAGTACAGCAGCACCTCTCCGCACACGATGCGGGTTGCGGCCGCTCTGATGGAAAAGGGAGTTCCGTTTACCAGAATCATCGAGGATGCATTCTTCAAGAAAACATACGTACAGAACCAGATTATGGGACGCACGCTGACAGAGAGCATCATGCTTCTCGACAAGCAGTGTATTGTCGGTATCGTGCGGAAGAAGGTCATGGACTTCTATGGCCTGACATCGGGAGATATGGACGGCATTGTCATCCAGTTAAAAAATACAGAAGGCGTTCACGTAGCGATTTTTCTGTATGAGCTGGAGCCGCAGGTCTTCAAAGTAAGCCTCCGCTCCGACGAGCTGGTTGATGTGAGCAAAATCGCAGCCGTATTCGGCGGCGGCGGCCATATCCGTGCGGCTGGCTGCACGATGTCAGGTTCTCCGTATGATGTAATCAACAATCTGACTCTGTATATCGAAAAACAGCTTCTTGCAGAAGAGGAAGAAGAGACGACAGAGGAAGAAGCATAAACAGGAAACAGCCGGGCGCAGAAAATATATCCACGCCCGGTTTTCTTGTGAAAAAGAGGGAGACAAAACAACATGATAAACGGAGTTCTGAACGTATGGAAAGAGGCGGGATTTACGTCGCATGACGTGGTTGCGAAGCTGCGCGGCATCCTGCACCAGAAAAAAATCGGCCACACCGGAACCCTAGACCCGGATGCGACGGGCGTGCTTCCGGTCTGCCTTGGAAAGGGAACGCGTCTCTGCGATATGCTGACCGATGAAACGAAGACGTATGAAGCGCTGCTTCACCTTGGAATCGCAACGGATACGCAGGACATGAGCGGAACCGTGACAGCAGAAGCGCCAGTGACCGTGACGGAAGAAGAGGTGCGGGACTGCATCGCCTCGTTTGTCGGGGAGCAGCAGCAGGTGCCGCCGATGTATTCCGCGCTGAAGGTTAATGGAAAGAAACTCTACGAGCTGGCGCGGGAAGGCATCGAGATCGAGAGGAAGGCCCGCACGGTGCACTTTTACGAGATCAGCATTCTGGAAGTGAAGCTTCCGCTGGTGCGCATGGAGGTAACGTGTTCGAAGGGAACGTATATCCGCACCCTGTGCCACGATATCGGCGAAAAACTGGGCTGCCACGGATGTATGGAGCAGCTGATCCGCACGAGAGTCGGCCAGTTTGACCGAAACGGAGCGCACACGCTTGACGAGATCGCAGCGATTGTCGGTGAGGGCCGCCTTTCGGAGATCCTCGTGCCGGTCGATGAAATGTTTGCCGCGCTGCGCAGCTTTGCGACAGCGGACGATCATGCGAAAAAGCTTGCGGAAAACGGAAATCCGCTGAAACCGGCGCAGATCCGCGAAATCGGGGAAACTGCTTCCGGCGGGGACTTCGCAGAAGACGAGGAGTTCCGCCTTTATCTCGATGGCGGAACGTTTGTCGGTATTTATCAATACAGACCATCACAAAACTTAACCAGACCGGTCAAGTTATTTCTGGAGAGAACATGAGATATCTAACAAAAACACTGGATTTTGATAGCAGAGGGGACAGCGTTGTAACCCTGGGAAAATTTGACGGCCTCCACCGGGGGCATATGCTTCTGATCCGTCGTGTCCTTGCAATCGGCAGAACGGAAGGACTGGAAACGGTTGTGTTTACGTTTGACGTGCCGCCGCAGTCGAAAGTGCAGCATGTCAAGCCGCATCAGCTGCTGACGAATGAGGAGAGAAGAGCCCGGCTCGAACAGCTTGGCATGGACTGCCTTGTGGAATGCCCGTTTGTGGATGAAGTGATGCACATGACGCCGGAAGCCTTTATCAAAGAGATTCTGGTGGATAAGCTGCACGCGAAAAAAGTTGTTGTGGGAAAGGATTTCGGTTTTGGCTACAAGAGAAGCGGCACAGCCGAAATGCTGAAAGAAATGGGCCCGTCCCTTGGTTTTGAAACCGAGATCATCGAAAAAGCAGAGGAAAACGGCCGCGAGATCAGCAGCACCTGGGCACGGGAAGAGCTGGAACAGGGCAATATGGAAGCCGTGAGCGGTCTGCTCGGCTACGATTACGCGGTTCACGGCGAGATTGTCCACGGTCATGCACTCGGCAGAACGATCGGCGTGCCGACCATCAATCAGATCCCGCCGGCAGAAAAGCTGCTTCCGCCGTTCGGCGTCTACGTTTCCGAGGTGAAAATCGAAGGAAAAATTTATTACGGTATCACAAACATCGGTGTTAAGCCGACGGTACAGGAAAAATTTACCGGCGTGGAGACGAATCTTTTTGACTGCAGCGAGGATCTCTATGGAAAACAGGCGGAGGTTTCTCTGTTAAAATTCCTGCGCCCGGAGCAGAAATTTGCTTCGATCGACGCGCTAAAAAACCAGCTCGATCATGATGTTGCGGCAGGAAAAAAATATGTAGAAAAAAAGTTCGCTCAGCAGTGAAACACTCGCTGTTTCGCTGCGTAAGAAAGTGATTCAGGTGTGGGCAGCTCTCCTTTTGCGAAGCAAAACTTAAAATGAGAGCTGCGAAAGTTACAGTTCGGAGAACTGTAACTACGTGAAAATTCATCGCGAAAACATCTGATTTTAGTATTTACAATTCGAAAAGCGTATGCTATACTAATCGAGTATGCGGGACAAAAAAGATCCCCGGACCCTGATTCAGAGGCAGGACACTCCGACCACTTCTTAGTCAGCGGTGCAATCAAAATAACAGGAGGAATTTAAAATGATTTCGAAAGAAAAAAAACAGGCAATCATCAAAGAGTATGCAAGAACTGAGGGAGATACAGGATCACCGGAAGTACAGGTAGCTGTTCTTACCGCAAGAATCGAGGAGCTCACTGAGCATCTGAAAGTTCACCACAAAGATCATCACTCCAGAAGAGGTCTTCTGAAAATGGTTGGTCAGAGACGTGGTCTGCTTGACTACTTAAAGAAAACTGATATTGAAAGATACCGTGCTTTAATCGAGAAGTTAGGAATCAGAAAATAATCAGCTTGGAACAACGGGCGGGATACATTTTCCGCCCGTTTCTTTGCTTGTAAGATCAAAGACAGCAAACGACATGGAGCCATTCTGGGCGCAGGAATTTTATCCGAGACCACTGAAAAACACATTGAAAGCTGCATCTTGTCCGTATTCCGGTGTGCTTTTCAGTTGTTTCGGAAATTCTGCTCAGAAGAAAAAAAGGAGATTATTTATGTACAAGAGTTTTTCTATGGAACTGGCAGGCAGAACCCTGACCGTAGACGTAGGCCGTGTAGCAAAACAGGCAAACGGCGCAGCATTTATGCATTATGGCGATACTGTAGTTCTTTCTACAGCAACCGCATCTGAGAAACCGCGTGATGGCATCGACTTCTTCCCATTAAGCGTTGAGTACGAAGAGAAGATGTACGCCGTTGGAAAAATCCCGGGCGGATTCAACAAAAGAGAAGGAAAAGCAAGCGAGCACGCAATTCTGACCAGCCGTGTCATTGACCGTCCGATGCGTCCGCTGTTCCCAAAAGATTACCGCAACGATGTTACCTTAAACAACATGGTAATGTCCGTAGATCCGGAGTGTGATCCGGAAGTAGTCGCAATGCTGGGTTCCGCAATCGCAACCTGCATTTCCGACATCCCGTTTGACGGTCCGTGTGCCATGACTCAGATCGGTATGATCGACGGCGAGTTCATCGTAAACCCGACTCTCGCACAGAAAGCAGTATCCGACCTGAAACTGACCGTAGCTTCCACCAGAGAGAAAGTCATCATGATCGAAGCCGGAGCAAAAGAGATTCCGGAAGCAAAAATGATCGACGCCATCTACAAAGCACACGAAGTAAACCAGGAAATCATCAAATTCATCGACAGCATCGTAGCAGAGGTTGGAAAACCGAAACACGCTTATGAGAGCTGCGCTATTCCGGAAGAGCTGTTTGCAGCGATCAAAGAGATCGTTCCTCCGGCAGAGATGGAAGAGGCTGTTTTCAGCGATGACAAACAGACAAGAGAAGAAAACATCCGCGTCATCACCGAGAAACTCGAGGAGGCATTTGCCGACAACGAAGAGTGGCTGGCAGTATTAGGCGAGGCTGTTTACCAGTATCAGAAAAAGACCGTTCGTAAGATGATCTTAAAAGACCACAAACGTCCGGACGGCCGTGCGATCACAGAAATCCGTCCTCTGGCAGCAGAGGTTGACATTATCCCGCGTGTTCATGGTTCCGCTATGTTCACCCGTGGACAGACTCAGATCTGCAACGTAACAACACTGGCTCCGCTTTCCGAAGCACAGAAACTGGACGGACTGGATGAGTTCGAGACCTCCAAACGTTATATGCATCAGTACAACTTCCCGTCCTACTCTGTAGGTGAGACAAAACCGTCCCGCGGACCGGGACGCCGTGAGATCGGCCATGGTGCTCTGGCAGAACGTGCCCTGGTTCCGGTACTTCCGACCGAGGAAGAGTTCCCGTACGCAATCCGTACCGTATCCGAGACCTTCGAGTCTAACGGTTCTACTTCCCAGGCAAGTATCTGTGCATCCACCATGTCTCTGATGGCTGCCGGTGTACCGATCAAAAAACCGGTTGCAGGTATCTCCTGCGGTCTGGTAACAGGCGAGACCGATGATGATTACCTCGTACTGACCGATATCCAGGGTCTCGAAGACTTCTTCGGCGACATGGACTTTAAGGTAGCTGGTACCCACGACGGAATCACTGCAATCCAGATGGATATCAAGATCCATGGACTGACCCGTCAGATCGTAGAAGAGGCGATTGCCAGAACGAAACAGGCAAGAGAGTACATCCTGACCGAGGTTATGGAGAAAACGATCGCAGAGCCGCGTAAGACGGTCGGCGAGTTCGCTCCGAAGATCATCCAGATGATGATCGACCCGCAGAAGATCGGTGAAGTTGTCGGCCAGAGAGGAAAGACCATCAACGCCATCATCGATGAGACCGGCGTAAAGATCGACATCACAGACGACGGTGCAGTTTCCATCTGCGGAACCGAGCAGGCTATGATGGATCAGGCAAAGAAATATATCGAGATCATCGCAAGCGACTTTACCGAGGGACAGATCCTGACCGGAAAAGTTGTCAGCATCAAAGACTTCGGTGCTTTCCTTGAGTTCGCACCTGGAAAAGAAGGTCTGGTACACATCTCAAAGCTCGCCAAACAGCGTGTTGAGAAAGTAGAAGACGTTGTCAGCCTTGGCGATGTTGTAAAAGTAGTCTGCATGGGCAAAGATAAGATGGGCCGTGTAAGCTTCAGTATCAAGGATGTTCCGGCAGACGCGAAATAAATAGATCTGCCAGACGATAAAGAGCGGGGAACACAGAAAAAGGGATCTGCAAAACGGTTCGTTTTTCTGTGTTTTCTTATGTCCAATAGGAGTGAAAGCTATGAGATACCATAATATAACGAAAGACGATATGCTGAACGGAGACGGCCTGCGCGTCGTGCTCTGGGTCGCCGGATGCGGTCATCACTGCAAGGGATGTCAGAATCCGATTACCTGGGATCCAAATGGCGGCATCCCGTTTGATGACGCGGCAAAGGCAGAAATTTTTGAACAGCTGGACAAGGACTACATTTCCGGCATCACCTTTTCCGGCGGAGATCCGCTGTATGAGGCAAACCGGGCGGATGTGACGGCTCTGGCAAAAGAGATCAAGGAAAGATATCCGAAAAAAGATATCTGGGTTTACACCGGATATGAGTGGGAATCCGTCTGTGATCTGGAACTGATGGATTACACGGACGTGGTTGTGGACGGCCGCTTTATTCTTGCCCAGAGGGACGTTACCTTGGAATGGAAGGGCAGCCCGAATCAGAGAGTCATTGATGTGAAAAAGACGAGAGCACGCGGCGAAGTCGTACTGTTCGGCGAGAAATAGACACAAAAAGAAAAGGAGACGCTTTATGGAAACCATTAAAATTCAGTATTTAAACGATGAAATTGAGCGCCTGCGCTATATCGACGGAAAGTCCGACTGGATCGATCTGCGCGCAGCAGAGGAAGTGGAGTTAAAGGCCGGAGAATTTAAGCTGATTCACCTCGGCGTTGCGATGCAGCTGCCGGAAGGCTATGAGGCGCATATTGTGCCGAGAAGCAGCACCTTCAAGAACTTCGGTATTATCCAGACGAACCACTGCGGTATCATCGATGAGAGCTACTGCGGACCGAACGACTGGTTCTACATGCCGGCGTATGCCCTGCGCGACACCGTGATTCATGTGAATGACCGCATCTGCCAGTTCCGCATCGAGAAACACCAGCCGACCATCGGCTTTGAAGAAGTTGACCACTTAAACGGCGAGGACCGCGGCGGAATTGGAAGTACAGGAAAAAGATAACAACAGACGAAATAAAAAGAGCCTCCGGGTGTCAGAAAATCTGACATTTCCGGGGGCTTTTTGTTGCGGGCACACCAAACATGTACATGGTATATCAAGCACGATCCGGATCCGGCGAATCTGGTTTATGTTTTAAATGCTATTGTTTCATCTGTACCGTATTGTTTGTGATTTTGAATTTTTTGAAACTGTTGATAAAACTTGAAATCCTGCTATATCCATACTGCTTCACATCGAAGCCCGGGAAACGGTTCCGCAGGGCATCGTGAATAATGCTGAGGTTGTCGATATGGCCTCCGTTGGAGCAGATCAGATCCGTGATACATTTTTCAATCTGCTGGCGCGATACGGTGTTCTGGCGTTCCTTTACGAGGTAATTATGACCGGTTTTCAGCACTTCGATATCGTTCATGCTTTCTAGAAACGTGGAAAGTTTGGAATAACCGTAATTTCGAACGTCAAACTCTGAGAATTTCTTCTGCAGGATACTGCCGATCTCACTAAGTGTCGTATTTTTTCCGTGATCATTGTTCTCTGTCAGTACACGGGAAACCGTCCGCTCGATTTCTGCCTTGCTTGTAATGGAAGGGGGTTCGTCCTGAGAAGTGCCGTAGCGCGCCGGATTTTCCGAGACAGCGGTAATCGCAGGGGAGATATCGTCCTCGTTCTGGGAAATGATTTCGAGAATTTTAAAGGCATCGCACGCAACGCGGAAGGAAGAAGGGGTTTTCTGCTCGCCCATGCCGAGCACAAACATGCCGGATTCACGCAGACGCTGCGCCAGCTTGGTAAAATCAGAGTCCGAAGAAACCAGGCAGAAGCCCTCCACATTTCCGGAGTAGAGGATGTCCATGGCATCGATGATCATTGCGGAGTCGGTTGAGTTCTTTCCGTTCGTATTGCTATACTGCTGGATCGGGTTGATTGAGTAGCGTAAGAGCTGCTCCTTCCAGCTTTTCTTCGAGATATCGGTCCAGTCCCCGTAGATTCTCTTGTAAGTAGCGACGCCCTGGTCCGAAACCTCGTCCAGGATATATTTGATGTATTTCGGGGAAACATTGTCCGCATCGATCAATACGGCAAACCGGCTGTCTTTCTGTTCCATAGATTCTGTCCTTTCTGCGGCTTGAATAGTTACGAAAATAGATACCTCTAGTTTAGTACATTTCAGCCCACAAATCAACTGGGAGTTTAACCGAATCAAGTAAGTCCCCTACTTCCATTGCGAATATCTGCTTGACAATGACAAAAAAACTTGTCAAAACTATTGACAAATAAAGTTGTCAATAGTAGAGTAGTAGATGACAAGAAAAGTTGTCAAATAGAGAGCTCATCTAAAAATAAAGTGAAAGGAGATACTGCGATGCCGCTGTACAATCAGTTAAAAGAGTACCGTTCGAAGCTTGGCATCAACCAAACCGACCTTGGAAAAATGGCGGGAGTATCGAGACAGACCATCAGCCTGATTGAGCGGGGAGACTATTCACCGTCGGTGACACTGGCATTAAAACTTGCAAAAATCTGTGAAGTAAAAGTAGAAGATATTTTTCAATATGAGGAGGATGAACCATGAAAGAAAAACAGGGGAACAAACCAAATTCCTACGGAAAGCTGACGAAGCGGATGCTGATTTATCTGGGAATCGGCGGAGTCTGCGGTTTTTTTGTCGGAATTTTTATGACGTTCGGTGTGAAAAATGGCATGAGTGATCTGAGCGATCTGGTCCGCCCGCTGGCACTGCCGATCATTGCGGTAATTTTCGTTGTAAGCATTGTCCTGATGGAATTTTACAGCCGGAAATTAAAGGATACGATGAAGCATCTCGAAGAAGCAGAGGATGAACAGTACGAAGTCTTAAGCTATGAAGAAGAGAAATACGGCGCGATGCTGATGAACTGCAATGTGATTTCGCAGGTCTGCGATATCATCGTGCTGACATTTACCTTTTCCCGTTCTTGGCTGGAAGAAGCATCGGGAAAAGAGCTCGCCGGATTCCTGGCAACCTGTGCTCTGTTTTGTATCAACTTCTTTCTCTATGGCTATTATCAGATGCGTTATGTAAAAATGGTTCAGGCAGCTCACCCGGAGAAGAGAGGCGATATGAACTCAAAAAACTTCCAGAAAGACTGGATGGCAAGTTGCGATGAGGCAGAAAAAGAGATGGTATATCAGAGTGCCTATAAGGCCTATATGGCGCTGGGCAAGATGATTCAGATCCTGCTGTGTGCGACGATGATCCTGCATCTGGTGTTCCATACCGGTATTCTCGCAGTCATTGTCGTGGGCGTCATTTATCTGACGATGACACTCACATATCATCGTTCCTGTGTAAGTCTGCAGAAAGCAAAACTGAATCTGTAATCCTGTAAATACAAAAAACTGCGTGGAATGCATTTCAGAATCGTGCATTCCGCGCAGTTTTGCGTTTGGTATGAAAAATGTCAGCTGATCGGAGCCGTCGGTATCTTTGAATTATACTTTTTGTCGATATCCTTCATGACAAACAGATACGAAACACCGGTAAAGACAGCTGCCGTCACCCAGGCTGCCGGGTCACAGAAGCAGGCGAGCGGATAGCTGATGACTTTTATGGCAATCACAGCTACAATAAGGCGCGCAAAGAGTTCAGAAACACCGCCCATCATAGGTAGAAAGCCGTAGCCGCAACCCTGCATTGCATTTCGGAAAATAAAGATGGTGCAGAGCGGTACATAAAAAAGAGCACACATATAGGAATAAGTCTTTGCCCATGGCATCATGGCGGCCATATCGACATCACCCGAGAAGAAGAGGGAAAGACATGGCTTCAGAAGAAGGAAGACGAGAACAGCGGCTGCGATCGAATATGTGATGGAAGTCAGAAGTGCAGCGCGAACTCCCTTTTTAATCCGTGGAATATCGCCCTTTCCGAAATTTTGCCCGCTGTAGGTTGCCATCGTCTGTCCCATTGCGGAAAAGCCCTGTGTGACCAGATTCTGCAGCTTACAGGCCGCCGTGAAAGCGGCAACTGCCTCCGAGCCGAACAGGTTAATGGCAGCCTGCATAATCATTGTGCCGGATGCGGTGATGGCAAACTGGAGTGCCATCGGAATGCCCATCGAGAGCTGATGGCGGGAATCTGCCGCATGAAGCTTCCAGTGGTGTTTTTCCGGCCACATATCCGGCATGGAGCGATAAATATAAAAAAGACAGAGCACAGCAGAAATTCCCTGGGAGAAAACGGTTGCATATCCGGCTCCCGCAACGCCCATTTTAAAACGAATGATGAGAAGCAGATCCAGAAGAACATTTAATACAGCCGAAAAAATCAGGAACATCAGCGGAGTCTGGCTGTTTCCTACTGCACGCAGATAGGAGGAAAGCAGATTGTAAAAAATCGTAGCGATCAGGCCACCGCAGATAATCATAATATAGGAATAAGCGTCCTGAAAAATATTTTCCGGTGTGTTCATGAGATGCAGCAGCGGCCGCATGGAGATCATGCTGAAGAACGTCAGGACAACCGTGAAAAGGAGAGCCAGTAGAATGCCGTTTGCCACACTTCGCTTTACTCCGCGCGTATCCTTTGCACCGAACCGTTGCGATGTCAGAACCGTAAAGCCTGCTGTGATGCCCTGCGCAAATCCAAGCACCAGGAACATAATCGTTCCCGTAGAACCAACTGCAGCCAGTGCATCCGCTCCGACATATCGGCCAACGATAATCGTGTCTGCCATGTTGTAGAGCTGCTGGAAAATGTTTCCGATAATCAGCGGCAGCGTAAACTGCAGAATGACCGGAAGCGGACTTCCCTTTGTCATGTCTTTTTCCATGAGAAAACCTCCTCGAAATGATGGTAAAATAAGTTTTATCTTCGCTTAAAACGAAAGTTATTTTATCACATTCTGAAGAGGTTGTCATATCCTTATTTTGACATTTTTTCTGCGAAATTTGACGAAGGGAAAAGTGAACGACTTGAATAGACAGTTATAAAAATTTGTCATATGCAGACTTTATTTTTTCCGCCATTTGCTGCAGCCTTTGCGCGCGTAGACCGAAAATACGAACTGCAAGATCACCGCAGGAAAGTATAGTTGCGCCGCCGTCAATTTCCGGATCGGAGGCAAGAAATTCCCGGATTTCCTCCAGAAGGGTATCTGCGTGCTCCGATCGTGAGAGAAAGAGATTTACGTCTCGAGTCCCTGCGAGTGTGAATACGCACCGATTGGAAATAAAGCATCGTTGATCTGAAGAAGATAAAAATTAAGTTCGGACATAAAAAGTCTCCTGAAAATCATAAGATACGGAATGAGCCTGCCCGCGAAAAGAGGTCGGCCCATTCTTCCGAAGGTACGGACAAAAACCGCATCAGTGATGATGGTTGTGGATGGATGCGGAAATCCGCTGGTCAAAATCGAGCTTTTTCACCTCTTTTTCTTCACCGGGCTCAAAACGGACCGAAGTTCCGGAGGGAAGAATCACCGGACTCATCGGAAAAAACGGAGCAGGAAAGAGCACGGCGATCCGCCTGATGCTCGGCCTTGTAAAAGCGGAAAGCGGAACGATCGAACTCTTTGGAAAACCGATCACAGAGATCACACTGCAGGACCGGCAGAAAATCGGTGTATCGCTGGCAGAGTCGGGCTTCAACGGGCAGTTTACGATCGCGGAGCTGCTTGGCACCATCACGGGAAACGTTCCTGGACAGGCGGGAATTTTTGCGGTAAGCATCGCAGTTGTGCTGATTTCGTATGGGATCAGTGTAAGATTTATGGAGAAACGGGAGATTTAGAGAAATTCAAAGACGCCGGATTTCATGTTTGTATGTGAAATCCGGCGTTTTTGACGTGAGGAAAAACAATACGGAAACTTGAAAAAACTGCCGTGATATGGTATTCTCATAGAGTCGTTGACTCGAAAATAATAGAAGAAACAAGAGGAAAAACATGAAGAAATTATTTGCACAGATTGTGAAATTCGGTATCGTCGGCGTTATCAGCTTCGGCATCGACTACGTGACCGGTCTTATTGTCCTGAATCTTGTGATGGCGCTGACTTCCAGCTCTTACTTTGAAGCGGCATCCCTCATCGGTTCCGTTGCCGGATTTACCGTATCGGTCATTGCAAATTACATTTTAAGCTTCAAATTTGTCTTTGAGCGGAAAGAAGAAATGAACAAAAAAGTCGAGTTCATCACCTTTGTCGTCCTTTCCCTGATCGGCATGCTGCTCAACAGTTTCCTGATCTGGATCGTCGTAGGCCCGATCTACGGCGGTAATGTTGCACTGCAGCAGAACATAGGCCATAACCTGATCTACACAATCGCGAAAGTATTCGCGACGGCGATTGTTATGGTATACAATTTTGTGACCAGAAAAATATTTCTGGAGAAAAAGTAATTTTGAAAAGAGTTTGAAAAAGGCAGCGCAGAAAAACGCTGCCTTTTTTGAAAAAAGAAAGGCTGGTGCGTAAAAAATGGAACATTCGATCTTACAGACAGTATTGTGGAGTTACCTGATTTGTATTAATATCATTACCATAGCAGTCTATGGAATCGACAAACGAAGTGCGGTGCGGGGAAAATGGAGAATCCGCGTTTCCACCTTGCTTGGACTTGCGGCAGCCGGCGGCTCGGTGGGAGCCTTGCTGGGCATGCACCTGTTTCATCACAAGACAAGAAAAAAGAAATTCACGATTGGAGTCCCGCTGATGCTGGCGGCGCAGATCCTTCTTCTTTTCTTTCTGGCAAAAGCAGGTCTGCTGTTTTTTGCATAGAGAGCAGCAGAATTTGAAAGAGGGTTAAAAAATGAGAGAAGAACAAACGAAGGCGACAACAGAACGCCTGATTTTTCACGTAGATGTCAACAGCGCCTTTTTATCCTGGGAGTCGGTGCGGCGGATCAAAGAGGGACTGCCGGATCTGCGGGACATTCCTGCCTGTATCGGCGGCGATCCGACGAAGCGGACAGGAATCGTTGTGGCAAAGTCGATCCCGGCGAAAAAATGCGGTGTCCAGACCGGTGAACCTGTGGCAATGGCACTGCGGAAATGTCCGAACATGGTCATTGTCCCGAGTGATTTCGACCTCTACGTCAGGTGTTCCCGTGCCTTCAAGAAAATCTGCGCCTCCTACACCCCGGTCATGGAATCCTTTTCGATCGATGAGGTATTCCTCGATATGACGGGAACTTCCCTTCTGTATCCGGACCCGATTGCGGCGGCGCACGAAATCAAGGACCGGATTTACGAGGAGCTTGGATTTACCGTCAATATTGGAATCTCCACAAATAAACTCCTGGCCAAAATGGCATCTGATTTCGAAAAACCAAACAAAGTACACACTCTGTTCCCAGAAGAAATCCCCGAAAAAATGTGGCCGCTTCCGGTACGCGAGCTGTTGTTCCTCGGAAAAGCATCCGAAAAGAAACTGATCGAGGCCGGAATCCGCACAATCGGAGACTTGGCGCATGCGCGCGAAGCGGATATTCAGACGCTGATCGGCAGGAAAAACGGCCATCAGCTCTACCAGTACGCCCGCGGCATCGATGATTCCCCTGTAAAAGCGCAGCCCGACGAGGCCAAAGGCTTCAGCGCCGAGACGACCTTCAACGAGGACATCATCTCCATCGAACAGGTGAATCCGATCCTTCTCGCCCAGTGCGACATCGTAGCCGCCCGCATGCGTCGGAAAAAGAAAAAATGCACCTCCGTTTCCGTAACGTTTCGCACTCTCGAGTTTCGAAACCGTTCACACCAGACCAAACTCCCCAATGCGACCGATGTGACAGATGAAATCTACCGCTGCGCCAAACAGCTCTTCCGCGAATCCTGGAAAGGCGAGCCCCTCCGCCTGATCGGCGTCGCCGTGACCGGTCTTACCGAAGACGATTTCGAACAGCTCTCCCTCTTCGAAGATCCCGAAAAGAAGGAGAAAAGCCGTAAACTCGATGCCGCCCTCGACGCGATCCGCCAGAAATACGGCAACGACAAAGTCACTCGCGCGAGCATCCTGAACGGCACACAGGGGATTGCGAGAAAAGCGAAGGCAGAGATGAAAAATGATGACAATATTCGGAAAAATATAAAACATTAATTGATATATTTCCGAAAATAATATAGAATAATCAGAAAGAAGAATGCCGGAAAGGAGGATACAGATGAAAAGCTGTAAAGAAATGGCAAAACAGTGGGGCGTTACAGAGCGTACCGTAACAACTTTCTGTAAAACAGGTAAAATTCCAGGTGTCGTAAAAGAAGGAAAGAGCTGGCGGATTCCAGATGGAGCAGAAAAACCTGCAGACGGCAGAGTACTGTCAGGAAAGTATGTAAAAAAAGAGGAAAAAGAAGCAAGAAAGCCACTCCCGATCGGAATATCGGATTACGTACGGGCACAGTCGGAATATTATTATGTGGACAAGACAGGAATGATCAAAGAATTTCTGGATCGAAAACCACTGGTATCACTGTTTACGCGGCCGAGACGATTTGGAAAGACGTTGAATATGGATATGCTTCGCGTTTTCTTTGAAATTTCCGATACAGATACCAGCCAGTATTTCCGGGACAAAGAAATCTGGAAATGTGGAGAAGAATACCGAGAGCATCAGGGAAAATATCCGGTTATTTTTCTGACGTTTAAAGATATAAAATTTGCGTCCTGGGAACTGACTTTTGCAAAAATTGCAGAGCTGGTACAGGAAGAGTTCGGCAGACATAAGGAATTGGGGATGAGTGAGAAACTGGAACCATACGAGAAGGATTATTTTCGGAAAATACTGGCAGGTCAGGCGAATGAAGTAGAGCTCTCCTCGTCTCTGCAGAAACTTTCCAAAATGCTTCATGAACATTATGGAAAAGCACCGATCATTATGATCGATGAATATGATGCACCGATTCAGGAAGGCTATTCGAAAAAGTTTTATGAAGAAATTGTTGGATTTATGCGGAATTTCTTTTCCGGCGCATTCAAAGACAACCGGCATCTGTCGTACGGTTTTTTAACTGGAATTCTGCGGATTGCACAGGAAAGTATATTCAGTGGTTTGAATAATCTGACGGTAAATTCCATTCTGGATGAGACATATGATAAATACTTTGGATTTACCCGTGCAGAAGTCCATAAAATGCTGCGGGATTACGGTGCTCTCGAAAAAGAAGCAGAGCTTAAAACCTGGTATGACGGATATCTTTTTGGCGCAGAAGAAATTTACAATCCCTGGTCCGTGGTCAACTATATTGCACAGGGGTGTATTCCAAAGGCATATTGGGTAAACACCGGAAAGAATGAAATTCTGGAAGAAGTTCTGAAGACAGCGACAGAGGATGTCATAGAGAAATTGTATGCATTGCTGCAGGGAGAGCGAGTGGTTGCGAGAATTGATCAAAATGTAGTGTACCGGTCACTGCTGGAAGAGCCCGCAAGTATTTATAGTCTGCTTCTGGTCGCCGGATATCTGAAGACACCCAAAAAAGAATTGCAGACAGACGGCGCTTATCTGTGCGAGGTATCTATCCCCAACCGGGAGATTGCGGCAGTTTACAAAGCCGAGATTGTATCCTATCTGCTGCAGATTGGAGCAGTAACGAGGACAACAGCAGATCAGATTGCGGAAAGTTTGTATACGAATGACGTGAAAAAGCTGCAGAGTGCGATTGCAGAATATATGGACAAGTCGATCAGTTTTTACGATGCGGGCGCAGAAGGTTTTTACCATGGACTGGTACTGGGACTGATTGCATTGCTGGATCAACAGTATAAAATCACATCCAACCGGGAATTCGGAGAGGGACGGTACGATATCAGCCTGTTCCCGCGAGAACTCCGGTATCCTGGCATTCTGATGGAACTAAAATGGAAAAAGGGGATTACAGAAGACACACTGAAAAAATTAGCGAAAGAAGCATTAAACCAGATTGAAACACAGCGATACGATACAGAAATGCGGCAGGAAGGGGTTACGGAAGTCATCAAACTTGGAATCGCCTTTTCTGGAAAAAATGTAAAAATTTGGACGGTATAAAAACAGGAGAAGACAAAACAGGGGGAAGCAAAATGAAAAAATTAACAACGGCAAAGATATGGCAGTTCGCAGCAGGCCAGTTTGGATGGGCGCTGCTGTCTGGTATCATATCGAACTGGCTGGTGTACTTTTATCAGCCGGATGAAACCGCAATCAGCCAGGGACAGACGGTATTCATACCGCAGGGGCTGGTGATTTTCGGGGTTTTTACCATCATTGGAGGGATCACAGCCTTCGGAAGAATTTTTGATGCATTCACTGATCCGATGATTGCGTCCTGGTCAGACCGGTGCACTTCAAAAAACGGACGGCGGATCCCGTTCTTAAAAGGCGCGTCCCTGCCGCTGGCACTTTCCACCGTGCTGGTGTTCTGGTCACCGGTGAATGAAAACAGCTGGATCAATGCGGCGTTCGGTGCAGCTGTATTCTGCGGCGCAGGCGGACTGATACTGATGTTTTACGATGAGAAAAAGATTAACTGCGTGATGAACGGAAAAGCATAGGTCAGTACTCAGCACGGCAGCCTTTTTTATGTGTAGAAGCTATCCGGCATAAAGGAGAAAGGATCACAGGTGATACAGACCAGATGCTGCGGCAGCTGCAGTTTCACATTATCTCGAAATCAGCTCCTCCGCATGCTTTAATGCATCCGAAATATTCGAACAGAAATTTTCTTCTCCGACAAGCTCCACAAAGCCGGATTTTTTCATCACCTTCATCGGCTGCTCATTCACATGAGAGAAGACGATGGTGATCCCTTTCGATTCGCAGAGCTTCGTCAGATTCTGGAGTGCATTCATGGCTGTACTGTCGATCGCCGGTACGCTCCGCATCCGGAGAACGAGACATTTTGTGAAATCCTTTACCACGATGTGCTCAATCGCATCCGCCGCGCCAAAGAAGAGCGGTCCTGTGATCTCGTATACACGGATTTCCAGCGGCAGCTTCTGCAGATGTTCATCCACCGCCGGGGAATCATCGTCTACATAGACCCAGCTGTCGGCGTGCGTCCGCCGTTTTTGATATTTGCCGCCGTTCTGGCAATCGCTCCCGTAGCCGGAATACCGCCGAAAAGCGCAGAAGCAATATTTCCAGCACCCTGTGCAATCAGCTCTGTATCCGAACGATGCTTGCTGTTGATCATGCCGTCCGCAACAACACAGGAGAGAAGCGACTCAATCGCCGCAAGCACCGCGATCGTAAACGCATTTGGAATCGCCGACTGAATCAGTTTCATGTCAAAAACCGGCAGATGAAGCGCCGGAAGCAAGAGCCAGTGCGATAGAAAGAGGAAGTGCAATGATCGCAACGATGATACCGGCAGTCACATCTTTGGCAAACTGCGCGCGGTCATAGGACTTCAGAGAAGTGAGTAGCATTGGTTTGAACGAATTCATTTGAAAAGCTCGCTTTCTGTATTAGATTTGTATTACTGTTAGAACAACTTTCCAAGTATAGCATAAGAGACGGGGAGCAGGAAACCCAAAAAGGAATTGTTTGTCTTTCTATACAATCATGTTATGCATGACATTGCACACAGCCGGCAGAAAAATCCGAATGGAAAATTTTTCTGTTACTTTTTTGATTTTTTCAGTGACTTTCCTCTATGATCTATGGTACACTAATCCATGCGTGTTAAAAACGAGAATAGAATATCAAATGGAGGAAATCTCAAAATATGAGCAAAAAGAAAGGCGAAGGCCTGAAATCATTCAACAGGGGATTTAACGTGCCGGATACCTACATTATCATCTTTTTTGTGGTGGTTATCGCGGCCGTCATGACTTTCCTCGTCCCGAAAGGCTATTACGAGACGGAGGATGTCACGTACCTGATGAACGGGGTAGAAAAGACCCGTACCGTCATCAAAGACGGAAGCTTCCAGTATCTGACCGATGCTGCAGGAAAACCGGTCACAGAAGGTGTTGCACTGTTCAGCGGCGACGGCGGAACCGGATTTTTCAATTATATGTATAACGGAATTATCAGCAGCTCCGCCATCGAAATCATCGCATTTCTGATGGTAGTCGGCGGCGCTTTCGGTATCATGATCCGCACCGGAGCCGTTGAAGCCGGTCTGATCGGCCTGATCCGTAAAGCAAAAGGAGCCGAAAAACTGCTGATCCCGGTCCTTTTCGTCCTGTTTTCCCTCGGCGGAGCCGTGTTCGGAATGGGAGAAGAGGCCCTTCCGTTCACCATGATCCTCTGCCCGCTGTTTGTCGCTGTCGGATACGACACCGTCATTGCCGTGCTTGTTACGTACGTGGCAACACAGATCGGCTTTGGATCTTCCTGGATGAACCCGTTTTCCGTCGGAATCGCACAGGGAATCGCCGGCGTTGACGTCTTCTCCGGCGCAGGTTTCCGTATGGTGATGTGGGTCGTATTCACCGCTCTTGGCTGCGGCATGACCATGTTCTATGCAGCAAAAGTCAAAAAGACCCCGGAAATCTCCGTTGCTTACGAAAGCGACCAGTATTTCCGTGATCAGAACGAAAAAACAGGCATCGACGAGGGCCATTCCTTCGGCATCGGCCATATCTTAGTTCTGGTAACACTGGCCGTTACCGTTGTCTGGGTCATCTGGGGCGTTATGGCAAAAGGCTATTACATGGCCGAAATCGCAACCCAGTTCTTCATCATGGGAATTGTGGCAGGTGTGATCGGTGTCATTTTCCATCTGAATGACATGAAAGTGAACGACATTGCCGTTTCCTTCAAAGACGGCGCAAAAGACCTGATCGGCGCAGCACTCGTTGTTGCGATGGCACAGGGCATCATGCAGGTGCTCGGCGGTTCTGATCCGACCACACCGACCGTTATCAACACCATTATGTACGGCATCTCACAGGCACTGGCCGGTCTTTCCGGTGCAGCCGCAGCCGTGCTGATGTATGTGTTCCAGTCGGTCTTCAACTTCTTCGTCGTATCCGGCTCCGGTCAGGCGGCGATCACCATGCCGATCATGGCACCGCTCGCGGATCTTCTCGGCGTATCCCGCCAGACATCCGTCCTTGCGTTCCAGCTCGGTGATGCCTTCACAAACCTGATCGTCCCGACCTCCGGCTGTCTGATCGGCTCCCTGGCGATTGCAAAAATCGAGTGGTCGAACTGGATCAAATTCATGTGGAAATTCTTAGGGATACTGATGATTGGAGCAGTCATTACGATTCTGATTGCGGTTGCCATTGGATTTTAAGAGGAGTGAGAGAAAATGATATTATTTCAGAACATAGACGTCTATGCGCCGGAACACCTCGGAAGAAAAGACGTTCTTACTGTGTATGATAAAATTGTCAAGATCGCAGATGCCGGCACGATAACGGCAGACGGCCTGCTCTCTGGCGCGGAGACCGTAGACGGAACCGGACTTGTCCTGACACCTGGCTTTGTTGACTGCCATGTTCACGTGCTCGGCGGAGGCGGTGAGGGCGGCTTTGCCAACCGCACCCCGGAGGCGACGATGGAAGGCCTGAACAAGTTCGGTGTGACAACCGTTGTCGGCTGCCTCGGAACTGACGGCATTGGCCGTGACATGTGCGCGCTCGTGGCAAAAACAAAAGGCCTCCGGGAGCAGGGCATGTCCGCCTGGTGCTACACCGGCAGCTATCAGGTTCCGGTGCGTACACTGACGGATGGAATTACGAAAGATATCATGATGATCGAAGAAATCATCGGAACCGGCGAAATCGCCATCTCGGACCACCGATCCTCACAGCCGACCTTCGAAGAATTCACCCGACTGGCAGCAGACACGCGCCTCGGCGGTGTTCTTTCCGGGAAAGCGGGAGTGATCAATGTCCACCTTGGCGACGGTGCAAGATGTATGGAGCTGATCGAACGCGTCATCAGCGAAACCGAAATCCCGGCCAGCCAGTTCCTCCCGACCCATGTCAACCGGAACGAGAAGCTGTTCCAGAAGGCAATTGAATACGCCGTAAAGGGCGGTGCGGTCGATTTCACCGGAAATGAAGAGATCGATTACTGGGAAACTGTCTGTGATGAAGTCCGCGTGTGCAAAGGAATCCGCCGCATGCTGGATGCAGGCGTGAATCCGAAACACATCACCATCTCATCCGACGGTCAGGGCAGTCTGCCGATCTTTAATGAGAAGGGAGAATTCCTGCGGATGGGCATGGGCCAGTCGAGCTGTTTGCTGAAAGAAGTAAAAGAATGCGTGGAGAAAGCGGGAATTCCGCTGGAAACCGCAATTTCGACGATTACGGCAAACCCGGCAGAGATCCTGTCACTGAAAGGAAAAGGCAAGGTCCGGGAAGGATATGATGCGGATCTTTGCGTACTGGATCAGGGACTAGAGATTCAGGAAGTCGTTGCACGGGGGAAGACGGTGTATCGGAAATAGCATATTGGTAATATTGGGAAAAGGTCACAGCTTTGCGGAGCTGCGGCCTTTTTTGATGGGAATGCCTGAGGAAAGAATGTTTTACAATAGTATTTTGTAAGAAGGTACGATATAATGAACATATATCTTGCGACAGGGAAGGAGAAACTGCAGTGTCGGAAATAAAACTTTTTGAGGTCGGAACGGTTGTGAAAGAGCGCACCTCTTCCACGGTAGTATTGGAGAAACAACTGCAAACAACGATAGAGCAGAACATGGAGACATTTTTCGGCGTTCGTTTTCTGAAAAGTGAATATATGATCACATCCGGAAGAATGGACAGCATCGGAATTGATGAAAATAATAGCCCAGTGATTTTTGAGTATAAGAGAAGCTCGAGCGAGAACGTAATTAATCAGGGATTATTCTATCTGGATTGGCTTCTGGATCACAAAGCGGATTTCAAACTGCTTGTGATTGAAAAATTGGGTATGGAAGTAGCAGACCAGATTGATTGGTCGGTGCCTTGTGTGATTTGTATTGCAAATGATTTTACGAAATACGACGTGCATGCAGTGAATCAGATGCAGAGGAATATCAAGTTGGTGAAATATCGGAAATATGGGGAAGATCTGTTGCTGTTTGAACATCTGAACACACCGGTGGCAAAGCCAGTAACGGAAACATCAACCATTTCAACAACAAGTAGTACATACACACAGAAAACACATTTAGAGAAGCTGTCATCAGCAAGCAGCCATTTCAAAACATTATATACGGCGCTTTGTGACTACATCGAATCGCTGGGAGACGATCTTGTTCCAAACCAATTGAAGCTGTATTTGGCCTATAAGAAAGTGCAGAACATTTTCTGCATTGAAATTTATAACAAACAGATCCTGCTCCGAATGAAACTCGACCCGGACACTGTTGAACTGGAAGAAGGATTCACAAGAGATACCCGCGGGATTGGACATTACGGAACGGGGGAGCTAGAAGTGTCAATCAAGACGGCAGAAGACTTTCAGAAGGCAAAGAAGCTGATTGATCGGGCGTATCAGGAGACGTTATAAAGCATGGTAAAAACTGGACTGTGATAGAATGAGAATGGTGTCGCAAGCCAAACTCAAAATCAAAGGAGGCG